>JAADDH010000006.1 GCA_013154035.1 Candidatus Iainarchaeum sp. | reverse complement strand
ATGATGTTCGGGTTTCTATACTCGTCCTCAGGGGCAAGGCGGAGCGCCTTTGCGACGGTCTCCTTCTGCCCCTTGATGAGCAGGATGTCCCCCTGCTTCATGTCCAACTCGTCAAAAATAACAGATGGAATTCTCACAACCTTTCTACCAACATCTCGATCGTATGCACGCTTCACCTTGAGCGTAACCATATTTTTCACCTCCTTGGTAGCCCGAGCTGTTCGTCGAGTATTTGGGCCACTTTTTTCATGTCCTCAAACATGCGGATGACGTCTCTCTCCATTTCTTCGATGCTGCGCAGGAATGTCCCAGCGCGCAGTCGGTAACCCCTGCCTTCACGCAATATTATTCCCATTTCTGCGAGCTTACCGATATGGTATGTTATTGATGTTCTCGGGTCTCCAATGATCTCAGCGATCTCTGTGGCACTTATTTTCCCACCAGATTTAGCAATTTCCGTGAGTATGCGCGAGTACTTTTGCAGCATTGCTCTGCTGATCCCTAGACTTTCAAGTAGCCATGCTATGTTCTCGTTTAGGTCATCACTGTACGGCCGCTCCCGCTGTACGATTGTAATGGTTTTTATTGTCATCGTCAAAAATTTATCGTCATAACATTTAAAAATTCAACTATACTGAAATAATATTGGATGGAAAGGGGGTGATGGCCATGATGGTCTGGAGGTGGTTTAACATCTAGGCTACCTCTGGACTGGCCCACCTTCTTTCCATCCTCGCGCTCATCCTCTTTAGGGGGGGGTGAGATCATGTTCTACGACCCGTTTGGCGAGATTCGCAGGCTTCACGAGTATCTGGACCGAGTATTTGAGGATTTCATGCGTGCGCCCGTGACATCTGCGCAGGATGTTGGTTTTGTGGCGCCTCCCGTGGATGTTGTAGACGAGGGTGATAAGATTCGCATCGTCGCAGAGATTCCTGGTGTAAATAAGGAAGATCTTGATGTGCGCGTGTACGATGACTCTGTTGTGATCCGTGCAGAGCGTAAGAGCGACCGGGAGCAGTCGGATCGCGGATATTACATCCGGGAGCGTTCGTACTCCACGTATTATCGCACCATTGCGCTTCCAGCACCTGTGGTTCCCGAGAAAGCTGAGGCGACGTATCGAAACGGCGTGCTCGAGCTCATCCTCCCCAAGCGCGTTCCCGAGAAGCAGGATGGTGGTTTCCGCGTCAGCGTCAAGTGATTGGACGGAACACACAGTTCGCTACGGATATGTCCTGTGTGGTCCCCGATGATACTCCTGCGCCGCAGCGGATCCCCTTTATTTTCTGTTCTTTTTCCCCAATGCTGATTGTGACGTGGTTCGTCCCGCATTTGTAGTCGATATTGTAGGGTAGGTGCACGGCGTATTCTGACCCCGAACAACCTTGCGCAGCATCCTTTATCAGTGCTACTGCATAGTTTAGCCTTTTTTCGGCAAGCCCATCTGATATGACGTTCCACACCTTGTAATACGCCCCTATTATTCCGAGCACCGCTACTGCCATTGCCGTCGCTGTGATTAAAGCATCCAGCGCTACCTGCGCCCTCATTTGCTATCGCCGATCTTGTCTATGGCGTCGCCCAGTTTATCCGTCGTGCTGTCGTATTTGTCTCCTAGCTTTTTTGCCGATGCGTTCATCTTGTCTATGAGAAACAGCGCCAAGGCCGCCATTGCGGCGATCACAATAAGGAGTTCCGCAGAGACTTGAGCGCGGTTGTCCATTTCCTTTCATTTAAATATAGTTCTCCGATAGATAAAAAGGTGATGTTCAGCAGTCGGGAGATTCAAGATTTGCTAATATCGTGGATTACTCTTTCCGTGGCATTTGCATGGGATATTCATTTCCAGTCGTTTCTAGAGCATTTGCCGCTGTATCTTCTTGTCGTCGGAACAGCGTTCATACTTCACGAGCTGGGCCACAAATTTTCCGCGATCCGCCTCGGTTATTATGCAGAGTATCGCGCATGGATGTGGGGCCTGGTTCTCGCTGTTCTTCTTGCCGCGACATCGCCCTTCGTGTTTGCTGCTCCAGGTGCAGTATATATTCTCGGGCAGCCGAACCGCCGTGATAACGGGATCATATCCCTTGCCGGACCGCTGGTGAATTTCACCATAGCTGCGGTGTCCTTTACCCTTTTGCTACTTGGCCTTCCCGCTGCTGTTGCAAATGTTGTTTACGCGGTTGGATATGTTAATACGTTCCTCGGCATGTTTAATATGATTCCAATATATCCTCTGGACGGCTCAAAAGTTATCGTATGGGATAAAGGCGTGTATTTTGCCACAGTGCTGGCATTCCTGGGGCTCTACGCTCTTTACGCCTTTGTTTGAATTTACATAATCTCTGGCCGAGTCTTATGTATAACTGTTTTCACTACTCGTGGTGACACATATTGTTTAAATACTCCCTCGTCCTTTTCCCTTTGCGGACGGAGGGGGTGATGGTAAGGTAACACTTGTATTTGGGCGTGCCGGGAGTTAGGCTGGCCCGCTTGAGGGTATCTGGGATTGCTACGGACCGACTCCTGGCTGCCTTGGGCGGAGTTCCCCATAACAACCCCTTTTAAATTCTCGACTCGTATTCTCAACATGGCCGACGTTCTTGAGACCATCAAAGCAATGGTTCGTCAGGGAGCATCTTCCGACGAGATTGTAGATACTTTGAAATCCATGGGCATTCCAGAGGATGAGGCAAGGAAGCTCATACTTCTCGCAGAGCGCGATATGCTCCGTGTTCTACGCAACGAGATTCGGGAAATAGCTGCTGATGCGTTTGATGAGAAAGCGGAGGCTATGAAGAAGGATCTTGCAGCGGACGTTAACCGCATTGTGGACACGCAGATGAAGCTCACAAAGAAGTTGTTGTTTGACAGTGTCCGCGAGGAGCTGAACAGATATGTTTCTACGATATCTCGCCTGGAAGATCGTCTGTCGGTCCTCGAGCGGAAGGTATACGATATTGAGACGCGTTTGGGTGATTTGGAGTCTTCGTACCGTCCTCAGAAGCATAGCAAAGCCCGTGCGGTTGTGAAGTATGTGCTTCTGCTCGTGGGGCTTGCTGCAATGGCTGTTGCTATGATTGTACCTATGCCAAAGAATACCCAGGTGATGGTATTTTTTGGCGGACTGATCGCTACGTTGGGAGGTGTTTTCTTTGGCTGAACATGTGCTGGACGCGTGGACTGCTCAGGAAAAGTTGGAGGCCGTGATTCCATTCGTGCCATCGGTTCTTACTAGAGATGTGGATCGTGCAGTCTCTTTTGCGGAGGGTGTTGGTTACCCCGTCGTTTTGAAGGCTGTTTCTGACAAGATTGTTCACAAGACTGATGCTGGCGCGGTCGTGCTCGGAGTGTCTAGCCAGGAAGATCTTATACATCATTTCTATGCGCTTCAGAAGCAATTTGATGCGCCCATCCTTGTTCAGAAGCAGATTTCGGGTGTTGAGCTATTCCTTGGTGGAAAGCAGGATCCTCAGTTCGGCCCCGTCGTCCTGTTTGGCCTCGGTGGCATCTTTGTAGAGGTGTATAAGGACGTTTCTGCCCGTGTCGCTCCATTCTCCCCGGAGGAAGCAAGGAGTATGTTTGCAGACCTCAAGGGCAGAAAAATTTTGGAGGGTGCCAGAGGCTTCCGCGTGAACACAGATGAGCTGGCGAAAATCATCTCTGAGTTCTCTCGCTTCCTTGCAGAGCACCCTGAGTTCAAAGAGGTGGACGTGAATCCAATCTTTGCCACGCGGGACGGTGTCTTTGCTGTGGATGCCCGCATCGTTTCACGTGGGGGCGATTAAGCCGTGTCTTGGCTCAAATAGGTCCCCTTCCTTCTTCAACTTCTCTAGAATCTCGCGCACTTCCTCGCGGTCCATGTTGTAGCTGTTCACGGCTTCCTCGATGACCTCGTCCACGCTCACGGCGTCCGTGTCTATGCACTTTGCCCGCACGATGTTCAGCACGATCTTGGCCTTCTCGCGCTTGCTCTTCGTTTCTCCCGTTGTCAGTACGTCGAAGTCTATCGCTCCCGTCTCTGGATCCTTGAGAACTTCTTCCATCGATGCCTGCGCCAGGCGGATTGCCCTGTCTGCATCTTCTACCGTAATTTTATCCGCGAGCCGCACCCGTGCTGACGCCTCTGCCAGGCGAATAAGTGCTTCTAGTTGTCTGGCCGTCGTTGGAACTGTGTTCTGCTGCTTTCCGAGTTTCCGCAGGTTCACGTAGAAGTCCACAATCTTATCCATTGCTTCTTTCGTCAGTTCTGGCACGACGTGGACGCGCGCATATGCTATGTATTTTCTCAGCAATTCTATGTCAATTGGTGGCTTCACGTGCTTTTCAGCCTCTTCGACCTCTTCCGCGGTTAGTTGTTCGTCAGTTCCCTTTTCATATGCCATTCTCTTCTCTCCTGCCAGGTGCGTCTTGAGAATATGCTCTGCAATCTTTCTGTCCCTGTCTTCGTCCAGCTTCTCCTTGACAATGAACATGAGGTCAAAACGGGATAGAATTGTGGGTTCTATGTTTATCTGCTCTATCGGGTTCTGATATGGATCAAAACGCCCCCTCTTGGGGTTTGCCGCCGCAAGAATCGCCGTATCTGCCTTGAATGTTGTCACAATTCCTGCCTTTGCAACGCTAATCGTCTGCTGCTCCATTGCCTCGTGTAGCGCGGCGCGGTCTTTCTGATCAATCTTGTCAAACTCGTCCACTGCCGCAACACCGCCTGACGCCAGCACTAGAGCTCCTGCCTTTATGACCCAGCCCCCTTCCCCCATTTCGTCCTTCTCAGCGGTTGCCGTGAGTCCGGCCCCCGATGCAGTTTTTCCTGCCACGTATATACTCTTTGGGGCAATCTTTGCCGCGTGTCTGAGGATTTGAGATTTACCTGTACCCGGATCGCCCATGAGGAGAATGTGTATGTTTCCGCGTATGTGCGTGCCGTCGGGCAGCTCCTTTTTCACACCGCCGAATAGTTGGAGAGCTACTGCCTCCTTGATGTCGTCGTGGCCGTAGATCGTTGGCGCGATGGACTTCTTTAGCTTCTCGTAGATTTCCGGATCCTTTGCCAGTTCCTTGATCTGTTCGATCTCCTCGGGTGTGGGTTCTAGCTCCTCAAACTCTTTCTGTGTTGGTTCCACCCACAGGGCGTCGATATACTTGCCGTAGACGGTCCTTCGCCCGTCCGGCGTTACGAGTCTGAGAATTCCGACGACGTTCACCCTATCTCCTGGCTTTACCTTGTTCGTCAGGTCCCCTTCCAGGTAGATATCAATGAATCTGGCCTGTTCGCCGCCACGGAGGAATTCTATGGGTTCTTGTATCTGTATGCGCTGGAAATCGACCCATATTGACTGGTCTGGCAGGAGTTCGAAATCCCTGCTTCCACAAACACACACGGGCGGCTTCTTCAACTTCTGTCCGTCCTGGACGATATCATATGTTCTTCCACATTTTCGGCAGGACCACTTTGCTACTTTCAGTTTGGGCAGCACCATCGTTGTCTGCCGCACTATGCCCTCTGCCGCCACCATTTTCCCAATGTAGTCCGCCGTGATGTTTCTCACGAGGAGTTTGCGCTCGTCCGGGATGTTTGTCACGCGCACGCGTAGTTTGCGGTTCTCGAGACCTGGAACTTCAATCCTGCCGAGCGCGTATTCCATTGCGTCTAGATACTTGTCCGGATTATCTAGCAGCGCGTCCGCCAGCTCGTAATCATATGCTTCCAGTTTTGCAAAGTCTATAACAATGCTCCTCGCGTCGGGGTGCGTTGCTATGTACTCTGCCAGTTCTTTCTCATACACAACCCTGAAGAACTCCTCAAACTTGTCCACTATTTCCGAGCTGACCTCGTTGTCGTCTTGGAACGCGAAGTTCTGCTGCCCCTCTTCCCCTTCCAGGTACTCCTCATCCACGTATGTATTTGCCCCCCACCTGTTATAACCCCACCGATAGAATTACAAATCACCTGTCTGCTGTTGGTTCACTTTCTTTCCTGGGCTCATAAACCTTTCTCCGTCGTGCTCCGCAGACCTTGCAGATGTATTCCAGGTGCGGCTGCGGATCTGGCTTCAGCCGTATGATTACAGTCTCTCCCGGGATCCAGAAGCTGTTGCACTTCTTGCAGAACCTGTATTTCCACTCTTTCGGGATCCGCACGTTATACCTCTGCCCTATTTTCCTTGCCAGCTCCACGTAGCGCCTAGCCCGCTCTGGGTGCTCCCTTGCGTTCTCCTCTGCTAGCTGAAAGAGGCGGATCATTCGCTCCCTTGCAATTCGTTGGATCTTTTTCTTCTCCCAACTCCGCACGTATCCATCTGCTTCATTCCCTTTAAACAGTTCTTCTCCCAGTGCTTCGTGGAGCTCATAAAGAGGGGGGCGGAGGCTGAACTCTACAAGATTATGTATAATGGTCGCCCTGCCATTCTCAAGCGACGAATTCCAAAGCGCTATCGTGTTCCAGAGCTTGACGAGCATATACGCCGCGCGCGGACGCGTCGGGAAGCTCGGCTCCTAGATCGTGCCCGTCGCGTCGGTGTCCACACCCCCGAAGTCTATTCCGTGGATGATGAACGCATGGAAATCATCATGGAGTTTGTTTCTGGCCAGCGCGTGAAGGAATACCTCCTTGAAACGGGGGATTACGGAATCATGCGCAGAATCGGTGCGATCGTTGCCGCACTCCACCGGAACCGCATCGTTCATGGGGATCTGACCACGTCCAACCTGATCCTGTCCGGCGACGGTATATACGTTCTGGATTTTGGATTGGGATCTATTTCTGACTCGCTGGAGGATAAAGCCGTGGATCTCGTGTGCTTTGAGAAGTCCTTCGTTGCCACACATTCTGACATCGCAGAGGAAGGGTGGTCCGCCTTCCGCGAGGGCTACTCACAGTATGGGGCAGCAGAAGATGTTTGGCGGCGCGTGGAGCAGGTGAAGCGAAGAGCACGCTACCTCTGAGTTAAGATTTTATAGTGTATCCCTCTCCTGAATACGACCTTCTACTGTATAGAGGGGATAGCGATGGCAAGAATGCACGCACGTAAGAAGGGAAAGTCAGGGTCCACTCCGCCCACATCCAAGGTTCCGCCGTCCTGGGTGAACGCGAAGCCCGAGGACGTTGAGACCTTGGTGGTGGAGCTGGCTAAGAAGGGTTATTCCCAGGCGCAGATCGGCCTGGTCTTGCGCGATCAGTACGGGATTCCTTCTGTCAAGGCAATCACTGGCAAGAAGATTCGCCAGATTTTGAAAGAGCACGGTCTAGCCTCCGAGATTCCGGAGGATCTCATGAATCTCATCCGCCGTGCCGTTAGGATTCGCAAGCACCTTGAGAAGCACCGCAAAGATATGCACAACAAGGTTGCTCTCATCCTCGTAGAGTCTAAGATTCGCCGCCTGGCGGATTACTATCGCCGCAAGGGCGAGTTGCCCGCCAACTGGAAGTACTCTCCGGATAAGGCGGCAGTGCTGGTGAGGTAATGATCATCACCCTCTGCTATAACGGCCAAGAGGCGAGGTTTGAGGGAGACGCACTCGTAGCGTTGCAGAAAGCAGATGAGAAGGTGGTTGAATGGCTAAGCGAGTAAGGGCAGTTGACCCCTGGAAGCTCAAGAAATGGTATTCCGTCATCTCGCCCCGCATCTGGGACGAGAAGGAAGTTGGAAGCACGGCGGCATCGGATGAGAAGCTTCTTTACGGCCGCGTTCTTCGCGTGCCCGCATCCTTCCTGACTGGCAGCATTGGGCACGCCCAGTACTTCCTAGACTTCCGCATCGTGCAGGTCGTGGGCTCCGAGGCCCGCACGATATTTGAGGGCTATGAGTTGGACAACGCGTTCATCAAGCGCTTGACACGCAGGCACTCCTCCAAGATTGAGACGGTGTTTGACGTTAAGACGCGTGACGACCACGTGCTCCACGTGAAGGCGATCACATGGACTGCAGTGCACGTGTCTCGCAACCAGGCGACGGCAATCCGCAAGATTATGCAGGAGATGATCCAGGAGCGCGCCAAGAAGTTCGGTGCGGATGAGCTCATGAAAGAGTTCATAATTGGCGACTTTACCCAGAAGATCGCGGCGGAGGCGTCCAAGATTGCCCCAGTGAGGCGCACAGAGGTGGCAAAGGTACGCGTTGTCCAGCGCCCTGAGAAGCAGAGCGAGAAGATTACTGCTGCCGAGGCGGCCGCATGAACTGGGAGCTCTTGCTGTGGATCGTTCCGGCCTACGTGGCCAACTCCACAGCAACCCTCTCCAAATTTTTCCCAAAGCGGCATCCCATAGACGCGGGATATGTTTGCCCTGATGGCAGACGACTCCTGGGCAACGGCAAGACATGGGAGGGATTACTCGTTGGTACGGCTCTCGGAACGCTTGTTGGCTGGCCCGTTTTTGCCTATTTCGGCCTTCCCTACAATGCTTTTCTCGTGGCGTTCGGTGCGCTTCTAGGAGATATCGTCGGATCCTTTGCTAAGAGGCGTATTGGCCTGGAGCGTGGTGCTGAAGCTCCAATTATAGATCAACTGGATTTCATGTTCGGCGCGTTTGCCCTTGGCGGGCCGCTCCCTGCCGAATACTCCGCGCTCCTGCTTCTGATCACCCCTATCATTCACCGCACGGCCAACATTATTGGCTATCTCATCGGTGTGAAGAATGAGCCGTGGTGATTACCTCCGCCTCGTCGTGTATTTCTTTGTTCTTTACGCGGCCCTTCGGTTTACTCTCGGCTTGCTTCTTCAGGCGCCCACCGCGCACATATTGTCTGTTCTTCTCGGCTGTTCTGCACAGGGGAACGTCCTGGCCTGCGGCCCTTATGCCTATGAGATCATCCCCGAGTGTACTGGAGTCGTGTCCATCGCTCTATTTCTGGCGCTTCTGCTCGTTATGCGCATTCCACGCTCCACCGCTGTCCGAGCCGCGATCCTTGGATCTATTGCTCTGTATTTGCTAGATATTGTCCGCGTATATCTACTCGTTCGCTTCACACATTCCATTTCCGCCTTTGATTTCTGGCACATGGTCTCCTGGTTCGTATCTCCAATACTGATCGTGGCATACGTGCTCTACCTGGCGAAGTAATTTAACCTTTTCTCGCAGAATTCATACTGCGGCGCGTGATGCGCTGTATCATAGCCCCGTGGCGTTGGGCTATGCCTGACGCTCAGGGGCGAAACGAAGTGTAGCCCCGTGGTGTAGTGGCCAAGCATGCGGGACTCTGGATCCCGCGACCCCGGTTCGAATCCGGGCGGGGCTACTACTAGCTTCTGATTATTTTGTACTGCTTCTTTTCGTTTCTAAGTGGAGCGAAGTGCATGCAGAATGCGGCACCACCAGCGGCTGCCATGTCAGCCAGCACAACAGAGGGTTCGCGCGGAACCCAGCCACTGCGGATCTGACGTAAGCAGCACATGAATTGTG
>JAADDH010000041.1 GCA_013154035.1 Candidatus Iainarchaeum sp. | reverse complement strand
GCTCTCCACGTCCCCAAAATCGTATATGCTGTTTTGCTTCGGGAATGGCTGATTTTCTAACACCCACACCGATGAAACGACCTTCTTGAACATTTCCATGATCCGCGGGTGTGTCAGCGCTCGCCTCTTGGCGTACTCGTATAGCCTCCCCTCCTTTATCGCGTTTCGCGTCCTCAGGATCTCTGTGATAAATGTCTGCAAGTTGTGCTGCCGTAGCCGTTCGTAGTCCATGTCCTGCGGTGTTCTTCCGTTGCAGGCGGGGCATTTGCAGGGTAGTTCGTCCATTCGGGAGATGGGAACGATGGATGATTCAGTTATGTATAAATACTTCTCCGCATAGCGTGCGTAGGCTCCCGTTGAGAACGAGTCTACCCCTGCTGCGGCGAGAATAGGGATGACAGCAGGGTGGTGGATGCCGAAGACGTGTAGTTTCGCGCTCCGCGGAATCGCCTCGGCGATGAACAGGATTTTTTCAACGTCGTCGCCCTTTGTGCCGTAGCCCCATGCCCACTTTTTTGTCGCTTCAACGAACGCGCGTATATCCTTCTCAGTCCATGACTGGGGGATCTCAAGAAACAGCGGCTTTCCTGCTATATCATGGGCGATTTGTGCGTTTATTGCGGCGTCGTGGGCTTTGCTTGCCGCGAGCGGTGCCACAATTTCAAATCCCATCTTCTGCTGTGTCTCAACGATCTCCTCGTTCGTCACGTCGTCATCATATTTGTTTATCTGTTGCCAGCCGGACTCTGGGAGAATAAACGTATCTGTGCCGATTACGTCCTTGATGTTTTTTCTAACGAGTATTTTGTAGTTCTTGTCCGTCCATATGCGGTAAACATTCACCAGAATTCCGTCCGTTCCCTCTGCTCTCTGGCTGTTTGGCAGGAACGTGGGGAAGCGAATCCCATCGTCAAAAACTCGCGCCGCAAGATCTCTGTAGCGGAGGATCATGCCTTATACCTCACAATTGCTCCGACGCCGCCGAACCCGCGGGATAGCTTCTGGCCTTCCTCCGTTTCCGGCGATATCATGAATACCTCTGCGCCCGTGTTTTCTGCCATCTCTATCATCTCTTCTATTGCGTCTTCAATAACGTCCAGCTGCATCGTTGCTCCGCAGTTGGGGCAGGCGACCTCTGCCTTCTTCAACTCCTCGGGGTCCTTTGCAAGGCGTTCTACTTCTGTCCCACACTTCTGGCAGACGTACTTGCCCACCCATGCCTCTGCGTCCTCTGAGACGAGAAGCGTATCAACCCTTCCCTCCTTCAGCGCTTCGTATACATTCTCAAGACCGTATTCGGCCAGCCCCCCCTTTATTACCTCTCCTATGAATCGGTCCACGGCCTGCTTCTGCCTGACAATCTCTGCGTCGCGGAGAATGTCCTTTGCATTCTCTAACGCCTCGCGAATGCCGTATTCATTGGTATATCCAGTGTCTATGATGCCAAGGATCTTCTCCTTCACGTTGTTTGGCAGATAATCCTTGTTGTAGAACTCATTCTTCTTCGGGCCTGGCCCTGCGAGTATGATCCCCTTGAGTGCGTCGCCGGCGTCTTCAAACGTCTTCTTTATCTCCTCCGCCAGTTTTTTCAGGTATTCATTGTCCGCGATCTCCCTCAGTCGCTCAAAACGTCGTGCGGACTGGCCTCCCGCGTGGTGCTTGCCCGGGGCGAGGGAACGGATTCGCGCGACGATATCATAGGTGTTCCCCTTAACTAGTGCGATCGTTGCCTCCTTTCCATCCATTGTGACGATCATGTAGTATTCCGTGGGCTTGACCATCTCGCGTAGGGGATCTAGGTAAAATGTGGAGTCACATCGATATATCTTGGATACGGGCATGGGGGGTGCGACGGGGTAGAGACGGATGTCCTGCTCCCCCGGCTTTTGGGATATATTTCCGCAGAACACGACGAGCCCGTTTTCGGGTAGTTTGTAATCAATGGCCTTCAAATAGTTCATAATCTTGGCGAGCGCGGCCTGGACGTTCTTCCTCGTCGTTTTGTCCTTTATGTTGCCCGCCTTACTGTGCTCGTCCGTGAGCATGCTCATTATGTCGCCTCGCGGGTACTTTGGCGGAATGTATAAGGATATGAGCTGCGTTCCCGTGCCCCGTATGTTCTCCAACTCCCTGATAAGTCGCTTCAGTGCCGCGTCTTCCATACTCCTCTCCCTTTTTATATCGGGCTAACGTTTTTTATGCATGCGGCGAGGCTTCGTCATATCCGTGGGCGGTTCCGTTCTCGTCCCTGACCGTATTGACGTTCCGTGGATCCGCAGATTTGCCCGGCTGATTGATAGGCATACTGAGTCTGGCATGTCCTTCGGGCTGGTTGCGGGCGGTGGACGAACTGCACGGGATTATACTTGGGCTGTCCGCCTTCTCGGAGGGACGAAGACGGAGATGGACCAGGCTGGCATTATCGCCACCCATGCCAACGCTTGGTTACTCGTCTCTGCCCTGCAGTCTGCGTATCCCGAGCCGCTGGACGATGTATGGCGTGCGAAGGCCCTCATGAAGCACTACACGGTTGTTGTCCGTGGAACAATGCCGGGAGTGACTTCGGACTACGGGGCGGCACTCCTCGCCGAGGTTACTGGCCTCCCATTCATAAATATCACCAATGTGGACGGCGTCTACGATAAGGATCCGCGCAAGCACGAAGATGCAAAACGCTACGATCACATGACCCACGACGAGTTCGTTTCGCTCATCGCATCCGCGGACACGAGGGAGCCCGGAAGCCACGTGCCAATGGATCTGGCTGCCGCCGAAATCCTCCGCAGGTCCAAGATTAAGACGTATATCGTCAGCAAGGATCTGAAGAACCTTGAGCGCCTGATCACAGGCAAGAGCTTCGTGGGTACGACAATCTCATCCGTCTGATCTTCTTCTTTTGTATTCCCTCCAGAGTGCATTTACCCGTGCCCGCGTGACGTAGTCGTGGTGTCTGTATCCTCCCCCCATGGATTTTGGGATGTGCAGTAGTTCGTGGATGATTACCTTCTCTTTCTCTGCATCGGATAGGCGGTCAAACCGTTCTGCGATGACTTCCACCACATAGTGGGCGGGAATCCCCATGCTGATCTGGAACACCTTTGGGAGCCCGCTAACGCGAGCGATTGCCCTACTCTTTGAACCATACGTCCGTAGAAAGTGAATGCGCGAAAAGTCTAGCCAGTTCATCCCCAGAACTGCTGCAATTCGTTTGGCCATTTGCTCTACGTCAGGCGCGGCTTCGTATTTCACGGAGAAATATTGGTGCGATGGTTTAAAACAACTTTTAACACCGTTAATTTTATGGTAGAGAAAGATCAAGTCATTGACGCGCTAAAAACGGTTTACGATATTGAAATTCCTGTGAACGTTTATGATCTAGGTCTGATCCGCGAGATACGCATAGATGGCGGCAAAGTTCACATCAAGATGACCTGGACGTCTCCTATGTGCCCTTACGGCCCGCTCATGACCAAGATGGTGGAAGATGCAGTCAGGAAGCTGGACGGCGTGGAGAGCGTGGACGTGGAGGTGGAGCTAGACCCGCCCTGGAACCCCAAGGATCTGACGGAGGACGGAAGGAGACAGATGGAGATGCTCTTCGGGAAGGAGGCTGTGGAGCGCTGGTTGAAGGATGCAGGGGTTAGCGATTAAAACTACCTTTTCCTGATTCTTCTGTGGTGAAAGTATCTCCAGAGGTGCGCGAGAAACAGGAGTGGTTGCGTAAGATCCACACATTCTCTCCGGTGCTTGGGGATGTTTTCAGGGATGTTTACAACAAGCACCGGGAGTTACTGGATGTTATGAATCTTTACGGGGAGAACTTTGCGAAGTCCTATGCTGCCACCATTTACATCCACCCCGATGCCATGGATTTCCACGATACGCTTGCAAAGAAGTATTTCGGGAAGGGATTCTTTGATCTCTACGTAGACTATATCCGTGATTCGTTCAAGCGCGCTGGTCTGGGCGATTTCAGGAAATATGTGGAGGTTCAATATCCCGTAACGCCCCAGGAAGATCACAAGACTCAGTTACCCGGGCTTAATTCCGAGTTCGTGGGCATCCGTTTCGTTCCGAAGAGCCCGCGGCACTTTGTGTATGTGGTTGATGCTACTGATAAGCTCGTATCTAAACTTATGCATACTACAGCAAAGGAATCTGTGGTTACATCTCAAGATATACTCAATACTACACTTTCGGGCCATGGCTTGGAGCTTCGGCTGGATCCAGAACGTACTCCTGATGATTTGATATCGCAACTGGCCTATGCTGCTTTATACGTTCATAAAATCCCTGACTGGTATGCCGAGTGGATTTCAAAGCACCGCCCTGCTGACGAGGATGTTGTGGGTCTGCTTCACGAGTATGCTCGTAGGAAGATCTTTGAAAATGATTCTAAGTTCGTTCAGGTGCTTGATTTTGCCCGAAAGTTTCCAGAGCTTCAAGAGTTTGTTCATCCCCGCGCCATGGTGGAGCTTGCCAAGCTATACTCGGATCGCGGGCGGCGGGCATACGTGCGTCCTGTGTCCGGCATGAAGTCTGTCAAGGCAAAGGATATTCTGGATAATCTTCGCGCGCGACGGGAAGTATTTGCAAATCTCGGGCCGGTGGATTTCAGAAAGCTTGCCAACAGCCTTTCTCTACTAGACAAGGGGGATGCATATTTACGCGCCCTTGCTCTTCTGGGTCATCCCCACGTGACGCCGGAGGATCTGGTCCATCTCCTGCGAAATCGCGACCGGGAGCGCTTAGCAGACGATCTTGCCGTTTTCTTGAAGCATGGGAGCTTGGACGCGGTTGCGAGGAATTTATCATTCTCAAAATCTCCCTTGCTTTCTTCCGGGCCAAAGGGCAATGTTTCCACGTTTAAGGCATTTTCCACGGTTCAGGGCACTCCGGAGGCCATCGCTGCCGAACGTGTCATGGGGGTTGCGGGGATATCTCCGAAGGATGATCCGCACGCGTTCCTCGCACTGGTTAATGCAATCAAGCGGGGCAATCTTGTTTCTAAGATTAATTCGTTACCGGAGGACGTTGTGCGCTTTGAGTTGCAACGGGCGGGGGTGACAGATCTATTATCCCGGTTCGTTAAGACGAAATCCCCTACGGATCTTCTTTCTATCCTCTCCCGTTTGAAGGCTTCCCGGCTCGGCGAGTACGAGAAAATGTTGCGCCACGAGGTGCGCGACGTGTCGGGGGCTTCCGGAGCCGTTTCTCCTGCTCGGCTCAGCATTGATCCCTTTATTGAGCTGATAGATACACATCCCGCCCTTGAGCAGATTCGCAAGGGCGTCTCATCTCTTTCAGACAAAAAGCGTGCTGCACTGTTGCTGTATCAGAAGTTTGGTGGTGACGTGAATAAAGCTTGGTCTAACCACCGCGCCCTCAAGCGAGCAGCGAGGGAGATCGTCCAGGAGCTAGGTCTGGCCTATAATATGAACCCTCGTGCCAAGGAATCTGCCGTCCCGGCCGCGGATACTTCTTCATCAAAACAGCGCATACCTCATGATATGCTTACCGCGTCCATCCCATTGCTAAAAAAGATTGCAGATGCACTTCGCGCGGGAAACATCTCTGTAAGTTATGATCCCCGCAATGGTTCAATCGTAATGGATCTTAGAGATCTTGGACATCGCGGTAAAGCGCTTATGCGTTTGGCAGATATCTCTTCACACATCCGCTACTTTAACCAACTTGTCCCGTCAGATCTCCAGATTCCTGAGTTTAGTGCTGTAACTAGGGATAATTACGTCGTCATAACGAACCCTCGCGAGTTTGCGAGCGCATTGGATCGAATCGCAGAGTTTGCTACGAACCATGAGGATGATTTGAAGTATATTGCCCAGATTGTTCGATCAAAACTTAAACGGTCTTGATTTTCACTCTCCAGCACTCTGTATCTAGAACTGCGTAGCTAGGCTTCGCTCCGCTCTTTGGGTATGCGGGGCTACCCGGGTTGATGAGAATCCTGTGGCCCCACGTTTTTGTTTTCCATTCAAACACGAAGGGGATGTGCGTATGTCCTACCACGAGGAGCTCAGTCTCTCTGAGGTATGTGCGCAGCGCCGATTTATCCGTCCACGGGTACACGTAGCCGTAGAGTATGACATCTGGACTGCCATGAACAATGGTCATTTTCTTGCTATCTATGTCCAATTCCTTGACCATGGGGAGCATTTGCAGCCAGTACATGTTCTCCTCCCGTAGTACTGAGCGAGTCCATTCCACATTCTCTTTATCTTCTTCCTTTCTTGCCATATCCACCTTTCCCGTGATCACCGCATAGTCCCAGTTGCCTAGCACCCCCACGAAGTTTTCCACATCTCTCAGTGTCTCTATCACTTCGTTCGGTTCTGGCCCTCGCCCCACGGCATCCCCTGCGAATACGAAGAGATCCCACTGTTTTTCTTTCATGATTATACGATCCAGCGCGTCGGCATTCCCGTGCACGTCGGAGACAATGAGCAGCTTCATGCGTCTTTCCACCCCTCTCCGTGTTTGTAGTGTGCTAAGAACTCAGGCTTGCCATTCTTCATCATGAGCACCGTTGCTTTGCTTTCCCCTAACTCTAGAATCGCGAGGGATTCTGGTTCTCCGCTCGTTGCTCCTCCCCATGCTCCCGTTGCTGTCCCAGGATTGATGAATAAGAGCCCTTTGTATGCGTACACTTCCCGCTTATGTGTGTGGCCGAAGACGACGATGTCTGCCCCTGCCGTTTTACCATACTCCCAGAGCTGGTCCGGGTCGCCCCGTGGACGAACCTCCGTGCTGTGGAAGAGGAAGATTCGGTGGCCCAGAACGTCAATGATCTGGAAACGGGGCAGATCCAGAAAATCCATGTTTCCTCGGACCGCATACGTCTTTGCGTAGCGCTCAAGGTAGTGGAGAATCGAGTACTCAGTTGCATCTCCCGTGAAGAGGATTTCATCGTACTTTTTCCCTTCAACGACTTTTTCTACCCATTCTGGCAGCCTTTCTGTCCTGTCCGGTATGTGCGTGTCGCCCAGGATGATGAATCTCATGACATTCCCCTGTAGACGTTTTTCCTGTGTCCTACTCGGAGGACGTATATTATATTGCCGGAAATTTTGACGATGATCCTGTATTCTCCCGCTCGGAGCCTGTACCACTCCGTTCCGACGATTTTCCTAGCATATTTCCAGGGATTTATCTTTGCTCGCTGTAGTACGCCGATAACATGCCTTTGGATTTGTTTTGGCAGCGATTTTATGTCGCGTGCTGCCGATTCAGAAAGGACAATCCTCACTCGTTCCCCTCCAGCTCCGCCAAGAGTTCCGCCAGTTCAACCGTTTTTCCCTCTGCGATTTCTTTCTCTGCTTGCTCTAAACTCCTTCTGAATCTTGGATTCAGCTCCAGATGATCTTCAAGGAGGTCCAAGATCACGTCCTCGTAGGATTCGGAGCGGGATAACTTCATGCTGTCCAGAATCTCCTTCACTTCGCGAGAGACTTTGATCGTGGTGTACATGAGTAAACTTAGTATACTTTAGTATAAAATATTATCTTCCCGCCACGATCTTTATTACGTCCCCATTCTTCAGCACGTGATCCTTGCCCACGCGCTTCTTCGTCCGTGCGTCTATTGCGGCTATGAATTTCTTTCCAATGTCTGTGTGCACTGTATATGCGAGATCCAGTGCCGTGGCGTCCGGCGGCAGGAGGAAAGCATCTGGAAGCACGTTGCCCTTTTTGTCCGCCCACTTATTCTCGTCCTCCACTGGGAAGACTACCTTGTATTTGAGAACGTCAAACACCGCTGTGTTGATCACCTGTTGAATGCCCGTGCTTCCGAAGGGTTCTAATACGTGCTCACGTATGTATTCCAGGCCTTTTCTTTGCTGATCCGTCAGGCTTCCCACTATCTCAAAATCTCTGTCTCCGGGAATGTATTTAATTGCGCCGGCCTTTGCTGCCTTCCTCAGCGTGTACTCGGCGATGCCGGATGTGGGAATCACGTAGTCGTACTTTTTTTGAAGCTCCTTTACGTTCTCCTGTGCGGGATCTACGTCTATTTTGTTTGCGGCAATAATTATTGGTTTGAATCGGAGTATCGCCTCTGCCCATTCCCTTTCTTTCCCTTCAGGGTATCCCAGCCTATTCAGTATTGTTTCTGCCTCTTCCGGTCGTATGCCCAGCCCCGTGAAGCGTTCTACGAGTGCTTCATCCTTTTTGTCGTTGGGCATCTTTCTAGCCTTTACCCAGGCGCGCTCCACAATTCCTTGTATCCATGCGAGTATCTCCTCCCGTAGGAACTCTACATCTTCTGCCGGATCTCGCTCTCCGGGCTTCAGCGGGTTACCCTCCGCGTCTGAACTTCCAGAAGCATCTACGACGTGGATTAGCACAGAGGCCTGGCGTAGATCGTCCAGGAACTTGTTTCCCAGCCCTCTGCCTTCGTGGGCGCCCGGGACGAGACCTGCCACGTCTATGATCTCCACTGGAACGAAGCGCTCGCCGTCCACGCAGAATCCGTGCTTTGGGTTGCAGGCCGTTCCTATTTCGGTGTGGGGGCATTTTGTTCTTACCCATGTAATTCCAGTATTCGGCTCGATTGTGGTGAAGGGGTATGGAGCAGTCTTTGCGGACTGCTCCGTGGCCGCGTTGAAGAACGTTGTTTTTCCAGATGATGGTTTGCCGACGAGACCGAGCTGCATGGATAAAGAAAAGGGCAATTTGTTTTTGAGACTGCCTTTTTAGTTCTGCACTGGATTCACGTGCATTTGTAGCAGACATGTTCCCAGTTGTAAATCTTGGAATTTGGGACACTGACCTTAGTGCACCCTGCGCTTCCCCATCCCGTTGGGCATGGTGGGCATAATTGTTGTGTACTGTTGTATATTGTGGCGCGTCTTATCGTAACTACAGCGCACTGCTTTGGCGAATAGCAATATCTTTCGTAGTTATATGTCGGCCAGCCGTATGCGTTGTTACCTGCATATACTTTCTCGCATCCAAGACTTTGCCAGCCACTCGGACACGGAATATCTGTACAACTTTTTGACACGGAGTTTACCACGCTTGCAATTCGTATGACCATTGTGGTTCCAGCACTTGTGTTATTGATTTTGGTTGTGCAGTCTCCACCTATGCACAGTTCCTTTGCAGATATGGTCCCGTTGACATCCAGGGTATTTTTTGGGGTCGTGGTTCCGATTCCCACATAGCCTCCGTTGTAGTAAATATTCGATCCGCTGGTGTGCCACGGTGTGCTGACACTCCCCCCACTCCCTGATACGTAGTTTACCTCGTTCCAGCTGGTAATGCACTTCGTTCCAATGCAGAATTTATTCGCCGTAACCGTTCCCCCAACGTTTAGAGTCCCCGCCAGATTATCCACCGAGAGAAAACCAGCACCCCCTAGTGTATTATCATCTACCCAGTATGCGAGCTTCCCTGGTGCCGGGT
>JAADDH010000082.1 GCA_013154035.1 Candidatus Iainarchaeum sp. | reverse complement strand
GCGATTAGAGCCATGTATGCAATCCATAGGTTGCCCAAAAGGTATGCTTTTACGCCGATGGCAGAAAGAATGATAAGAACGAGGCCCGCCTCAAGCCCGTTGTAGCCCGCGAGCATATTAATAGCGTTGGATGCACCAATCACACCGACAGGTACAATAATCAGGGCAAAGAACCACAGGGGAATGCCCCAGGATACGAATACGTTCAGAGAGGGATTGAGCAGGGCAAGCGTGGCGAAGGGCAGGGCCAAGAAGAAAGTGAGCAAGGGCTTGAACCACTGGGGAAGACCCCGCTTCCAGCCAAGGAGATCATCAACGAAGCCGATAAACCCGGCGAGAAGGATGGTAGCGATTGTGGCGTAGATCTCGGCAAGGTGGGTGGACGTACCCCAGAAAGCCTTCAGGAATAGATACGCAAAAAGACCCACTGCGATCCCAATCACAACGGCGAAACCGCCCGCCTCAGCAACGGGGGGCTGTTCATACTTGTTCATATCCTTGCCCACCAGCCCAAAGCGCCGGGCGGCGGGAATCCACAAGCGGAGGACGTAATACGTTACGGCAAAGGCAGTGAGCAGAGCAAGGATCGATTCAAGCATATGCTCACCTATATGCAACACTACGCTTAGACACCCGCGTGACTACGATCGTTTTGGCATCCCAAAAAACCACAAAGATGGCCCGATATTTGCCCACCCTGAGCCGATAAGTGTCGGACTCCCCCGCAACGGGAATTACATCAAGATGAGCATCCGGAAAACCGCGAAGCTCGGACAGCTTCAGAAGTATCCGCTTACGGACGTCGTGGGGAAGCTTTCGCACATCGCGGGCTGCGCGCTCACTCAATCTCACCGAGAAGCTCATTGATGTCCACCGTCTCTTCCAATAGTTTACCCTCCCTGTAGAGCAGTTTTACATGAAGAACCTCACGCAGCTCCTCCGGAGTCAAGAAACTGTCCTCAAGGAGCTCAATAACTCTGTCCAACTTACGACTCAGTGCATCATGCACCTCAACCTCTGCCATCATTAACAATTGCGGATCTTCTTGTTAAAACCATTCTGTTATCACCGCAAAGTAATAAACGGCGACGCCCATATTATACCATGCGCGCACATATCGTGTTTGCGTTCCTACTGCTTGCACTCGGCACGGCGTACGCAACGACTACAATCGTTGTCGGAACCTGCGCCCATGGGGACTATGAATTCAACGACCTGCACGCGGCGCTAAACGAAGCGGGGAACCACAGCGATGTGAACATCTGGATCTGCGGAACAAGAGAACTGGACAGCTACGAATCGCTGAGCACGGACTACATAACGATTGGTGGGGGGACAATCAAATCTAACAACGACACGCTCGTTCTAAACGCGATAAACGTGGATGTGAATGATCTAAACGTGGCAAACATTCTTCTACGCATCACAGCCAAGGGCAATGCAACACTGACAGACGTAAACATGGTCGGTAACGGATACTACATATACTGTGCGGATGTGAACGCAGGCGGAGATGTAACAATAGACGACGTAAACGTGGCCGGATGCCCGTATGGGGTGCTCATAAGAGGCGCAGATGACCTAAACGCATGGTCCATATACAGCGGAGAGCATACGGTAGCGCTGAAGATCCTGCCAGGAGCGGTCCGCGGAACCACATACGTGCACGCTGCACTCATGCCGGTTGTGAAAACGGTTACGAAGATCGTGGAAAAGAACGTGCCCGTGCAGGAAACGGTGTATCGCGTACCGCCGGAAATATACGAAAAACTCAAGTCCTGCGAGAAGAGCGTGGCGGCGCTGGCAAAGCAAAGGACGGAGCTGTTGAACAAAATCAACGAACTAGAATCGGAAGTGAGCAGAACGAACAGCCAAGAGGTTCAAACACCCTGGATAAATATCGTGGGGGCAGCAGTGGCGGCACTGGCGGTGGGCTACCTGCTTGGACGCATACTCTAGGATGTAAGAACGTATAATTAATCATGCAATGGCCACATACGGCTAAAGAAGTATGGGCTAAGCTTGTACGGAGCTGCTCAGCGGCCGAAATAGTCAAATAACGTTACCTGCTTCCCCTGATCCTGTTGCTCAGTGTTCTGCTCCTTCTTCTGATCTGTCGGCTGCTTTCGTGTCTGCTTCACAGCCTGCCGCTGAAGCTTACTTCGTAGAATACGCTCACGCACGCGCTCCGCCTCCTTCATTATGCTTTCAACCTCCGCACTATGAGGTGACTTGTCTAGAATAAACGCGACATCATCCTCCGTCAGCCGGGCGTACGCGACGAGGTGCGCGGCCCACGTGCGGTTTGAAAACAGCAGCGGCAACAGAGGGAGAACGTCACGGCGGAACTCGTGGAGAGAGACGTGCAGAACCGGTCCCAACTTCTGGAAAAGCTTCTTGATTGTTTGACGTTTCTGCTTATACTTGGCCTGCTGTCGAACCCACGTTGGGAACTGATAAGGCGTAAACTTACGGTAAACACGCTTCTTGGCAACGATTGCACCATCTATTAGAAGTTCCAACGCGTATGAGAGAAACCCCCAATACTGCCGGCGTATAATCCTCCCTCGGAAAACGTCGGAGCGAGAAGCCCAGTGAAACGCATCGGCAATCTCCTCTGGATCCTCATACTCGCGGGGGATGTTTTCCACGATCCAGGCCGTGAGCATATCCGGATCCATATCTAGGTTCGCAGTAAGAGAAAATGGGCGGATAACCCGCTCTGACTTGAAAATCGTGCGGAGAACCTCGAAGATGTTCGTTTCCCTGTCGCGGTATCCCACAAGCGAAACAGCAGTCTTGTCGATCCTTCCGCCTCGCTCAGCGATGGCTTGGATGTCCAGAAGTGCAGAACGGACGTCACCACTCTCCCGCTTAGCAAGCTCGAGAAGAGCGGACTGATCATAGGGAATACCCTCGCGCTCAAGGATCTTTGCAAGATATGCCGCAAGAGTGCGGTAATTCACACGCTTATACTTCACCACCTTGCACAGCCCCTTTATCTGGACAACGGGACGAGCGTATTCATCGTTTGCCGTAAGAATCACAGGGTTTTTAGCAGAACGGAGCACCTTGAGAACTGCAGAAACTCCTCCACGATCATAATTGCCCTGAATTCCATCAACCTCATCAATGAGCACGAGTTTCCGCGCGCCGGAGAACGAAACGGACTGCGACGCGCTGCCGAGAACGCGCTCGACACTCTTCGCATCGCGCACATCGGAGGCGTTCATTTCTACTAGATCCCAGCCCATCTCCTCGGCAAGCGCATACGCGGTAGCAGTTTTACCGACTCCTGGGGGACCCACAAGCAGGAGCGGCTTCTGTGGTTTTCCTGCCTTCCAGAGGAGGGCCCACTTGCGTACCTCGGCAATGGCTGCGTCGTTGCCAATAAGATCATCGAGTCTACGCGGTCGATACTTCTCGGTCCAGAGCATCGTATGTAAATGCGTGGGTATGATTAAATACCAGTTGATTGCATTATGTAAGCATGAAACGAGGCCAAACCTCTGTAGAATATCTCCTCCTAACGGCAGGCGTATTGCTCACTGCAGTCGTGGCCGGCCAGTATGTGGTCACATCCGGCGTACACGTCCAGCACGCCACAAACGTGGAGGCAAACAAACTGATGACGATACATGACACGATTCCGCCAACCACGACGCTCATGTGCAACGGAACGTCGTGCTTCACAAAGTATAACAAGAGCGTGACGATCAGCTTCGTCTGTCAGGACAACCTGCAGGGAACCGGCTGCAAGGAAACATACTACCAGATAAACAGAGGCAAATGGCAAAAGTGCCCACAGCCCAGCGGTTGTAAGGACGTGTACACGCTTGCCAAACCCTCGTCAAGGCCCGCAACATACACCATCAACTTCTATTCCGTGGATATGAATGGAAATGTGGAGAAGACCCAGACGGTCACGATCACGATCGGCAGCAGCTTCAGCGCAACGGGGGCTGCGAGCATATCATACTCGCCTCAGTTCCCAAAGCCAGGGGACAGCGTACAGGTGACTGCAACTGCGTCAACGAAGATACGGGACGTGAACATCGAAATCAGCAATGGGGGATCCATCGTCAAGAGTAAGGTTTGCGGAGACATGATCGGCGGGCAGAAGTGCGCAATTGCGTTCACCCCTGCGACCCAAGGGCAATACACAGTCAGGGTGTGGGCAACGGATGGTTTTGGAATTAGAGGTTTGGCAGGTCAGGCAGATATTAATGTGGATGGAACTGCTCCCACAATCACGTTCAACGCTCCGGACCGCTGTGCATGGTATAACAAGGACTTTACAGTGTCAGTTACTGCAAACGACGGGCCGAACCCGGGAAGCTCGCTCATGAAACAGTGGAAGTATGATGCATATGACTCTAAAAGCAACCATACAAGCGGCTGGCTGAGCATCAGCCGCCCAGTACAGAACACAACAAAATCCTTCGGCGTAAAGGTGGGTCCATCAGCGTGGTGTTCCGTGCAGGGACCAAACACGTGCAACGTGCAGGTACAGTTCGAGGATCGGGCGAAGAACATCGGAACGGCAACGCAGAAGTACAGCATTGATTATAACGCGCCAACCGTAAGGGCAACAATACCCGAAGAAGGGTGGGTAAACCATGAGATAAGCATTCCAATAGAGTGTACGGATATTCCAAGCAATGGCTCCGGATGCAAAGCAATATACTGGACATTTGTGGATAAGGGCCAAAGCTGCCCGTCTGAAAGCGACACAACGGCATGGCAAAAGAAAACATTCTCCTCGAACGGATGCCCATACCAGTGGCCACACACAGCCACCGCAGACGCCAACCTTAATTGCACCTTGTGTGCGAAGGATCTCTGCTACTATGCAGAGGACGGGGCAGGGAACAAGACTGCAGTAAAGCGAACCACACTAAAAGCAACCAACGGAGTAAATCCGGGAACCTCATACGCCATTGACAAAATCCCACCAAGCTGCCAGATCGATCTGACTTCACAGCCCCAAGTAGTAAACGGTAGTTACTCGGGAACAGATTGGAGAATGGGGGGAATCGGTGGATACAAATACGACATAATCTGTAGCGACCAGAGCAACGGCAGCGGATTGAAGGACGTAAAAATATCTCTCGCAAACCCGCAATGTGGTGGCTGTAAGCTCAGCTGTACCATGGAGTCAGACATAAGAACACTATCCGAATGGGCCACGGGAGGTGGAGAAACCGGATCAACAGCAACATCTGCGGAATTCGCGGTAAGCCCAACGCCAAATGCTGTTGCATTCCACTGCACTGTTGATGCTACCGCTGGAAGCACATGTGTAGCGAGTGGGCTGCAAGTGACTGCAACAGATTGGGCTGGAAATAGCAAAACATCGAACGGAGGCTCAACAATGAAATTGGATGCAAAAGAACCACAGGTAAATATTAGACTAGTGACCACCAATCCCTCATCGCCAGTATGTGGATTATGGTATAAGAGTTTCACGATCACAACAACGGGAACGGACGACCAGGCAACAACTTGTAACTCGGGAGTCTTCTACTACCAGGCATTCACTACAAACGGTGCAGCAAGCCCTGCAATACAACAGTTCCCTCCAACAGCCACGAAGACAATAAAGCCAATTACCATCACTGCAAAAGGGTACGAAGGACAAGTCTGCGTGCGCACTGATTTCCACGATGCTGTCCGCAACGCGAATTGGACTGGAGAGATCTGCAAGATGCTAGACAATAAAGCACCAGATGTGCGAATTTATGCTCCAAGCACAGCATACGTGGGGAGCCCAATCATGGTATCAGCATATGCCAGTGATAAGGGGAGCGGACTCGCAGGTCTGTCGATTCTTCCAGACATAGGCTTTGTGGGTGGCGGTTGTGGAGCACACTCCCTTGAAAAATCAGGAGAATGGACGCCTACGTGCCGGGACGCAGTTGATGGCCAAATGTCCTTCCGAGCAATAGCATCTGATAACCTCGGAAACACTGGATCAGCAAGCACCACCATAGACGTTAGGTGCAGAACCAACAAAGACTGCAGCTGCCTAAATGCCATAACCTGCAATGGAAACGCTGCCGAGTATTGGGAAGGCACCTGCTCCGGCATATGCAGGAAAATGCTCAAAGGGAGATTCGACTGCTCAGAGATCCCGATCGAATCTACGATAAGCTGCAAGTGTAACCAAGATGAAAACACATGCACAGAAACAATAACATGCTACAAAGGCGCATGTGCAAACGGAACAGGGTGCATATATGAGGAGTACTACACAGGGAGTGTCACAATAAATGGAAATAGATGCAATGTACCGCTGCGGTGCCCAGAATGATAGGGGGGAGTCAGATGAATAGGAGAAACACATTGGGGATCGTGTGCGTCCTTGCAATCATCGCTGCTGGGGTAGCACTCGCAATATACCACGGCAAGATACAAACACAGGGAACCAAGCCCAAAATAGACACCGCTGCGCTAAATTGGGAAGGGAATATCGATAGCATCATCTTCAGTAAATGCGAAGACGTCACAACACAAGAATACTGCAAAATTGAAGGAAACAACATAATAGTATCCGCCCTCGTACCAATCAAGATACAAGCTGCGAGCAAAATAGTACAAAACGATACGGTAACAATCACGATTGACACAAATGGGCGCGCGGCAGGATTATGCAAAAGAACTCTGAAAATTATGGGGATTAGCGCCAAGAGAGTAGTAGTGGTGGAAAATAATGCAAAAATTGCGGAATTTAACGACTGCGAATGATTGCGTGCTACCTCGGCCAGACCCCATTCACTTCAATTCTTTTTAGCAGACGGTCATAGACGAGTATGCGATACACGTTGCGGTCGTCGCTGGGAGTGGACGGATTTCCCACCCATATTTTTCCAGTAGGAACGACAGACGCGTTTTTATCGATGGGGAGGGTGCCGGTAAAGCTCTTCGTGACCCGAACACCCGCAGCACTGCTGTCCAGATTGAATGAGTAAGTTATAGATCCTGTCACCGTAACACTAGAACAGTCTGTGCCCCCAGCGCCGCACTGAACCGTAAGGCTAGGGGTGAGCGAAAGGGTTAGCCCAATTGCGCCGACCTGCGAATCGATCCGGCCCAGCGCAGTGGATGTGCATGTGCTGAAGTAGTTCTGAACAGAACTCTGGGTAACAGATGAAATGGGGTGGTGGGTGTTAGAGCTGTGGTCCAGGGCTTGGACAATTGCGTATCCTGTGCACGCGGAAACTGCGTCGCTGGCAGCCTGGAGCGACGACGGAAGTAGCAAGTATTGATTATAGAAAACATCCTCAAGATCCGGCTGTGAAGCCACAGCAACAGCCATGGCTGCAAATGCAAGGAACATCAAAGAAGTGCCAACAACCGCGAACACACCCATATCTCCCCTCAACGCGCACACCTCACAAACACATATGGCTGGGGTATCTCATTAAGATCCGTGTAGGTAGTCTTGCCAATCCCTGCGTTATACGGAATGACCCGCACAAGATCAACACAGCCGCCCTGGACGATGTTGTTGAGATCTGGGCCGGCATTATACTCCGCGGACCAATACCACATGGCAGCATCGTCTCTCGCATCAACATATGAGTGCTGAGCAGGCATTAACGGAAGTGTGGCGTACGCAGCATATACTGCGAGAAGCGTCAAAAGAAGAAATACGTTCATAAGCGTAAAGGCAAATCCCCTCATCTATGCCACACCTCCACATTACAGTCCACTACATTGCACGCGTTCCAATTCCCCACGCAGGCCCGCACAGTTCGGGCAATTAGCGGAGCAGTGGGGCGGGACGGCGGTGCGGACCCAACAAGCGTGCCGAAAGACGTACAACGGATATACACATTCATATTCAGATCATCAGCACCCAGTGTAGATGTAGAGATAGCAGATCCACCCTTCACACAACCGGGCACGGGAACACCTTCAGGGGTCGTACAACGCCAGGGAACGGACGGAGAAAACAGGAACTGGTTAATTATATGGTCGGACGCGAGATACGTCTGGCGGTAAGTATATATTTGGAATATTGGAGACGCGTCTTGGTACATTTGAGCCCAAACCACCAGCATGGCTGCCAAGAGCGATAGCGAAATCACAGCATCGATGGACACTATCTGGCCCTTCAAGGCGCCTTCACCTCACAGGAGTACACGCCCGTCATACCATTGACCTCGACATGGGCCACGCCGCCGGAAACGGACGCACTCACAATGTTCGCGGGAAGATGCGTAACAGTAACTGTGCCGCCACCTGTTGCGGCATACGCGTCTGCGAGGTTCTGGGCATACATCAAACACACCGGCTCAGCCAGGTAGTGCTCCACAGTCACAAGGGAGTGCTTGACGAGCGTTCCGCTGACACCATAAATACCCATGACAAAAATCGCAGTAAGTATCAGATCTAGGGATAATACGCCCCTCATACCTTGTTCACCTTCGCTACGTATCCTGCGCGAGCATATGCATCATGAACGGCAGTAGCAACGTCCGTATAATCCCAGCCGTCAACACCTATGTAGACATTCACATCGCTGCCAGAGTATGAGGTCTGATAATGCCAAATGGCTCCGTCCCGGAATGTGTTTAGTTCATATGCATACCCAGCACTAACCCCGTGCACAAGAGCTGCAACGTCGTAGGTCAAATGCGGAAACGCGGGATACGCCTGAGCCAGAATAATTGTGGCGGTAGTAACAACTGCGGCAAATACCATGATATACTCCGAGGATTGTCCGCGGCGCATCAGCTCACCTTGACCTGTCCGCTGCTGTTGGTGAGTGTTATCGTGCGATACACCCCACCCGTGTACGTATATGTGTTGTCAAAACTGAGGGGGAGATGGGCGATTCGAAATATGCAGTATTTGCTCGTACAGGACGGTACTGAAGCGTAATTGCCATCTACGGACACATTTGCCTCCACAGTATCGCCAGAGAGGATGAGTCGCGCACCCGTGGGGACATACACTACAACAGTCGTGGAAGACCCGTCTGCACCGGCAGAAAGGAACTGCACAGCGTTGTATATCTTATCCATGGCCACACGCGCTCGAGTCATCTTAGACATATCCTCCGCAACACCCGTCGAGATCGTCTGCGCTGCTGTAAGGACAACACCGGCATACATCGTCACAGCAAGAAGTACCAGCAGGAATTCCAGAGCAACGCTTCCCCTCACACGATCACCCTGCCAAAGTCTGAACCAAGCGCGTGCGATATGTGTTAACGGTCTGTATTGCCTCTTGCGCCTTCTTCATGAGCACAACCACGGACATGTAGCCGATTACTGCAACTAGAATGCCAATGCTCGTCAGGAGAAGATACTCTGTGCTTGCCTGTCCGCGAGAATCCATGTGTATATGACGCTCCCCCACAATAAAAGCATAACGTGAGCGAGGAAACAAATAAATACCACATAAAGCTTTCAATAGCATGAAGGCAATGAAGGGACAAACAAGCGTGGAGTATTTGCTGATTACAGGGGGTGTGCTCCTCGTCGCGCTGGTGATCGGGGCGTATATGACCACTGCAG
>JAADDH010000005.1 GCA_013154035.1 Candidatus Iainarchaeum sp. | reverse complement strand
GAGTAGGAGCGCACGTAGGCGTTGGGCCCAACCACCGCGCCAGGACCGATATACGCCGGGCCTACGACGTACGCACCATTACGCACCTCTGCGTCCTCCGAAACGATAACCTTACCCTTGAGCGTGGCGCGCGGCTCAACACTACCGTCTCTGCGCCCTGGAAGTGAAGACAACACACGAGCAGATGCGCGGACAAGATCCCACGGCCTGCCCACATCCATCCATGCACTCTCAGACGCCACCACCGCACGGAGGCCAAGTTTGGGCAGAATGTCCGTAATCTCATACTCCCCACGCGGAGAGGGCTGAAGATCGTAAAGATGTGTGAACGCATCTTCTCCCAGGTGATAGACTCCCCCATTTATGAGACGTCCAGGCTCCTTCTCGCGCAGATCCACGAGCACGCCGTTATCCACAATCGCAGTCCCAAACTCGCCATTATGGGGACGGTCCACAACAAGTATAGACCGGGAGGGCAGATCGGGAGCATTTGTAAGTAAAACATCGCCGTTCACGACAAAGAAGTCATCGCCTACATATTTTTCGGCAACCAATAGTGCGTGGCCAGTCCCCTTCGGCTCATCTTGAACGACGTATTTTGCGTGAATGCCATACTCACCAACGGCACGCTTCACATCCTCCGCACGATAGTTTACCACCACGCAAACCTTGCGAACCCCTTGCCTCGTGAGATAGTCCAGAACGTAGTGAATAAGCGGGCGGTCAAGAATAGGAATGGCAGGTTTGGCGATCGTTTCGGTAAACGGCCACATGCGCGTGCCCTTTCCAGCAGCAAGAACCACAGCGTCGCACTTCATAGAAAGAAGCCGAAAGACAGGAATAAAAAGGTAGTTAAAAGAAAATTTTATTTCTCAAAGAGGGATTTTCTGGCCGCCTCTAGCATCATTCTGCGCTCCTCACGGTACACAGTCTCGCGGATCTTCGGCACTGCGTCGATGTTCGCAGAGATGCTATCTATGCCCATGCGGACTAGCTTTCTAACCATAGGTGGATACGAGCCCGCCTGTCCACATATGGACGTCTCAACGCCCGCATCCTTGGCAACACTGATCACATAGGATATGAGATCGAGAACTGCCGGGTGCATCTCGCTGAAGAGCTTCTGAACGTGCGCGTTGTTGCGGTCTATGCCTAGCGTAAGCTGTGTAAGGTCGTTCGTGCCGAAAGAGAGGAAGTCAATGCCAAGATCCACGAAATCCTCAATGCGCACGGCTGCAGCAGGAGTCTCAACCATAATACCAAAGTCCACATCCTTGTGCGGACGCAGGCCCACCTCCCTAGCCAGGCGCTCGGCGGCAACCACCTCGTCCGGACGAATGACGAAGGGTAGCATAACGCCGACATTATCTAGCCCTTCGTCGTGCAGCTCCTTGATTGCACGGAACTCTGCCTGAATAAGGGCAGGTTGGTCCAGCGCCCTGCGAATCCCATGCCAGCCGATCATGGGGTTATCCTCTTCGGGCTCCTTCTCACCGCCCTTGAGGTTCCTAAACTCATCAGTCCTCGCATCAAAGGTCCTGTACCATACGGGCTTGGGATAGAACTTCTCGGCCACAGTGCGGATACCCTTCTTCACCGCCTCGACAAGCTCATCCGTCTTGTTGTTCTCGATGAACCACGCGGGGTGCTTACCCGTGGCCGTAATCATGTGCTCCGCACGGAGCAGGCCCACACCATCCGCACCAGTCTTCGCGGCCCGCTCCGCAGCCGCAGGCATGGCAACGTTCACCTTAACGAGGGTTGCCGTGATAAGGGGTGCGGAGCCACTGCGTATGACCTCTACGGGCTTGGACGACTCGCCAGTCTTTACACGACCCTCATACACAACGCCACGAGTTGCGTCAACCGTAACAATCTGGCCATCCTTCAAAACCTTTGTAGCCTTGCCGGTCCCAACCACCGCAGGAATACCGAGTTCTCGAGAGACAATAGCAGCGTGGCAGGTCATACCGCCCTCATCAGTTACAATGGCTGCAGCACGGCGCATGGCAGGAACCATATCCGGCGTGGTCATGGTCGTTACGAGAATGTCTCCCTTCTGAACCTTGTCCAGCTCGGAGATGTCATGGATAATCTTAACGGGGCCTGTAGCTACGCCAGGGGACGCTGCAAGACCCTTCAAGATAGGTTCTGCGTCTTCCTCTGACTGAGCACTTTCCTCGGCCTGCTTGAACTTGCCGATGGTCGTAATATTCCTTGCCTGAACTACATAGAGCTTACCGCCCTCCATTGCCCACTCAATGTCCTGAGGGTGGCCATAGTGTTTCTCAATCTGTGCTCCGATCTTGGCAAGAGCGATGATCTTATCATCTGGCAACTTCTGGACCTTACGGAGGTGGGCAGGCACGGGCACCTGCTGGTCGCCACCGCCGGGCTTCATGGTGATCATGATCTTCTGCTCGGATATCTTCTTGCTTACAATCTGGAAACTGTTCTTATCCACGATGTATTCGTCGGGCGTTACCATGCCAGATACAAGCGCCTCACCCTGGCCCCAGCCGGCCTCTATAATGATCTTGGGCTCGCCGGTAACAGGGTGGGCAGTAAACATAATGCCGGAAACCTCTGAGTTGACCATCTTCTGAACAACCGCAGCGAGACCGACCTTCATGTGGTCAAAGCCCTGCTTTGCGCGATAGTACGTAGCTCTCGCGGTGAACAGGGATGCCCAGCACTTCTTCACGTGCGTCAAAACATCATCGTAACCGCGAACGTATATGTAGGTATCCTGCTGGCCCGCAAAAGATGCGTCGGGAAGGTCCTCTGCAGTAGCAGAAGAACGAACCGCCACCCAGGGTGGATCCTTGTTCGGATCCTTGCCCACCTTTTCAGACAGCTTCGCATATGCATCCTTGATCGCCACAGCAATTTCGGGAAGCATCGGCGTGTTAACAATGAGATCGCGGATTTCCTTCGTGACCTTCTCGAGCTGATCGGTATCATCCACATTCAGATTCTTGAGCTTCTCCTGAATCTTATCCTTTATGCCCGTCTGCTCCACGAAGTAGAAGTAAGCATCCGCGGTCACAACGAATCCAGGGGGAATGGGAAAACCGGCGCGGGTCATCTCGCCGAGGTTGGCACCCTTGCCACCAACAAGGGACACATCATCCTTAGTTATCTCCTCAAACCATGCTACCGTCTTCATGCAGTAAGATGGCGTTTTGGCTTTTTACGCCTTATGGTGGGAGTTTAGAGGAAAATAAGATAGGAGCGGGCAGTAGTAACATTATGGAATGAGGTGAAAGAAGTAAAGCACCAGCATCGTCCCAACCCCTGCAAGCCCAAATATAACAGAAACGACGAACGTCGCGAAGAACGGGAGTTTGATGCCCAAGAAGTAGAGCACGATAAAAGATATCAGCCCAAGGATCGAATTGACAATTACCCGCTTGAGAAAGAAGATCAGGAAGATTGCAAGCGCAACTAGGCCGATACCCGCGAAAAGGATGACTGGATTGACCGAAGAGATCGCGGACGCACCTTTTACAACCTCTGTTGCTGCAACATTGAGATCGACCGCCATACGTAAAACAGAGAAGACCCCTTTTTCAAGACTATACTGCCAATGAGTTACATGTTTTCAGACATGGACCGAAAGGTGGGACTCGCCCTATACAAGGGCCCAAAAACACCGGAAGAAATCGCAGATGAGGTTGGGGAGGATGTACGCGACGTGATGGACAGCCTGAAGAAGCTAATTAAGCTAAAGATCGTCGTAAAAGAAGGATATCCGCCGAAATACCGCCTAGCTGACAACATACAGGAAGCGCTACAGCCGGAGGACTGGGAATCCGTGGAGGGCATACGAATACATGCAATCATCGAAGCCCAAAGCTATGATGAGAATGCCCTCAAAAAAGCCCTGGAAAGCATCGTAAAGAAACTGAAGAAAGAATCAGGCCTGCACATCGTCAAACACGCCATACCCGAGATCGAACAGACCGACGAAGGCATATACAGCGGTTACGTGGAGGTAAAACTCGCTACAGAAGGCATCGAACCACTTCTGCGATTCCTCTTCAACTACGGACCATCAGTCATAGAGGTGCTCGGGCCTGAAAAAATTATGATAGACTCCGCAGACCTGCAGAGAGGTCTACTGGATGCAGCGGGCATGATTCAGGGCTATGTAGAGTACATTAGCAGGCTTATGACGAAAAAGGAGCTGGAGGAATTCAACAAGAGCTTGTGGAAATCCCTTTACAAGTAATCACGGACAATTGAGCTCCGTGGCAAACGTAAAGGGAATCCACACCCCCAAATTCTTTATGCCATACTCCCCCGATATCGTAGCCACAACAGCGCCGGAAGCATTCACATCAACGGTACCCAGATCGAGCGTCTTTCCGTTAGCGACGGATGTGTTGTCATAGTGCTTCGTCACGTCTGCGGCGGAGAGCACAACCCCATTTAGGTCTATTGAAAACGAGTTGTTGTTCGTAATCTTCGGGTCAAACACGCAGAGGCCCGAGTTCGTGTCCCTCCCAACGTTCAGCTCCACAGAGGGTGCAGATATAAAAGAGGCGGGATTTGCAACACCAATGGGGAACGTCGCGAGAACGTGGTCGGCACCATTATAGTGTGCAACAAGCTTTGCAGTGGCACGGGAGAAAACGAATAGCACAGTGGACGTCTTGGAGAACTCAGCGTTTGAATCGGGAAGTATTGTCTTATTAGACAGAAGATTTACGTCCTGGGACACATCCCCCGAGCTGACAACAACGCGCAGGGAGTCCAGCACAATGGGGAAGTCGTTGGGATTCGCGATACTCCCGGCAAACTTAACGCTGTATCCGTTGGCAGATATGCCAGCATACATTGCAGAAATGGAAACACGCGGTTCAGAAACAGGAACATCAGGAATGTTCATGTCGAAGGATCGAGAAAAGGAGTATGTCTGCCCGCTGGCAGTATACTTACCGCTCAGAACTACGTGGGCTGTTGTAACATTAGCAGGGATCGTGAAATCCACGGATGCAGACGCGTGCGAATCCTTCGGCACAGTCTGAATGGGCACATCCTCTGTGGCGTTGCCAAGAGTCAGCTTCAGGTCGGATAGGGAAATGTCTGAATCGTTCGGGTTATACACTCCCACTACAAGCGTCACCGCTTTGGAACTCCCCGTCAGGCGCACAGATGAAAGAAACACGTCGAAGGAAGGATCCTTTACCAGAAGGCTCTTGTCCGGAAGCGCTACTGGAATGTCTACAGACAGCCCATAGTCCTTGCCACCCGCCACGATGTTCGCATCGATACGCAATGATACTGCGTGTGCATTCAGAGGAATATTGGGCGAGAAGGATATTGGATAGTCTGAGGGGCCCTTAACCACAGATGTTGGCAGAGGCTGCGTCTTGAGCGGAACGCCATCTACCAGTAAACTCGCAGTGAGCTTAGCGATATTGTATTCCACGCTCTGGGGCAGGTGAATCTTACCACTATAAACGAGAGTGTAGGCATTGCTTCCCCTCACAATCTTGGCAGTGCCAGATATGGATGGCAAGGCGTACGGAGATGATCCGCCGCTACCGTGGAAGAAAAAGAAGTATCCACCAGCCAGTAACAACAAAATGAGCAGGAGCAGGCCCCTTGGCATGTATGGATTAATGAGAGAGGTTATTTAAATCAACTGAGATACTTGTAGCGCACATAGCCTGCGGCAAAGATCAGCACAAGGAGCAGCACGGCAAACATGGCAACGCTTGCCCGGGACATGAACTCAGACATACCCCCCACGAGCGGCTTGGGCGTAACAGTTATCTGAGATACATGCGTATTCCCACCCGCACTCACAGTAATCTTATACTCTCCGGCGGCCAGCTGAGGAATGTGATACGTGTACGCCTCACCTCCAGTGAGGTAAAAATCCTTCCGATCAATTGGAACTGCTGCCCCGTTCAACACCTTTTCCACAAAAATATGTACCCTGTCCCTGCACGTACCCATATTCCTTACAACGATGCTACCCACGGACTGGCCCTCTTGAACCACGAGCTTGTCAGGAGCGAGAATGGCAACGTCATCTCTGCAGTTCCCATGCTCTGCGCCCGGTGCCACTTGGTTGGATACAAAGAGCTGCATCTGGTGATCCACATCCACGAGGCCCTTTGCCGAAATAACAACGCTGTGCAAACCAGCGTGCTTTGGAACAACGTGAAGGGTTATTGTGCGGCCCTGCCCCTTCTTCAACTCGAATACCTTTGGATCCACCGTGAACTCCTCGGAAGGCGTGGAGTGTACCTCAATGTCGACATTCTCGTCACACGTGCCGCCATTCTGTATATACAAATCGATAGAGACATTCTCCTCCAACTTCGAGTTCACGCGGTCCGGCCCATTAATACGAACAAAGGAGATGCACCTTGCCCAGGGAACGTAATACCCACCGGTCTTCAGCTTGATTACTTGGTTCTTCTCTGCGGAGGGAGCATTTGCCTCGCCGGCTGGAACGGGTGGCTGTACAGTATTGACCTCATTAACCTCCTGCCTAGGGGGAGCAGCTACGTGAAGCGTGAATTCGTTGGACTTATACTGGACGCCGAAAATATCGGTGGCGACTGCGCGGAGAGAATAATCGCCCGCCTGGCTTGCCGAAATGCTCAGCGCAAAATTCCAGTCACCCCCTGTACCCACCAGCTTAGGCAGCGCACCATCGGGATACGAGAAGCTGTATGATATTGCGTTTCCGTCGCCGGATACTACGTCGAGCGCGAGCGATTGGATGGTCGTTGCATAATAGCCGTTGTTGAGAATTTGCCCTGAATAGGTGGCACTCTGGGACACGTTAACATCCCGGGATGTGGGAGATACAGATACTACCAAATTACGGCAGTCGGAACAACTCATCTCCCCAGGATCACACACGCCGTCTCCACAAAAAACACGTGCTCGAACCAGATACACATATTCAGTGGCGGACGTTGGGACATCCAAGATCGCCCCAAAATTATGCATCTCGCCGAGGATGTTGTAGTCCCCGAGTTTTGCCAGAAATACGGGATCGCCGTTCGAATCAAGGAGCAGATATGCTGGTGCGCCGCCGTAAAGGACGGCCTCCCGAGCGCAGTATTCACGATTGCGGACAAATATATTTGCATCCTTTGAGAGCGTCTCGCTGGGCAAGCAAAGCCCGCAGAATTTGCCCTCGAGAATACTATCAATATCAACATCACAGCTGCTACGTAGATCATCGAAGTTTACGTCTTTTCTTGTGCTAAATGCGATATACCAGTTGTTCGTATCCGAAACCGCCAACTTATCCCCTGAAACAAGCTCCACGGATGAAGAATTCGTCTCGCGAACCACGGTATGAGAAACGGTAAAGTAGCCGAAGGGCCCGGGATATGCACGGCCGTCCAAAGGTCGCTGAATAGACACATCTCCGTAAACACCGGCCCATGCAGAATCCTGAGGAATTGGATACTCTACGAGAATGTTAAGCTCATACACGTGCCCGGGAACCACATTCAGGTCGCTAGCCGCTGCAGTGGAAAGAACAAAAGTAACCACTAAAAGGTAGAGAAGGATTTGCCGCACTGGCGCTCACCGTTTCCGTAAAACGATGAGTATAAGTATTATTAATACCAGTGCGGCAGCCACAAGGACGGAGTTTTCCTGAACGAACTCAAATACCACGTCCTGGAGCGTCTCCTTCTCAAGCGGAAGGGTGCCAGTCACTATATGAACCGGCATGCCCGCATCCTTGCCGAAGCGCGCAGTATAGTGCACCGTCGGGTTGTCGAGGATGTCTGCATCAGTCAAATAAACCTTTGCGTAAAGCTTGGCCGTTTCGCCAGGAAGCACCATACCCTGACGTGTCTTGACGGTGGTAGGAACGCCATCCACGAGAAGGTTGTCCAAGTACACCGTTGCATACGTTGGGACAGTGCCCGTGTTCTTCACATAAACGATGATGTGCTCCAGGCGCGGAGAGTACACAATGCGGAGAACCTTCAGCCGGGACGGATCGTTAATCCCCTGAACGTTCACAGGAACAGTGCCGTTAAACTCCAATTCCATGCGATCCTTGTCCGCACCATAGACGCCTTCCACGTGCACGGTGCACGGACCAAGGGGAACAGTCTTATTCAGATCATACTCCACAATTGTTGCATCCTTCGCATCTACGAAAAACGCCTTATCAGGCGTGATTTCCGCAGTGAACCCTCCTTGGCACTTTATGGAGACGTCAGTGGGCATCACGTAGCCCGCAGCATTACCAAGATTGCGCAGCTTAAGGAATATCCTCCCATCGGGGAGCACATTTGCAGATTCCAGAGCAATGCTCACATCAGCAGCAGGCAGGAACAGGACTGGAAGGGGGCGGATCTGAGACCCGCCAGTACCCGGAGCGCCACGAACCTTGATGCCAAACTGCTCGAGAATAAGAACGTTGGGGTATTTCTTCAGGATCTCCTGCTTGAGCACCGCATGTGCCGCATCAGAATCCGGACCGATTGTCACGATATACGGACGTTTGCCCTCTGCAAGCACGCGGGGGATAAAATTGTTCTCAATAAAATCAAGAGTGGGCTTAGGGACGCCATTAACGTTCACGAGCAGGATAGGAAACTTGCCCTTTCCGCCAATCCACCAAGGAGGCGCCTGCGGATAGCCGGGCAGGTAAAGATACAAGCCCGTTGCCGCAGCGACAGAATCGTAATCGGTATACTTCCTCAAAAGCTCGGCAACCATCACGGCATCCTTCGCACGGTTACCGGTGGCCACAATGGTAGCATTGGGCAGCTCAGTCTTCACGGAACGGCCAGCATATCCAATAACATACACCGGAGAGAGATTATGTGACTTCACAAAAGAGATCGCGCCGTCACGCGTGCGATTGTTGAGTAGAATCAAATAGGAGTTCGAAGCATACGCGAGGGGTCCCGCGGACAGCACCCATGCTCCCCCCGCATCGGAAACTAGAACCGCCCCCGTAAGGCGGAGGTGCCACTTGGCGGGGAGCTCATACATCAGATCGTAGGGGGACTTGAACTTGACGGTAGTTACGTGCTGGAATCCCTGGGCGCGCAAATACGCCTCGTAGTTCTTCACGATCGGCTTCGGCCCCTCGTAAATAACGACGTTATCCGTCTTGGGGATCTGGTAGGGTATAAGATCATGAGCGGTCGCAGGAGAGTCTATGCCTGCAAAATAATAGCCCGTCTTCCACGCATAGTACCCCAAAAGATATGGAGATTGCCATTCCGCATCGTTAGAAATAATAACTGTGGCTCCTAGAGCAGATGCAAGAACAGTTGTTACCACCAGAGCGAGTAGAAAAACTCTCCCCGCCTTGAACATGCGCATCGCAATAATTCGTGGCAAAACAAGAATATAAAAAGAGGGGGTTAGTTAGAACCCCTTCATGCCTTGTATATGTAATAAGTTACTGCCGTGGAGTTGCTTGCTGGAACAACGCTCTCGAAGTCCACCGTGCTGCCATCATAGGCGGTGCCGGTAGCGACGTTCACCGCAAAGACGATGTTGTTGATGTCCTTGTATGCACAGGTGGTCCAGGAACCAAGGGTTAGGTAGTCTGGAGCGTTGGTGGG
>JAADDH010000030.1 GCA_013154035.1 Candidatus Iainarchaeum sp. | reverse complement strand
ACGCCCGCGAGGAACACCGGCGAAACTGCAACAAGAATTGCAGAAAATACCCCTATTGCGAAACGAGAGTTCTCCATGGTCTACACCTCGATCTTGAATATGTCTATTAGCGGTTCTGCACCGTCCTTATCCACGTAGAAAGTAGTTTCAAACTGCCCAACCACAGAACCGGGAGAATCGACGAGTATGGGATATTGGTAAATAGATCCAGTCTTTGCCAGCTCATACAAATATATCCTTGCAGAGCGCCCGAACTTTCGCAGGACCCATTTTTCCGCAAAGGGTAGTGGTCCAAACTCCTCCGAAACGTATTTGACCACCATTTTTGCCCCACGACTACGTGCTTTTGTCGACTCGAGGGAGAATATATTGACTACGGGGCCGTTACGCACATATCCTCTGCCGGTGCTCATGAATGGCTCAACTGCTACGACCATTCCCTCCTGAAATACAGCACTACCCTCCGGCACATTCGGCACGAATAACCCCGCGTGAAGAATGAAACGATCAATTTGGTGGCCTCCTAGATTGGACACTGGCCGAACACCATATTCTTTGGCAACACGGGATATTTCTCTACCCACGTCTGAAACAGAAACGCCGGGACGAATCTTATGCATAGCTGCCTCCAGTGCTGCTTTGGCAGCCGCCGCCACGTCACGTGCAGCCTCATCGAACACAAATGTAAACGCCGAATCCCCGATCCACCCATCCACGTGGGCGCCAGTATCTATTTTAACCAGCCGCGCGCCCGACAGATCAGTGGGCCTATCGTCCGTGGGAGCATTATGGGCTGCCCAGTGATCGGGACTTACGTTGCACGGAAATGCAGGTTTTGCATCAGAATCGTAGATTACGGACTCCACAGCATCGGCTATTTTTAGACCGTTGCGCTCGCCAGATTCCAACAGCTTGTAAGCACGTAGGAGTGCTCGCTCAGTAATTTTACCAGCACGCCGAAGTGCGTCAAGATCAACGGCTACATTCGCCATAGTGCAGTTCCCCCACAATCTGCAGGCCCGTGTGTACAAGGAGCACGGGGCTAAGATCCAGAACGCCAAGGATACGCTTACCCTGCCGCTCAAGTTCCGCGCGCGCGGACTCTAGCTCCTTGTCCGCAAGCGGCCCCCTTGTAATGTATGCAGCATCACAGACTCCGTTCGCAAAATGCCGCCAGAGGTCCTTTACCCTAACTGTCTCCTCCACATCGATGGCACCGTCGCGGTTGATCCACAATATCGGACGAATCCCAACGAGCTTCGCGATGGCTGCTTTGAACGGGTCTAATCGCCCGCCAGCCACCAAGTAGTCCAAAGACGGGATTGCGAAGCGTGCGAAGAGCATTGATCTCAACTGCTCCAGCTCGGATACAATCTCCCCAAGATTTTTCCCAGCATCCTTTAACTCAAGAGCGGTAGCCAGCAACTTTCCCATTCCTGCCCCCGCTGAGCGAGAATCAAAGGGAATAAGAGTAATCCCGCGCTTTTCCAGAAGACGAGATGCGATTACTGCCGAATTAAACGTGCCCGACAGCCCGGAGGACAGGGTAATGTACAGAACTGTTTTCGCACCCGTGGACTCGACCGCAGATATGATCTGCTTTGGAGATGGCTGACTCGTACGGACCTCCCCCGGCTTGTGCTGGAGAATGGCTCGGACAACATCCTCTCGCGTCAAATCGCCGGGGTACGTGTATGTGCCCCCGTCAAATTGTATGTTCATCGGCACAATCATGTGTTTCTCGTGATCCGGCGATATCGGGTCTCCACCGCTGTCCATAATCACGAGGAAATCCTCATCCACGCACCAAATACATGGGACGTTATTTAAAATCGTGGCACAGGATTACTTCGTGAATTACGCAGAGTTTCTCATTCTTACAATCCTCCCATTCTTCGAGTCGAGGTATACGATACCTGCTGCAATCGCGGCTGGCTGGTCGCCAATTCTCGCGTGGTTACTTGGAACAGCATCGTCTGCGGTACTAGCGGCGGCACTACTTGCTGCTTTGGAATACATCGACAAGACATTCCGAAATCTGCCACGCGTTGGATCACTGTGGATAAACTACGTGGAGCGCGCAAGGGCCAACCTAGCAAAGCACGCGGGAACGTGGGGCTGGCTTGGCGTAGTCTTGTTCGTGGCAATACCGCTACCAGGCACAGGCGTATATAGTGGTTCTGTAGCCGCGTATGCGCTAAAACTAGAGTATAAGCACGCATGGCTTGCAATATCCGCAGGCGCTGCCGTGGCCAATGCAATCACCGCCATTTCCACAACAGGAGTAATTTCGCTGATCTGACATGGAGGTCGCTTTATATACTCCACGATTGTATTATCTATACGGTGGTAACATTGGTGACCGTGATCCTTCCTGGGGCAAAGGGTGTTCGCGCAAAGAAGCAACTCCTTCAAATCGCGGCGAAAATAAAGAATGACTACGATATTCACTTCAACAGGGAGGCATACGACGAATATGAAGCACTTTACGGTATTCTATCCGCTCTAAACCAGCTACTCAAAGAGCACATAGCGGCAGAATCCGCCCCCGAAGACGTGAAGAAAGTTATTGATGAAATAATCACGCAGAAGGGCGAAATCACAGCAGAGGGAGTATACGTCTGGCCAAGACATGCAAAGGATGCTGCCGAGGGTGCAGGGATTGACTGGGAAGAATTCAAGGAGAATATGAAGAAAGCAGGGCTCTTCAAATACGACGCGAAAAAGAAGAAGTATCGAGTCAGCCCCAAATAAATTCTTTATTCTTCACGATTGATACATGAACTGGAATCCAGTGATAATCTCCTTCATAACCGGCGCGCTCGTGGGGGCAATATTCAGGATTGCTCGCCTTCCAGTTCCCGCGCCAGACAGCCTTGCTGGGCTAATGGGAATCGTGGGTATTTTCGTTGGCTACATGCTTCTCAAGGCCTTGGGAATATAGCCTATTCACGTGAGCACGTTCGTACGTAACATGAACACCATTCCACAATTCCCCAGATTCAACGTAGTTTAACCGATACCAGCGATCGCTCCTTGAGAATTCCCTCTTGGAATAATGATCAATGATGCGAGCGGCATCCCAGAGCGGATCATTCTTTGATTCGGCTATGAGGAAGTGAGGAATCGTCTGTGGATCGACACCCAGCAGGCGTGCCAATGTCCCCTTCACGGTTTCAAGCGTCACGCCCCTGCCACGGAAGGTATCCACAACAAACGGCTGCAGTGCACCTCTGCGCATAAGACTGATTGCCCTACGCCAGAGGGGGTCAACGAGCGCCCGATCTGCCAAGAATTCGTGCTTTTTCTCGATATCTGTCCGACCTGCAAAACGAATTGTCTTCGGGCGGTATCTGGAGCGGAGAGCCAGTATTTTAAGTCCGTTGTAGTCAAAACCAACCTGATATCCCCAGTGTCGCAGTAATGGTAGGACCATGGCACGCGTGAACTGTCCAGATCTGCCCTGATCTACAAGAAGAACCGGGGTATGCCTATCGAGTTGTCGGACGCGCGCACGTAGTCGTTCCACGATTTCGTCAGCATGTGCGCTAAATTCCTCGGCAATACGCTGTCTCGCATGGGGCGGGAAGCGGACACGGCGAAACCATTGCTGTAATAACGCCCGCTCCTCTTCCGTGGCCACATACAAAATACCGCACCACGTTTAAAATGCTGGACGCAAATACAGGTATGACAGAAGAACTCTACTTGTTGGACCACTACCTGAAGGAATTCGATGCAAAAGTTGTCGAGGTTGGGGATGACTACGTGGTGTTGGACCGCACAGCGTTCTTCCCACGCGCCTCTGGGCTTGAAGGAGACACTGGGAAGATTGCAACTGAAACTGGAGAGTATAGAGTAATCGGCGGCAAGCGCGCTGGCGGTAAGGTGATCCATTTCTTGGAAACCACCGATGGCCTGAGACCGGGCATGGACGTCCACGGGATAATAGACTGGGAGAACCGCTACCGTCAGATGAGGTTGCATACAGCGTCCCACATCGTTGCATCCCTCTTCTACCAGAAGTACGGTGCGGAGATCACGGGAGGACACATAACCGCTGAAAAGGCAAGAGATATGCTCAATGTGGATCAGCTCACCCCAGAGATGGTCAACGATGTCTTCTCAAAAGCCAACGAGATTGCCCAGAAGGCTATCCCCGTCAATGTGTACTGGCTACCCCGCGAGAAGGCGCTAAAGATCCCTGGCATCGTGAAGCTAGCCGCAAGAATGCCGCCCAGCATAGAGCGCTGGAGGATCGTGGAAATACCCGGAGTGGACATTCAGGCGGACGGCGGGCCGCACGTTGCCAACACCAAAGAGATCGGAGAGATCATCTTCCTGAAGAAGGAGAACAAGGGCAAGGGGAAGAAAACGATACACTTCACGGTGCAGCCATAGGATCCTTCTTTCCTTCCTTGCGTGGATTTCTCTTGACGTACCTGTTGAAGAAGTATCTCCTGTCCCCCACTCGCATTACCGTCTTTTCCTTTCTGATGTGCACAGGGAACGCATCCGGCGCCTCTATGAGGTTTCCGGCAAAGTCCCAGAGCTCGTCCATCCCCGTGGAGTCTTTGTCCACTAGAACGATCCGATGTATCTTACTGGGATCTACTCCCAGGCGCTTGAAGAATGCTCGGTACATGGCCTCTGTCCTGCCACTAAATGTGAGCGTGTCCAGATATACCGGAACCACTTCCCCGCTCTTGATTTTTCTCGCCAGATTCTTGTATATCGGCGTATTCACACGGTTGTACACGAGTTCCGCCATTTCTTCGGGCGTAGGCTTTCGCACTCTTCCGTTTTCGATTACCCGTGAATCCCGTATGCTGATGGGAAGTGTGATGATATTTATTCTGTGGAGCTTGACGTTGTTTGGATTGTACTCCTTTAGCCCTTCCCGCAGATAGAAACCAAAACGCCTCCCCGATTGTCCTGGAGCTATAAGAACAATTCTTTGATTTTCCTTCGTCTTCGGGAGCATGTCTATTACTCTCTTCAGGGCCTCTTCTATTGTGCGCTCCTTTGCGTTGGCGTACGTGAGATACCTGCGATACGCAATGTATGCAAACGGGTTCTCCGTGCGTGGGATGCCCATAGCCTTTCTCACGGCCCGGGACACGATTCTAAACACATCCATATCATTCCCTCCAGAAGCGTAGGTGGACGGTACGCCTCCTTACACTACGATACACCGCCTCCAGAACGAACGCGGACGCAAACACCATGAAGAAGAGGGTGACTGTCCCGGGGTGAGATACTGAAACCTTATACAGCAGAGTCGCAAGAGCTGCGAATGAGAATAGTGTTGCTGTCGCAGTAATTGTGGGGTTTGCGCGGATCTTCCTGTGCATGATCCACGCCCCCAAATTCACAAGCCCAAAAATAAAGAGAAACCCAGCACTTCCTAGCAGAGAAATACCGCTCAGATTAATCGTATTTACCATAACTATGGACAACAAGGTTACAATGAACAACCCTTCGGCGCTCTCGCCCCAATTCATAACACGGACATCTGGAATGACCCCATCCTTTGCAAGGCTATACGCGATGCGGGCAGATCCGTAGAGGGTAGCGTTTATTGCTGACGCCGTTGAAAGAAGTGCTGCGAGAGCGATCAATACAAACCCTGCTCGTCCAAGAAATGGTTCGGCAGCAACGGCCAGTGCGTAGTCCTTCGCCTCAACAAGGGCATGTGGCTCAAGATGTCCCAGCGCAACAACAGCAACAAGGACGTAAACGATGATTACCGCGATGACAGAGATATAATACGCGCGAGGGATATTATCAAGTGGATTCTCAATATCTCTCGCCGTATTTGCAATAAGTTCAAACCCCTCATATGCCAGAAAAATAAGGAAACCTCCCGCAACAATGGAGGTCCAGTCTGTAGACAACACTGTGAATTTGCCCCACCGGACCCCGTGAAGCCCAACAACCACAAACAGGAGAAGGATTGCAAGTTTCGTTGCTACAATTATGTCCTCGGCGTTGCCCACGGTCCGTGCTCCGCGGAGGTTGAGCCATGCAAACGCAAGGAGAATTGCGGTAGCGAAGATCTGACCCGCAGGCCAGAATCCCCATCCAAAGAGCGCCGCGAAATAAGCACCAAAGGCATGAGCATACAGCGACAGCATGACCACATAGCTGAGTAGAAGAAGCAGGTTAACTGCACCTACAAACAGCCCATTACGGAATGCCGCCGCTATAAATTCCACAGTGCCGCCTTCTGAAGGAATCGCAACGGAAAATCGCGCGTAAGAATAAGATGTTAAGAGCGCTGCAAACCCTGCAAGTAAGAATGCAAATGGAGTTCCATATCCAGCATACTCCGCCGCCAACCCAAGAACCGCAAAGATGCCCCCACCGATCATTCCACCAATCCCAATTGATACTGCTTCCCACAGCCCAATCTTCTCTGACCTTCCCACGTATGTCATTGCAAGGGATGTATTTTTCAATAGTCAGCGTTAAAAACCCTCCATCACACAAATAATCTTGCGCTTAGGCGCCGTAACCCAGCTCAGCCACCGGGCCTCGGAGCGGTCCGGTGGCGCATATTCACACAAATAGCTACTTGCGCGCCGGTAGTCTAGCCTGGTAGGACGTCGGCCTTCCACGCCGACAACCCGGGTTCGAATCCCGGCCGGCGCATAACCGCCACATCGGTTAACGCTGACGCGGGGCCAGCACTCGCTCCGCTCGGCTGACCACACATTTGCTTCCGCTCTTGCATAATTGCCGATCTTGCCTGTAGCAGACAGGCAGTTAGCTTCACGCCAGCCGGGAAGGCGGCTGGCGAGCCGCGAGGCCGGTTGCTCCGCAGCCGATCACACAATTCCTTGTATTGTCTCGACCAGACGCACAATCCGGCAGCATCAATCCACTGTTACCTAGTTATTACGTCACCACCATATCCTGCGCCCGGATGGCGGTTGCGTCGCACGGACGTATTGCTGAACAACATGATCCTCACCAGCAGCATGAACTCGCTTGCGATCGATGTCCAACCAAGATGCGTGAGACGACAGAACGTCTAATAGCTCTGCGACATCTCGCACCCCTGGATTTTGGGATTTGCTCAGAACGACTGAATGCATTCTTCGAGCTGGGACCCCGAACATACTCGCAAGAAGCTCATATGCCCGTCGAGTTTTTCCCTGATACTCATAGGGATCTAAATATACGAGATTGATCTGATCTTTCCGCGCGGCATCAAAAACACGCAAATACAGCGGGTGCCTGGCGACTACCGACTTTATAACGTGTGCCGCGCGCTCATCAGACACGGGATGCGTCTTCCCGTCACGCAACAAATAGATCCTTCGAGGCCGAAGGGGTGCTGTGATTGCAATAGGCCTCGAGCGCTCGAATAATCTGCCTCGCTCTTTCTCCAGCTCTTTAACGTACTCCCAAAAGATTCGGAACAGAAACCTGCCAGACCTGCCAGGCACAATGAATGTGTTTGGGCGATCTCGGGGAACGCGACTAATGATCTCATCAAAAGCGGCTGCTATCTCGGCGCTCTGTCGGCGGAGAGCCGCAACCACATGTTTATACTCCTTTGGGTCTGACATTGCGATGGCTGGGAGCATCGCCCGACGAACTCCCCGCCGGAGTACCGCATCCATATCCACCATATTCACGCCTCAAAGAACCGCTTGGCATCTAATACCACGGGTATGCCCCGAAGCAGCGAATATACTGTTAGATATGCGGCATAACCCACGACAAATGAATACGATACTTGAACAACACCATAGCGCCACAGAGTAAGCAGTATGAAGAATATGGCCTTGGATCCACCATATAGGCCTCTACTCCAACGCGATTTCACGAGTGCTGCGCCGATTTTGGTCGAGATCATGCCATACACGGAACTGCCATGCGCTGCCGCCTTTGCTCTGATTGCGTCGGTTATCACGGCCCGAGATAGAATGATAATTGGTGCCCAAAGCGGGACCATCCTCAGGTATAGAAAAGTTAGCCAAAGAACTATTTCAGTGATACGATCCCCTACAACGTCCAGAAGGGAGCCATGAACAGTGGACCAGTCGAACGAGCGCGCCAGAAGGCCATCCACAAAGTCTAGAGCAAATGCGAGAGCGAGAATGCCTATTACCAGCCACCACGGCCCTGCAGAGTAGTACACGAGAACTGCAACAAAAAACACAATGGCGGTTCGAAACGCTGAAACCCAATCTGGCGGAGCGAGCATGGATAAAAATAGAAAAACTTGTTGAAAAATCATCCCTTTGCTGCAATGGCAAGCCCTACGAAAGTGGCGCCGCTAAAGAGCAGATCTAGCGCAACATACAGCCCGAGGAACCACACAGACGACGCAGGCCACGACAGCGCAATTGCCAAACCAAGAAGAATAGTTATGATGCCTGAAAGCAGCACCGCACCCCATTGGGGGAATACCGACTTATTCTGCCAAGCAATCCATGCGCGAATTATGCCAATTGCCATAAATGTTGCAGCCATCGCGAGAGTTATTGCCGCTGCGCCAAGCATCGGATTATAAAACGTCAACACGCCAAAACCGATGTACAGCAGTGCGAGAATGATGTTCGCGATTCTGCTACCCCATCCCGATGTGTGCGCAACGCCGTTATAGAGCTGGAAGATACCTGCGGCGATGGCAAGGGCCCCAAAGATTACTGTGGTAAGCGTGGTCACAAGTGGCAGCATTAGCAACGCTGCAACACCCAATGCGATAAAAAACACACCGACGGCAAGCATCCAGCCCCAGTGTTCCTTAACTTCACCGAACATTATTATCACCCTAAATAATATGGGATATTCAAAAATTTAAAGCATACTGCTGCACAAATTCCTGGACGCTACACAATTGGTTTCAACCAGCTCGTATTCACGAGAAAATATGTGGCAATCGCAGCGCTTATAACGTTTGTAAGCGATAGGCCCCACCACACACCCACAACGCCCATTATTAGTCCCAGCACATACGTGAGGGGCACACGGATGAACCAGAGGCGCAGCATACCCAGCAGAGCCGAGATCTTCGTCTTTCCAGCGGCACGCAGCCCGAACATAACCGGGAAGAAGAGAGCGAAAAATGGCACACTCAGGGAGAAAATCCGGATGAATCGAGCGCCTTCAGCAACAACTTGGGGATCGTGAATAAATGTAGCGACGATCTGGGGGGCAAAGGCAAAGACGAGCAGCGCAACGCTTACAGTCACGGCAACGTTGATCTTCACAGTCTCGTACAGCGTCTTCTTTGCCCTGTCGATCATGCGTGCGCCCAGTGCCTGCCCCACCATAATTCCAGCAGCCTGCGATGTTCCAAACACGACACCAGATATGATGTTGATGATTCGCATGCCTACCGCGTAGACGGCGGTTGCTAACGTCCCAAAGGATGCCACGATAGCCATGATAACGGCAAAGGAGAGCCCGTTCAGCGAACTGCTGGCTGCAGATGGGATCCCAATGCGCACAACGCGGTGAAGCACATCGAGGTGTGGGCGGATATGCCTCCAGCGTATCGTAATCCCGCGATAGCCACGAGCAAAAACCACCCAAAGTGCTAGGGAATATACTACGTTAGAAATGGCGGTAGCAAGGGCAGCACCCAC
>JAADDH010000088.1 GCA_013154035.1 Candidatus Iainarchaeum sp. | reverse complement strand
AGCCCCTTGCGACGAGGATTCGCATATATATCGACGGACAGATGGTCACGAACTTCGACTGTGGCGCTCCATACAACCCCACGTGCACAAAGGGCCCCGTGACGATCACTCACACATTTGATACTCCTGGCGATCACACGATCCAGGCCCAGATGGTATGGGACGACTGTGATGGCGCGACAAGGGACGATGCTTGGAGTTCTCCAGTGACCGTTCATGTTTCTGGCAATATCACACCATCCGTACAGATATCCGCCAGCAAGACGAAGGTATCACCGGGAGAAAGCGTTACGTTTACTGCAAAGGGTAGTGCGGAGGAGATCAAGTCGTTAGATATCGTAGTTGACGGTGTGACCAGGAAGCGCCAGAATTGTTATCTTGGCAGCAGTTGCAGCGTTTCGTACACTACGTCCTTCCAATCTGGCGAACATACTGCCTACGCGGTCATGAGCTACGTGGAGAACGGCGAGACGCTTGCAAAGACAAGCGATCCTGTCACTGTTACCGTCGAGACGACTCCTCCGCCGGTGAGCATATCCTACCGTGTTGAGCCGTCCACCACTGTACACGTTGGGGATCCAGTGACGCTCACCGCATCCGCAAGTTCCGACGCGGGCATTCAGCACATCGTCTTCTACGTGGACGGCAAGGGTATATACGTCGATCACTGCGACGGATCGACGAGTTGCTCCGTATCTCACACGGTTTCGTTCGACTCAGCGGGCGATCATACCACACACATCAGGGTGTATTACGGTCCAAACGCCGCATACTACAAGGACAGCGGTACGATTACCATACACGTCCTTCAGAAGCAGACGAACCAGCCGCCGGTTGTCTACAAGGTTGACGGTTACTCTGTTACATACACGGATGTTCCTTACACCGTTACGGTCTGTGCAAGGGACAGCGACGGCAAGGTCGTGAAGATAGAGGCGTGGATGGACAACAGGGAGCACAGGAGCGTTACTGTTGACTCCTCCGACGTGTGTAAGAAGATAACTCTCTACGCGCCGCTAACGGCGGGTAGGCACACGGTCTATGCACGCGCAGAGGACGACGACGGCGCATGGAGTTCTACTGCGAGCAAGACGTTCACGGCTATCCGCAGGAACGTTCCGCCAACCGCCGTGGTGATTCCAGCTCAGACAACTGTGATTCCTGGAGCTACGTTCAGCTATCGCGTCTGTGGTAAGGACAGTGACGGCAAGATTGTCCAGGTTGCGGGCAAGGTTGGTGACGAGTCCTGGCAGTATGACGTCCCCGATTCTAACGGCTGCGCATACTTCCAGTACCGTGCACCTAGCAGGGAAACGGACCTAACGATTTACGGCAAGGCAAAGGACAACGACGGCGCCTGGAGCAAGATTGCCACAGCCGTCGTTCACGTCCGATATTCTGCGCCCGTTTTTTCAGCGTTCGTACCACCACAGATCGAAGTAGGCAAGCGCGTTCCGGTTAGGGTCACGATGTACGACGCCGACGGCGATCTAAACGCCGTTGAGCTCAACGTGTACAACTCTATGGGCGATCTTGTGGATCACGATTCATCTCTGGTCTCCGGCTCCCGCGCTACAGCCACGCTTTATTTCTCCGTCGATGCACCTGGAGAATACCGTGTTGTGATTCGCGTATCTGACACGCATGGCAAGAGTCTCACAAAGACTTATCGCACCGAGGCAGTGAAGAGAAACGTTCCGCCCACTGCAACGATATCTGCGCCGGCGAAGGTATCCCCTGGCAAGACCTTCGACTTCAAGGTCTGTGGGAAGGATAGTGATGGCAGGGTCGTCCAGATCGCTGCCAGGGTCGGTTCTTCGGACTGGCAGTACAAGAACCCCGACTCGGCGGGCTGTGCAGAGTTCGTCGCGACTGCACCCGCAATCCCGACTACCCTTACGGTCTACGGAAAGGTGAAGGACGACGACGGCGCATGGAGTAGCGAGGTTTCGGCGAAGGTGGTGGTTGCGTACTCTGCTCCAGCAATCGTTGCGTTCAACGTGCCGCCGGAGGTGTACGTAGGCAGAGAGTTTAAAGTCACGGTGTCTGCCCGCGACGTGGATAACGACCTCGGCCGTGCAGAACTTGTGATTGAGCAGAACGGTACCGTTGTGGGTAGATGGAGCAAGGACCTGCCCTCCGTTGGCGGTACAGTTACTTTTGACGTTTCTGTCAGCGAGGCGGGTGAACACACTGCGACCGTTACCGTATATGACATTCATGGCCTTTCCACAGCGGAATCGCGGAAGTTTACGGCGGTGCTTCCGCCGAACAAGCCACCTGTTGTTGACTCCGTTAGGATTCTCGGGACTGTGTATGTAGATGCGCCCTTTGAGATGAACGTCTGTGCCCATGATCCTGATGGCGTGGTGTCTGGGATCGTGTATGCAATCGCAGGTGGTGCTCAGGGCTACCAGGCGGTTAATGGTAATGGCTGCCATGTGATCCGAGTGCAGTCTCCCGGGGACGGCATTAGCCCAGGTGCACACAAGCTCAACGTCGTTGCAATAGATGACCGCGGTGCAAGGAGTGCTCCGTACACAACTACGATATATGTACACAACCGCGAGCACCCGCCGGAGATCGTTTCGTACAGCTTCCCGCCAAGCGTCGAAGTGTCTCGTACGTATGATATCGATGTTACTGCTGCTGACCGGGACGGCGATCTCTCCCGTGCGGAACTCAACGTTTATAGCGCGAGCGGGTCCCTTGTTTCCGAAACTGCTGCACCACTGTCCGGATATAGAGCAACGGCGGTTCTGCATCTGCGCGTTGCCAAGCCCGGTTCCTACGTTGCGGTTATTGCGGTATACGATTCAAAGGGCGCCAGCGACTCCAGGAAGCTATCGTTCCGCGCATCTGACAGTACTCCGCCAGTTGTGCGCGTGACTGCCGTGCGCGATGTGAATGTGCCTGGCAACATCTTGGTGAGCTTTGCCGCCAGCGACAACGTGGCCCTGCGCGACGCCAATGTGTATGTGCGGGGGCCGGGGTATTCAGATTGGCACTTTGTCGAGCACATGCCCCTGTCTGGGGCGTCTGCCACGGCTACGGCGAAGATCCCCGTCCGCATACCTGGCGAGTACAACATAATGGTTGCCGTCAGCGATACAAGTGGCAACACAGCACGCACGTACGCGCTTGGGAAGGCAGTCGATCAGATCCCCCCTGTTGTTATGATCTCTGCACCTAGCGATGCCAACCTCGGCCAGCCGTATCACTTCTCCGTTACCGTGACGGACAACTATTTGGTGAAGTCCGTTGTGGTTAGCGTGGATGGTAACACGATATACCGCGACTCCAACGTGGACAAGAACTACTGGTCCCGCGAGTTCACGTATTACTTCCCACATGCGAGCCCACACAAGATTACTGTAACTGCGTCCGACAGTTTCGGCAACGTGCGGACCGAATCGCATCCAGTTGAGGTGCACGTGGTCGATACTAATGCCCCAACCATTGATCTGAACGCGTGGTATGACGCAGACGTTCCTGCGGTTGAATGGCACGCGGTTGTCAGTGATCCGAACCTCAGCGACGTGAACGTTTACGTAACTGGTACATACTTCGGCGCCTGCCCGGTTAGCGCGGGCGTTGCCGAGTGTGCCGGCAAGTATGATGTCAATACACCAGGAACCTATGTGGTTGAGGTTGTTGCGGCAGATTCATACCACAACGTTGCCAAGAGGTCTGTTTCCGTCAGCGTTGTGGACCAGCCCCCCGTAGTGGATATATCTGCACCTTCTAGCGTGGCTGCTGGTACCTATGCCACGATTTTTGTGAGCGCGCACGACGACTTCGGACTGGCACATGTGGACGTGAACGGCTATGGTTTATCTTACAGCGAGCCTGTGTCTGGACGTGCCTTTGAGCACGAGTTCAACGTCTTCCTTCCCAGCGAAGGTAACTACGTGTACACGGTATGGGTGAGCGATACCAACGGCCACGTTGTTGAGAAGAACACTACGATCGTCGCTACGAAGGAGGGTCACAGCTACGAACTGATCCTTAGCAAGGAGAACGGCGCTCCTGCCCGGGTGTGGGCGGAGGGTGAGATTGATGGCAAGTACGTGGATTTGGCATGTAGCGACGCAGTGATTCACGTCATTCGTACGGATGATACCACTGCTCTTGCCCAGTATGAACTGAAGACAGTGGACAAGAATGGACACAAGGCCTGCGAGGTGGACATTACCGGTGCCGGCTACTACACTGTGACGGTGACTTGGCAGGGCGTTCAGAAGAGCATCTCTGTGCATGCATTCAAGGGCGTGTCTTCAGCGCCTGAGAATCCAGTGGTTGCAGTGGGCGTGGCCCTTGTTCTCTTGGCCCTCGCTGCCCGCTTCATCTAACGCCACCCTTTTTATTTTTGTTTGTTCTTAACGCATATTGCTCGGGTCTCAATAGCTGGGTGCCTGGTGCTTCTGCACCGGGCGCTTTCTGTTCCAGCTCTTGTTAGGTGCTGGCGCGGGTCCGATCTACGATCGGACGCACAACCCACTGCAGGGTGCTGGAAGCACCCTCTTCGGGGTGATAGGGGCGGTAGCCCCATCGTCACGCCAGCCGGGATGGCGGCTGCGGGGGTGCCCGAGGGGACAAAGGGGCCGGATTGAGGGTCCGGTGGCTTAGTGCCTGCCTGGGTTCGAATCCCAGCCCCCGCACTACGGCCGATACGCGGCCGGCGAGTCGCGGGTGGGGCGCTTCGGCCCCACGCACAACCACTATTTCTGCAATATTCCCATGGGTAGCTGAGCGCTAGCGAATGCTGCCCGTCGTTCGGCGCACTGACTACGTCAGGCGCGCTCGGAGGAACTCCGGGTCGCCAGAGAAGCTGGCCGTTCGAATCCCAGCCCCCGCCATCACACCAACTGCTCCATCGCAAGCTCCGCTTGCGTGCGTGCGAACAGAGTTCGCGATGTGGTGGCATGTGCCCACTTCGTTCGCTTAGTAGGCCCTTTTATGATTAGTCAGGTCCACAGTGGCAGGGTTCCGTAGGAACCCTCCGTGGTGCCGGCTGACATGGCAGCCGTTCTGAATGCATGCCCCCGCACTCAGCACGCTTATATTCTTTGATCTGCTGATTCTTACGGCGATGATGACGTGTACAACCGCTGACTGGTGATGAGAAGCAAACCGTCTGAGCTAATAAATCTCTTGGCGCATGGTAATACTATGGCCATCGTGAACGATTACATGCGGTTCCTGCTGAACAAAACCGAGGGCGAAGTAGTTGGCGCCGTGGTTGATGCCCTGAAGGGCGCTGGCTTCGTGGATCTAGAATCTGTGGGCTCTTTGTCCCGTGGTGACCGTGTATTTTGGCGCCATGGGGAATTCGTTGGTGCGGCTGTGATTGGCGACCCTGCTGGTCCCATGCGCGTCGTTGTGTCTCATGTGGATGCCCCCCGTCTTGATCTGAAGCCAAACCCCTTCGTGGAGCGGGACGATTACGTCTATCTGAAGACGCAGTATTATGGAGGTATTAAGTTCCACCACTGGCTCGCACGGCCTCTGGAGATCCGCGGCAAGGTTGTTACGGTGGATGGCGAGGAGTATTTTGTATCCATCCCAACCGTGATCACGGATTTCGCGCCGCATCTGGACAAGGAGTACCGAAACAAGACCGTGAAGGATGCTTTTGATCCTGAGCGTCTGGAACCGCTGGTAGCTCTGGGCAAGAAGGATGCTGTGTTTACGAAGATAAAGGATGAGTTTGGCGTGGATCCGCAGGACTTTTTGTCTGCAGATCTTGAGATCGTTCCCATGGCACGTCCGGAGCGCTTCGGTGCTCACAGAGAGTTCATTATGGCTTATGCGCACGACGATCGCTCCTCCGTGTTTGCATCGCTTCAAGCCCTGCTCTCTGCTGATTTACACGCAGGAACATCTGTTGCGCTCTTTGTGGATCGGGAGGAGGTTGGAAGCACAACCGCGGAGTCTGCCCGCTCGACCGTCGTGGACCTGTTCTTCCTCAAGCTGTTGAAAAAGCAAGGTAAGCCGGCAACACTGGAGTCGCTTCTTGATCTGTATGCACACTCCGATTTCGTCTCTGCGGACGTTTCCGTGGGTTACGATTCCTTGTACTCGGACCTTTACGACAAGGAAAACGCGGCTAAGCTCGGCGCAGGTGTCGTGATCTCCAAGTATACAGGTTCTGGCGGCAAATATTATGGTAGTGAGGCCAGTGCGGAGTACGTTGCGTTCGTCCGCAGGGTTCTTGAAGACTCTGAGATCCCATATCAGTCCGGTACGCTGGGCAAGGTCGGCAAGGGCGGTGGAGGGACAATCGCGGTGTACTTCGCCCACCGCGGCGCGAGAATCATAGATATGGGCGCTCCAGTCCTTTCAATGCATGCGCCCACAGAGGTGCTTGCTATCGCGGATCTAGAGTCCGCGTATCGCGCATACAGGGCGTTCTACGAGTGGGTGGAGTGAGCTCAGGACAGAGTGGTTTCATCATACCTTCAGCACCCCGTCCTCATCATCGCCCCTTTAATTTTGTTTCTTGTTCTTTAATGCGTGAAGGTCTGTCCGAGATGCGGTAGGACCGATGAGGAGGTGCCGTTCATCGGTTTTTTCTGCCGCGACTGCTACTTGAAGGAGCACCAGCTCGTTCATGTGCCGAAATCTCTGAAGATTCGCTACTGTCCTCGCTGTGAGCGCATATATACGGATCGGTGGCATGAGTTTTCCCTGGAAGCACTCTCCGAATGGCTGAGGAAGAAGATCAAAACAGATATGGAAGGTGCGCAGATATCCTTTTCGTTTCCAGAGGTTTCAGAGGATGGTATTAGCTTCCTTTATGTTGCCCGTGGTGTGGTGGAGGGCGTGCCTGTCGAGTTGAAGGGGGAAGGACAGATCAAGGTGGAGAAGCAGCTCTGCCCTCGCTGTGCCCGCGAGTCAGGGGGTTATTATGAGGCAATAATACAGGTACGCGGCGCCGATGTGCAGAGAATGGCAGATCTTATTGCCCACAGCGTTGAGAAGGAGCCAGACAAGTTTGCATTCGTTTCAAAGGTCGTTTATCGCAGAGAAGGTATAGATCTATACGTGGGCTCTCGAAAAGCGGCGGATCGGGTGGCCAAGCGGTTTGAGAAGCGGTATGGCGCAAAGCTCGTCAGATCGCATACATTAGTTACTGAAAAGAATGGGAAGAGGCTTTACCGCCTCACTGTTGCGCTCCACTTCCCAGAATAATGATTTTTCCTTTCCGGCCGGCGTTGATGGCTGTAGTTTTCCCGATTTTTTCCACGATGCCTGCCCGTTCGTGCACGTGGCCAACGATTGCGTATTCCGGTTGATACGTGTCTATATACCATCGCACCGCTTCGGACCCGACATCTTTTCCGTCTGCTGTTTTTGCAAGTGTTGTGCCCTTTGGCGGAGAGTGGGAGATGAAAACGTCCGTCTCCCCTAGCGTCTCTAGGATCTTGTATGCATAGTCTTCGTCCCAGTCAAATGCACTGTGCCAGGGCGTTCTCGGTGTTCCTCCGATCCCCCCGATTCTCAGTCCCCTGCATTCCAGCACCCTTCCGTGGACGTGTTTGGGGAAGAGGGCCGCTATCGTTTCAGGCCGTTCGTTGTTGCCCGGAACGATGTAGATTCTATTCAGTGTATGTTTCATGATTTCGTATGCTTTACGTATGCCTCGCTCGTTGTATGTGAGATCGCCAGCGCAGACGTAGCAGTCCGCATTCTCTTGGAGGAGGGTGCGGAGCGTTGTCCAGTCGTTATGTATATCGCTGAAGGCCAGAATGCGGATCATGATCTCCTATTAAATCTATCGGTCTAAAAGCCTAACTTTCTGGTGCATATCCTTAACCATCTGTATGGCTTGGAATAAGAACACTTGATGCCAGAAGTAGTAAGGGGCGGATGATGGAGGCGACAAGAGGAGTTAGGGGAGTTGTTATTGACGACGGAGCGCGTTCCAGCTCTTGGATCACCGTTCCAAACGTGTTCTACTACGATCTTTACGTGAATGGTGAGCGTATTGCTGAGCTACGTGCCATGCCCTTTGGTTTGAAAGAGCTGGCCATAGGTTACCTCGTTTCCAACGCGTATATTGAGGATGCTCAGATCATAGACGATGTTGTTGTTGGTGCGGACCGCATCGACGTAACCGCGGATTCCGAGTTCGACTTTAAGTATCAGTACTACAAGGAAAAGGGCATTCGTCCACTGGATACGATCAAACTGGAGCGTATAACCTCTAACTACCAGGTTTCATACTCAAAAGTTCTTCAGAAGATTGGAATGGCACATGAGCGGGCTGTGCTTAACGCCGAAGTTCAAGGAACCACATTCGCCTTTGTATCTGACTACAACGGCCTTTTCTACATCGCGGAGGATGTTTATCCAGAATCTGCATATTACAAGGCTGTGGGCAAGGCAATAACACAGAACTTCGATTTCCGCAGGTCATTCGTCGTGGTTAAGGACGTTCTCACGCCTGAGATCCTCGTATATTCTGCCTGTGTTGGTGTCCCGATTGTGGGCAGCCTGGGTGGCGTTCCTTCTCTGTCCGTGAGTATCGCAGACAACGTGTCTGGCCAGACGATCTTCACAGAGCGCGAAGGTACCATCACTGTCCTCACCAACCCGCAAAGAATTATATAACCTCCCTCAATATCCTATGTGGCGCGTAGTTTGGGGTTTTGGGAGGCTGTTTTCATAATCATTGGCACACAGATAGGCGCAGGCATATTGGCTCTCCCGTATACGCTGTCGCACCTCGGTTTTTTCTGGGGATCCGTCGTTCTCTTTGTGGCTGCTGCGTTTTCCGTCCTCACTGCGGTAATGCTTGTAGAATCCTTGTATCTCTCTAACCCGAACTACCACTATTTTGATCTTGCGTCGCGCTATCTTGGCGGATGGGGCAAGATATTGGTTCTGCTGTTGCTCTACTCCGGATACGCGGCCATGCTGGCTTACACCTCTGCTGTGGGCCAGGTTCTCGCCGCTGCTGCTGCGCATTATGGTTGGGGCGGGGTGTTTTCTAGTTCGGTATTCTGGTCCGTAGCACTTTGGCTGTTGATCTCCCTGGCCGCGTATTTTGGTTTGCGGTCTTCGGGCGGGTTTGAGTCTCTCATGGCGTTCATCATTGTTGTTCTTGTGCTGACGATTTTTGTATGGGCAATCCCGCGTATGAAGCCGTATTTCGGGACGTTTGTTCCATCGCTTTTTGTTTCCGCGTTCTCTGTGGCAGTCTTTGCGTTCTACGCCCATAGCATCATTCCTGAGGTTGTTCGTGGCGTACGGAACATGGGTAGGACCGTGTGGGCAATAATCGTAGCATTTTCGGCAACTTTCTTGATTTATACGATTTTCTCTTTCGCACTAATGGGTGTGCTGGGGCAGAATATGCCGGAGATTGGAACGCTTGGGCTCACGAAGATGCTTGATCCTGAACTAGCATTTATCGGCTTTCTCTTCCCCCTCCTCACAATAATTACCTCGTTCCTATCTGGTGCTGTGGCGCAGACAGATATTCTGACAGAGGTGTTCGGCAGGCGCATCGTCGCATGGCTTGCCGCGGTTCTCCCCGTTATCATTATGTATTTGTCTGGTTTTCAGGGTTTTGTTCGTATTATAACGCTGGGGTCCCTGGGCATGATCGCCGCCGCGGGGATCATTCCGCCGTTGGTTCTTCTACGCGTCCGTGCTGAGCGCAGGAGGAAGTTAACACCCATTTCTGACGGGCTTGCGAAGCTGACCGTTGCGTTGTATGCTGTAATGTTTGTTGCAACGCTCGTTTCTGCAGTGTGGTAAAAATAGAAAGGTTATAGGGGCTGGAATCTACTTTCCAGCTTCTTAAGGACCTCTGGGAGTGTTGTGTATTCCATTTCGTTCTCCGCCAGCCTGTGTGGCTCGAACGGTCCGTGACGACGCATGTAGTCGGCGATTCTGTTCGCCTCCTCCCGTGCGCGGTCAAATGCCGGGTCGTCGAACATGTCAACAGGCCCCTCCAGCATGCCGTTGGCGATCTGGAAGCCCATTGCAATAACCCTGGGCGGACCGTCGAAGCGCGTCGGGTGCGCGTCTCTGAACGCCACAGGCATGAGTGGGCCGTTGTGGGATCCGCGCATCCAACCCTGCACCAGATGCGGGAAGGAGAACGGCTCAAGAACCTCTCCAACAGCTGGGAACCCGTGCTGAGCGCGGACAACCATCACAGGATCGTCCTTGCCCACGTACTTGCCGGCAATCTGGTTCAGCAGATCTGTAGATGTTACTGCCGCCACTTCTCCGTCGTTCTTGCGGAAGACGGACTTAATTACATACCTGCCGGGCTGGCCAATGAGAGCTAGCATGTCATACATCTCTTCCGGCGTGCGGAATCTGACCTTTCTGTGCGCTTTCACGTCGTGGACCTCGAACTCAAACCCATCGTGCATGCTGGGGTCAAACACGAGCCCAGCAGTGTTGAACGGATCTGCGAACATGCGGAAGAGGGGGAGGTTCCACGCGCCTGGTTCCGTCTTATCCGCCGCGAATATGATCACTGGCTCGGAGGGGCGCTCCTCGAAGGACATCTCTGCAACGCCAGGGCCCATACCCTTCAGATTTCCAGAGAATGAATCTTTAAGCAGGTCCTGGCCAGCACCGTAGAGTTTGAGTTCCTTTGCAACTTCTGCGCACTGCTTAAAGACGTCCCAGGCTAGCCCGTGTATCTCTGGATTCTCTATGAATTTGTCGTGGGTCATGACGAGAATCATATCGTCGCCCACGTGTCCAACATAGTAGTCAAAGATCTTGCCATCCTCCCTTGCCTCTTCGAGAAGATCTTCTGCAGTAAGGATTACATCTGGGTGCACGGATGAGTGGCCCGGAAAACCACCCACGTCCGCCTTTATGACGGATAGCGTTACCTTCATTCGCATCACCAAAGAAAGAACGCGCTCCCTCTATAAAATGCTGATTTTTGTGCCTATCCGGTAGTTACAAAAGAAAAGGAAGTTAGTGCTTTTTCATTACCCGTATTCTGAATCGGGGCGGTTCTAGCCACTGTGAGTGGCAGCGGGGACACTTTGATGCTACGTGTGTGCTCGGCTCAAAGACGTATCCACACTTCTTACATCTTTGCGGGAGGATTTCCAGCCTCATGCCCTTGCGGCGGATCGCAAAGTTGATGTGGTCTAGTGCCTTGATCACCATATGTCTGTCTATTCCCAGTAATCTTGCAATCTCGTCGGGGCTGTAGTAGCTATCTGCATCCTTGAGGAGATCTATTATCTTTTGGGTTGCGGTCTTCATCACATACCATACGCGTCGGCAGGTTTTATATCTTGGGGTCCATTTACGTTCATGGACGAGGTTGATAAGATCATAGATGATATCCGTGCCCTTCGTGTTCAAGGGGCCAGGAATGTAGCGCTGGCAGCACTTCGTGCGGTTCGTATCGTTGCTGATCGATCGAACGATGATTTACTCCGCGATAATGTTAAATCGGTTGTCATTCGTTTGGCGAAAACGCGCCCCACTGAACCGGCCATGCGAGACGCCCTAACCTATGTGCTTCGGCATCTTTCTTCTAAGGAGGAACTTCTTCGCGCAATTGACCGCTACGAGGATGAGTTGAGGGAGTCTGAGACGAAGATTGCTGAATATGGCGCTCATCGAATTCCAGATGGGGGCACAATCATTACGCACTGTCATTCTACCACTGCCATCAACGTTCTGCGCCGGGCAAAGGAATTGGGCAAGGAATTCCGCGTCATCGTCACAGAGACGCGCCCGCTTTACCAGGGCAAGCTCACTGCCAAGGATCTCCTCGCCGCAGGAATTCCTGTGACGTATGTGGTGGACTCCGCGGCATATCTCTTCATGAAAGATGCGGATCTCTACATCACTGGCTCGGACGCGATCACCTCTGACGGCTATGTGGTGAACAAGATCGGTACTGCGCTCATGGCTGCGGCAGCAGAGCGTTTCAACGTTCCATACTACGTTGCGGCGAGCACGTTAAAGTATGATCCCGTTACCGCCGCAGGGTATCCGGAGCTCATCGAGGAGCGCGATCCCTCAGAGGTGATTGATCCATCCGAACTGCCGGGCGCGGAAATACGCAACCCTGCCTTTGACGTGACGCCTCCGGAGCTTGTGGATGGAATAATCTCCGAAATCGGCATATATTCCCCCCAGATCTTCCCTGCAATGGTTGCCCAGACCAAGGGGGTTTCCGATCTGGAGGAGGTCATCGCGCTGTTCAGGTTGGCAAAAGAACGAGGAAAATAGATGAGGAGCGCTTAGTGGATCGCTGCTCCTGCCTTGCTTGCTACACTTGCGCCTGCAATAAGCGTCATGATTGTTGAGTACAGCGCAAGTGCTGCTATTATTGCGAGTACTACGTAGATTCCAAAGAGAATCGCCATGTCTTTCTTTGCCTCGCTTGGGATGTCAATAAGTAGTGCTGCTATGAAGCCAATCACTGGAATCGCAAAGAAGAGATACCATCCGCGGTATTCGCTGTCTTTTTCTGCAACGAATCGCCACAGCATAACCCCGAACCACAGGAATATCCCTATGAATGGCACCAGCAGTAAGATCTCTGCTACAAGCAACCACTTGCCAATCTCTGCCATCTTTGGATTTGAGTCCTTTTTTGCCAGCCAGAAGATTAGTGGGCCAAGATACGGGACGAGCGTTGATAGGAGAATCCAGTACCATGCAGTTTTATACTCATCCATTTTACCACCTGCTTTTATGTGGTTTTCTTTGTTTATATGTGTTGCACAGCGTTTTCCGTTCTCTCCTGCCAGATATTATAAAAAACGTTTTGCATCCAACATCATAGGTTTTATCTACCCGCCTCTGCCGTCGTGGCATGCGGGGATGAACGATCGGGTGACGCGAAATGCCTAGGAGAACGCGCCCGAGAAGGGGGTCGCTACAGTTCTACCCCCGTAAAAGGGCGAAACGGGTAATGCCACGTTTCCGCACGTGGCCAGAGGTAGAGGCCATCGGCCCTATTGGATTCTATGGATACAAGGCAGGTATGACCCACGCGCTCCTCGTGGATGCGCGTCCCAAGACTCCCACGTCTGGTCAACCTGTTTTCACGCCGATTACGGTTATTGAAACGCCACCTTTGTACGTCTATGGCGTGCGTGTATATAGCCACGACCCCAACTTCGGTCTGCGCACCCTGACGGAGGTCTGGGCGGAGAAGCTGCCCAAGCACTTCTCTCGCAGGGTTGCCGGCGCGAAGAATGGTCACGGCACGGATTTTGGCAAGCTTGAGGATATGAAGGACAGGATTGTGGACGTTAGACTTCTCGTTGCGACTCAACCTTGGCTCATAAAGGCTATTGGCAAGAAGACACCAGATGTTGGCGAGATTGGCATTGGTGGCAAGAGCGTTGATGAGAAGCTAGACTATGCAGCGTCCGTTCTTGGGAAGGAGATTCGTGTTAAGGACATCTTCCAGCAGGGCGAGCAGATCGACGTCAAGGGCGTCACAAAGGGCCACGGCTTTGAGGGCCCGGTTAAGAGGTTTGGCGTCTTTGAGTTCGGTCACAAGAAGGAGAAGACCAAGCGCGGTATCGGCGCAATGGGTCCATTCTTCGGCGGTAAGGTCTTCTGGGAGGTGCCTCGCCCCGGTCAGATGGGCTTCCACACGCGCACCGACTACAACAAGATTGTGGTCATCGTGGGCGAGAATGGTGAGCCTCCCATTACGCCCAAGGGTGGCTTCCTCCACTATGGCGAGGTTAAGAACGATTACATTGCGGTCATAGGATCTATTCCCGGCCCCGCCCGCCGGGTTGTCGGACTAAGAAAGGCGATACGTCCGAACAAGCACCCATTCAAGTTCAGCCAGATTCGGTACGTATCGCTAGAGTCAAAGCAGGGTGTCTAACATGAAAGCAGCAGTTCGCGCGCTTGATGGGAGTGTTGTCGGGGAGATTGAGCTTCCCGTTATTTTCAGCACTCCTGTCAGAGAGGATATCATTCGCAGGACGGTCATCGCGATTCAGTCCCACCGGCTTCAACCCTATGGGACTAAGCCCATGGCAGGCCGTGACTATGCGGCGGAGTATTTCGGTAACAGGCGCCACGGACCGAAGCTCATGCAGTCTATTAACGCAGGCACCGCTCGCAAGCCCCGCCTGAAGAACAGGCGATATCTCCTTGCTGGTCAGGTAGCCAACGTCCCAGAAGCCGTTCACGGTCCAAAGGCCCACCCGCCAAAGGTTGAGAAGGTCCTCTGGGAGAAGGTGAACAAGAGGGAGAGGAGGCTTGCGCTGCGCTCCGCCATTGCGGCTACTGCGATCAAGGATTACGTCATTGGCAGGGGCCACAGGTATGACGGTGACCTGCCCATTGTTGTGGTCGAGGACATAGAGTCCGTCAATAAGACCTCTGAGCTGAAGAAGATTCTCGCTGCCCTCGGCGTGGATAAGGATTTGGAGAGGGCGTATTTGGGCAGGAGGCGCCGTGCTGGCAAGGGTGAGCGCAGAGGTCGGGCCTACAAGGTGCCCAAATCCGTACTCATAGTCGTTAAGGAGAACAAGGGCATATATCAGGCGGCCCGCAACCTTCCCGGCGTGGATGTTGTGGAGGTTCGCAACCTGAACGTTGAATTGCTCGCTCCCGGCGCGCATCCCGGACGTCTGACCATCTGGTCTCGGGATGCCCTGGAGGCCCTGAAGGAGGCGATGTGACATGGACGCAGAGAGCATAATCCTCTACCCCCTCATCAGCGAGAAGGCGATTTCGCTCATTCACAACAGCAACACGATCGTCTTCATCGTGCGCAGCGATGCCACGAAGCAGCAGATCCGCAGGGCCGTTGAGGATCTTTATGGAGTTCACGTTACGGATGTTAATACCGCGATCACGAAGGATGGTCGCAAGAAGGCATACGTGCGCCTGGTTGAGGGAGAGTCTGCCCTTGACCTGGCCACGAAACTGGGTGTGATCTAATGGGTAAGAGAATACGTGTGCAGCGGTTGGGCAGGGGTTCCCCCACCTTCCGCGTTGCATCTCACCGTAGGAAGGTGGAGAAGATCTCCTATCCACCATACACCCCGCAGTCCAAGACCGATGCTGTTAAGGGTCAGGTTATCGCCATCTTCCACGATGTGGGGAGGAAGTCCCCCCTCATGGAGGTCTGGTTTGAGGACGACACATACGCATTCCTCCCCGCCCCTGAGGGCATTGCTGTTGGCGATTGGGTGAAAATGGGGCCCAATGCAGACCTTGCAGTGGGCAACATCATGCCTCTTCATGCAATCCCTGAGGGTACGCCCATATATAACATAGAGGGTGTTCCAGGGGATGGCGGCAAGTACGTGCGCTCCTCTGGTGGTTATGCAGTCATAACGACGAAGACTGCCAAGCGCGTTTACGTTAAGCTGCCGTCTGGTAAGATTAAGGAGTTCCACCCGGACTGCAGGGCAACCATAGGCAACGTGTCCGGCGGTGGAAGGACTGAGAAGCCCTTTGTTAAGGCAGGTAAGCGCTACCACGTCATGAAGGCGCTCGGTAAGAAGAGCGTCAAGGTGCGCGGTGTTGCGATGAACGTTGTGGATCACCCGCACGGTGGTAAGGAGCACCACCCGCCCGGGCCAACGACCGTGTCCCGCAATGCGCCACCAGGCCGTAAGGTCGGTCACATAGCGGCCCGGAGAACGGGTAGGAGAAAGAAGTAAGGGTGGTACTCATGGCTAAAGAGTTCGTTTACCGCGGTCACACCCTTGATGAGCTTCGTTCCATGCCGTTGGGGGAGTTCGCCAAGCTCGTCAAGTCTCGGGCGAGGAGGGCGCTCCTCCGCGGCTACAAGGACCCCATGCGCAAGAAGCTCATGGACCGCGTTAAGAAGGCAAGGGAACTCGTGGACGCGGGCAAGAAGCAGCCCAAGATCCGCACACACTGCAGGGACGTTGTTATAATCCCCCAGATGGTAGGATTGACCATTGAGGTGTACAACGGCAAGGAGTTCGTGCCCCTCGAGATCAAGCCGGAGATGCTCGGGCACCGCCTGGGTGAGTTCGTTTTCACCCGCAAGCGTGTGCTGCACAGCTCTCCGGGTGTGGGCGCGTCCAGATCCACGAAGCACGTAGGCAGGAAGTGATCGCATGGTTAAGAAGAAGTATTCCGTGGACCTAGATGGTGCAAAGACTGCGCGTGCAATGCTCGTGAACGCGCCCATATCTACCAAGTGGGCCGTGGAGGTGGCTTCCGCCATTCGCGGTATGCCCCTCCTCAAGGCCGAGGAGTACCTCAAGCGCGTGCTTGATCACAAGGACTGGATTCCTCAGAAGCGCTACCACAAGGACACGCCCCACCGTAAGGGCGTGCGCGCGGGGATCAAGAGCGGTAGGTATATGGACAAGACTGTCAAGTACTACCTGAAGCTCATTGAGAACGTCAAGAACAACGCGCAGCAGAAGGGACTTGACGTATCTAAGCTCAGGATCGTCCACGTTTCTGCGTCCAAGGGCTACAGGCGCCCACGCGTCCAGCCCATGCTTCGCAGGATCATTAGAAAGAAGTCCACCCACGTGGAGATGGTGGTGAGCGAATGATTGAGCGAGAGTTTGTCAGGGACGCGACTACGGGCCTCACCATAAAGGAGTATCTTATGGAGGAGGTCCGCCAGGCGCTCCCATCGGACATACAAGTGCTCCGCACGCCCCTTGTTACGAGGATCGTCCTCAAGGTGGCTCGCCCTGCTTTGGTTATTGGCCGTAAGGGACACCGCATCAAGCAGCTGACGGAGACGCTGAAGAAAAAGTTCCGCCTTGAGAACCCACAGATCGAAGTGGTCCCCGTCCAGAACTCTACTCTTGACGCACAGGTGCAGGCGATCCGCATAGCTATTGCGTTGGAGCACGGTCAGAACTGGCGCAGGGTTATGAACCGCACACTCAACCGTATTATGGCCGCGGGTGCCAAGGGTTGTGAGATCGTTGTCAAGGGTAAGCTCGGTGCTCGTGGTGCTAAGAAGAGGACGGAGCGAGTCCTTGCGGGCTATATGAAGAAGTGTGGAGATCCCGTTAAGCTTGTGGATCAGGGCCATGCCATTGCCAAGACGAAGTGGGCAACCATCGGTGTTCACGTCTATATCGTGCACCCTGAGACCACATTCCCAGATCATGTCTCCGTTCCTGAGCTCTCCGCCGAGGACTTGGAGCGTATCAAGCAGAAAATCTCTCAGCCTCAGGCGGAGGCCCCTGCTCCGGCTCAGCCTGCAGAGCAGGAGGTGAAAGAGGATAAGCCCAAGAAGCGCACCCGCAAAACCAGCCGTAAGAAGTCTGTGAAGAAGGAGGAGGTTGCAGATGGCGATAGCAAGGGCGAAGGAACTAAGAGCGATGAGTGAGGATGATCTTAGGGAGAAACTCTCCGAGTACAGGGCGGAGTTGCGCCGTCTGCTCGCGCAAACGTCCGCTGGTGTTCGTCCGGAGAATCCTGGTAGGGTGCGTGAGTTAAAAAGAACCATTGCCAGAATACTAACGATACTTCACGAAAAGGAGCGCAAGGGGTGAAAAAGGGAAGTGTGTGCTAAAGATCTGGCCGACGTCATTGGGCTTCCGGAGGACCTTATTGAGCCGGAAGCCTTGACTCGGGAGCTGGTTCGTATCAAGATCCGTCGTGAGCGGCGGAAGTGGGGCAAGATCATGACCATCATTGAGGGTTTTGACGACACTGTTGATGTCAAGGCCCTCGCTAAGAAGATGAAGCGCGCCCTTGGTTGCGGAGGGACGTATGACGCGTCCTCTCGCTCCATAGAGCTTCAGGGGGATCATGCGCGCAAAGCGAAGGAGTTCCTCATCAAAGAGGGGTTCCCCGAGGAGAATATAGACGTCTTCTGATCCCCCTATATTCTTATTGCAAGGCAGATGAGCGCGGCAGTTATTATTATCGTAGCGCATACAGGGGTAATTTTTTCCTCGAATCTCCGCACATGTTTTGCGAGCATTCTTCCGTATCTCGCACCTGCGATGCCCACGAGCCATCCCGCGAGCACATCCCATATCCAGTGTTGTAGGAGGAGGACGACCGCGACAGGCATTAAAATAGCGAGTGTAGCGAAGTAGTAGCGCAGTTTTGTTCTCCGCCTCCAGAAGATCATTGCCAAGAGCGTGGATATGCCGACGTGCAGGGATGGAAACACGAAACGCGGGTTGCCTAGGTCACTTACATTTATGCCCACTGGATTTGTGCCAAGCACCTCGTGCGGTGGCTGGACGACGAATAGCGCATATATGAGGAATGATATAGCATACGTAACCAGCACTGCGGCTATGATCTCCTCAAAGACATCATCTTTCCTAAAAAGAGCGTAGATCAGCGCCAGCGGCAGCGCGGTAAAGTATAATGGTATGTAAACAGCCCAGAGAACTGGAAGGAGACGCATGCCCCACGCGAGGAATGTTCTTTCCAGCGTTACAGTGCTTCCCGGGAGATGGGTGAACACGGACGTGATGTTCGGCGGGTGGATCCACAGCGCGTGTGCCGTGGCGTAGCATATCCACACAAGCCATAGGGCGGATGCTGTTGCTAGTCGTTTCCACCACTGCACGCAGATCTTTGGGCGCCATGGATTATATACACTACGGTGCCGATTTTCCTGTGCTCCCACTCCTTGGCGAGATCATAGGATGTCGTGCACGGGTCGTCGGTGCCACGCATCCAGGATATGTGGGGCTTGAAGGGACGATCGTGGATGAGACGAAGAATCTCCTCGTCCTGGAGACCCCAACAGGTATTAAAAAACTTCCCAAGGGAGATATTGTGGTAGAGATACGGCTCTCCAACGGGGAGCTAATTTGTGTGGACGGTGCTACGATAACCGTCCGTCCCGAAGACAGGACAAAAAAGCTATGGAGGAAGTCGCATGCGCTCAATAGTCGTGGGAGGCCAGGTTATTGAGGCACCCCAGAAGGAGGACTGTGGGGACAAGAAGTGTCCCTTCCACGGTAACGTCACGGTTCATGGTCAGCTGATCGTTGGCCGTGTCATCTCGGATAAGATGCAGAGGACCGTCGTTGTGGCGAGAGAAGGCACAAAGCGCGTTCCCAAGTACAAACGTTACATGCGTGTGACCTATAAGATCCACGCGCACAACCCGCCCTGCGTGAATGCGCACGTTGGCGACATAGTGCTTCTCGGTGAGACTAGGAAGCTCGCCAAGACGGTTAATTACGTCGTTTTGAAGATTATCAAGAAGGCTGAGGAGGGAGCACAGTGAAGGCGATTAGCGCATCCGTTACGAAGGGCATTCAGATCGGCTCCCGCTTGGTCTGCGCAGACAACACAGGTGCAAGGGTTCTCAAGGTTATCGGTGTGATCGGCTACAAGGGAACCAAGCGCAAGCACCCCAAGGCGGGAGTTGGCGATATGATCGTCGCATCCGTTGTCAAGGGTACTCCTGACATGAAGAAAAAGATTGTTAAGGCGGTGATCATCCGCCAGAGGATGCCGTACCGTCGCGCAGACGGTTCTAGGATCGTTTTTGAGGATAATGCCGCCGTCATCGTCAACGATGCCGGCGAGCCCAAGGGTTCCGAGATCAAGGGGCCCGTTGCGAAGGAGGTTGGAGAGCGATTCTCCCGTATCGTGAGAATCGCATCAATAGTGGTGTGAGCCATGGCGATCAAGATCGGTTATCAGCCCAGGAAGCAGAGGCGTTTCCGCTACAGGGCGCCCCTCCATGTGCGCCACAAGCTCGTGGCCGCACACGTGTCCAAGGAACTCAGGGAGGAGGTTGGCAAGCGTTCCCTTCCCGTGCGTAAGGGCGATAAGGTTCGCGTGATGCGCGGCAAGTTCCGTGGCCACGAGGGCGTGGTTGTGGATGTAGATCTGCGCCGTTACAAGGTCTTCGTGGAGGGCGTCCAGCGTCAGAATGCAAAGGGCCAGGATGTCATGATTCCGCTGGATCCGTCCAATCTCTTGATCATTGACATTGACAGGAGCGACGAAAGGAGGTTCTCATAATGGCATTGGTTGGTGGAGGTTCTCGGCACCTCAAGCGTCTCGCTGCTCCAAAGGCCTGGAAGATCCGCCGCAAGCGGAGGTTTGGTACGTGGATTACTAACGTGCGCCCAGGCCCGCACCCGAAGGAGCGCTCAGTACCTCTACGTGTGCTCATCCGCGACATACTCCGTCTTGCAGAGAACGCGCGTGAGGCTGACTTTATCATAAAGTCTGGCAAGGTTCTCGTGGATGGTGTGGTCCGCAAGGATCCGCGCTTCCCCGTGGGCCTTATGGACGTCGTGGAGATACCTGAGATAGAGAAGGTCTTCCGCGTCCTGCTTGATGACAAGGGCAGGATCACTGCGATAGAGGTGCCAGAATCGGAAAAGGGCATCAAACTTTCCCGCGTTGAGCGGAAGGTGACAGTGCGCGGTGGTAGGATACAGGTGGGCACCCACGACGGCAGGACGTTCCTCCTTGATGATAAGCACAGGGACGTTCGCGTTGGTGACGTTCTTGTGATCTCCGTTCCGGATCAGAAGATAAAGGATGTTCTGAGGCTGGATAAGGGCCACATGGTCTATATTCTGTCCGGGCGCCACGCCGGCACCGTTGGTACGCTCAATGAGGTTGTTCCTGGTGATCTCATACGTGAGCGTGCCGTTAACGTGTCGGTGGGAGACGCGACGCTGGAAACTGCCGCCCGCAATGTCTTTGTTGTGGGCAGGGAAGCGCCCGCAATAACACTACGGTGAGGCGATGAACATGGCAGAGAAGAAGGAAAACCCCATGCGTCGCATACGGATTGAGAAGGTCGTTGTCAACATCGGCGTCGGCGAGCCCGGAGAGCGCCTTGAGAAGGCAGAAACCCTTCTCAAGAGGCTCACTGGTGCAAATGTTGTTCGCACTCGTGCCAAGAAGAAGATTCCCAAGTGGGGCGTTCGTCCCGGCCTTCAGATCGGCGTGAAGGTCACTCTCAGAGGCGAGAAGGCGGAAGAATTCCTTCGCAAGGCGCTGGAGGCCGTGGACAACAAGATCAAGGAGTCCTCCTTTGACGAGTTTGGAAACTTCTCCTTCGGCATCCCCGAGTACATCAACATTCCCGGCGTCAAGTATGATCCTAAGATAGGTATCTTCGGTATGGATGTTTCCGTTGCCCTGGAGCGCCCTGGCTTCAGGGTGCGCAGGAGAAAGGTTCGCAGGGCCCCCGTGGGCAAGAACCACCTGATTACTAAGGATGAGGCCATTGCCTTTGTGAAGGAGAAATTCGGGGTGGAGGTAATCTAATGGGCAAGAGGAGACCGCGTGCAAGGCACGGAAAGAACGTTAAGTGCCAGCGCTGCGGGCGCCCGGAGGCAGTGATTCGCAAGTATGGGCTCATGCTCTGCCGCCAGTGCTTCCGGGAGGTTGCTCGCGAGCTGGGTTTTGAGAAGTACTCTTGAAGGTGATGATCATGACGCGTGTAGATCCACTCGCAGATGCCCTTAATGCCATCAAGAACGCGGAAATGGCTGGAAAGCGGGAGGTTACTGTGTATCCTGCATCCAAGCTTATCCTCCGCGTTCTGGAGATCATGCAGAAGCACGGCTACGTCAAGGAGTTTGAGTTCATTGACGACGGCAGAGAGGGCATGATTAGGATCGTGCTTAACGGCGCCATAACGAAGTGTGGTGCAATCAGGCCCCGCTACCCCGTAAAGAAGGATGAGTGGGTGGACTGGGAGAAGCAGTTCCTCCCGGCCAGGGGCATCGGCATAATCATCGTATCCACTCCCGAGGGCCTCATGACGCATGAGGATGCCAAGAGCAAGGGCATCGGGGGAAGACTCGTAGCATACGTGTACTGAAGGTGATGATACTATGCAGAGGCTCGTGAGAGAGATAGAGATTCCCGAGGGCGTGAGCGTTGACATTGATGGCATGACCGTTACCGTGTCTGGCCCGCTTGGCACCCTCAAGAGAACTTTCAACAACGAGGGCGTCGCTATAGAGAAGGAAGATAATAAGGTCATTGTTCGCGCGCTTTCCAAGAAGCGGAAGGCAAAGGCGAACGCGGGCACTGTTGAGTCTCACATCCGCAACATGATCAAGGGCGTCCAGAAGGAGTGGGTTTACAAGCTCCGTGTAGTCTATTCTCACTTCCCCATTCAGGTGAGCATCAAGGGCGACCAGGTTGAGATCGTCAACTTCCTCGGTGCTAAGACGCCAAGATACGCACGGATCATGCCCGGGGCAAAGGTTGAGATCAAGGGCCAGGATATCGTTGTTCGCTCCATCAACAAGGAGGCTGCGGGTCAGACCGCTGCTAATATGGAGACCGCCACGAAGCTCGGTCCCGACTTTGACCCGCGTAAGTTCCAGGATGGTATTTACATCGTGGAGAAGGCTGTCTGGGGTGAAGAAGAATGAGCATCGTCTCCCTTAAGCGCAGGAAGCCGAAGTTCCGCCGCCAGCGTGGCCCCGCCCGCAAGAAGGGCATCAAGGAGGCCTGGCGCAAGCCCCGCGGCGAGAACTCTAAGCAGAGGATCAAGCAGTGGGGCAAGGGCGAGCACCCCGGTGCGGGCTACCGTCAGCCCCGCGCAATTCGCGGTCTGCACCCCTCTGGTCTCCCCGAGGTGCTTGTATATTCACCATCTGAGCTTGACGGCCTTGAGGGTGTGGCCATAAGGATCGGTCGCACCGTTGGCAAGAGGAAGCGCCAACTCATCATAGCGAAGGCCAAAGAGATGGGTCTGAAGGTGATTAACCCATGAAAGCCGATCGTGCCAAGGAACTCGTTGCGGAGATTTATGGCGTCGGCGCGTCTCGTGTTCGCATTCGTCCCGATCGCCTGTCTGATGTGGAGGAGGCGCTGACGAAGGACGACCTCCGAGCTCTCGTGGAGCAGGGGGCTATTGAGATCCTTCCGAAGCGCTCTCCGTCCCGTCATCGTGCGCGTTACCTGCATCTTCAGAAGCGTAAGGGTCGCAGAAGAGGCTTCGGTTCCCGTAAGGGTACGCCTGGGGCGCGTCTGCGGCGCAAGACCGCATGGATGCTTAAGATCAGGGCGATTCGCCGCTTCCTCAGGACGCTCCGTTCTGAGGGTAAGGTGACGCCCAAGGAGTACCGCAGGATTTATATGCTTGCGAAGGGCGGGCACGTCCGTAGCAAGAAGCACGTGGTTGAAATACTTGAGGATATGAGGCGGTGATCATGGCACATGGACCAAAGTACATGGTAAAGCTCCGCCGCATTCGCGAGGGTAAGACGCGCTACCCCAAGCGTCTCAAATTCGTGAAGTCTGGCAAGCCGCGTCTCGTTGTGAGGCGCACGCACAACAGAATCCTCGCCCAGATCGTCATCTATCACCCCGAGGCGGACGAGACAGTTGTTTCCGCATCTACTGCAGACCTCAAGCGCCTCGGTTGGAAGGCTCATGGCGGCAACGTCCCCGCAGCATACCTCGTGGGTTACCTCGTTGCCAAGAGGGCGCTCGCGAAGGGCATCAAGGAGGCCATACTGGACATAGGCTTTGCCACCCCTGTTAGGGGCACAGCACCCTTTGCAGTTCTTAAAGGCGCGCTGGACGCGGGGCTCGACGTGCCGCACAACGAGGCTGCATTTCCCAGCGAGGATAGGATCAACGGCGAGCACATTGCTCGTTTCGCGGCAGAGCTCAAGGAGAAGGATCCTGATCGCTACAAGCGCCAGTTCTCCAAGTATCTGGAGAATGGCCTCAACCCTGAGGATCTGCCCAAGCACTTTGAGGAAATATTCAAGAAGGTGAAGGCAGCATGAAGGATGACTGGGTTCCCCGCACCAAGCTCGGGAAGCTCGTTGCCAATGGCGATATAACTACTATGGAGGAGGCTCTGGACTCTGGCCTCGCGCTCCTTGAGCCTGAGATCGTGGACCGTCTTCTCCCTGGTCTGCAGTCCGTTATTCTTGAGACTGCGGCCACCGTCCGTGTGACGGACTCAGGCAAGAGGAGATCTCTGCGCATTGTCGTCGCCGTTGGTAACGGGAATGGCTACGTCGGTGTGGGTGTTGGGAAGGCCAAGGGTTTCAGGGATGCCCTTCAGAAGGCCATCAACAACGCAAAGCTTAACATCATTCGCGTTCGCCGTGGCTGTGGTTCTTGGGAGTGTGGTTGTGGTACGCCGCACTCCATTCCGTTTACGGTTCACGGCAAGGCCGGATCTGTCCGCGTGACCCTCATGCCCGCACCAAAGGGTTTGGGCATCGTCGCACCAGATTCCATCAAGCCCATCTTCCAGCTTGCGGGCATTAAGGATATTTGGACAAAGGCTCGCGGTAACACGAGGAGGACGATCAACTTTGCCCAGGCGGTTATTGATGCCTTGGAGCAGCTCTCCAGCGTCAAGATCCGCGAGCAGGACTTGAAGAGATTGGGGGTTGATTGGTGATGGCGTACGCAGTAGTCCTGGTTCGCGGCATGGTCAACACCCGTCAGGAGATCAGGGACACGCTCAGGAGGCTTAGGCTCACCCGTGTTAACCACTGCGTCGTCGTGCCGGAGAGCGAGACGTTCAAGGGACTTCTCCGCACTGCGCAGGGTTACGTTACATGGGGTGAGATTGATAAGGACACGCTCAGCGCCCTTCTCCTCAAATGGGGCCGCTTTGAGGGAGACGTGCCCGTGACGCAGAAGGAGATTGAATCGAAGACCGGCATGTCCTGGGATAAGTTCCTAGACGCAGTGCTTGCGGGAGAGATTTCCCTTGCAGATCTCGGCATTAAGCCGTTCCGTCTTCACCCGCCCCGCAAGGGTTATGGCCGCAACGGGATAAAGCGCCACTTTAATGAGGGTGGCGCCCTTGGATACCGCGGCGAGAAGATTAATGAACTCCTCAGGAGGATGATCTGATGGTCGTCAAGAGGCGCAAGAAGTACAGGAAGAAGCTCGGCGGCCGCACCTACCACGGCAACACGAAGAACCGCCGTGGGCACGGTCGCAAGGGTGGTACCGGCTGGGCTGGCCGCTGGGGTCAGAAACAGATAAAGGCGATCCTTGTCCTCCGCGACGAGAAGGGCTTCACGCCAGTTCGCCGCCGCGCGGTCTCTTTTGTTAACGTATCGGATCTCGATGACCTCGCCCTCTCTGGCGTTCTTCCGAAGGAGGGGGATAAATACATCTTTGACGCGGCTGCCTTTGGCGTGAACAAAATCCTTGGTGGCGGTAGGATAAGCGTTGCCGTTGTTGTGCGGAACGCTGCCGTCACGGAGCGTGCTGCGGAGAAGATTCGTGCTGCTGGTGGCGAGGTGGAGGCAGTTGAGTAATCTAGAGGCTCTGTACTCTTGGATTCCGGAGGTAGCCCCTCCGAAAACTCCCCCTTCTTTGAAGGAAAAGTTGATGTGGACTGGCGCAGTTCTATTAGTATTCTTCCTGTTGGGCTATGTTCGCCCGTGGGGTGTTTCCCCCCAGGCACAGGAGACGCTATCATTTCTGAACACTGTTCTGGCATCCCAGATCGGCTCGCTTATCACCGCGGGTATCGGTCCAATCGTACTCGCTGCCATTATTCTCCAGTTGATCGTTGGTTCGGGAATGTGGGACATTGACCTTTCTGACCCGAAGGGAAAGGCAGAGTTTATGGGCATGCAGAAGCTCCTCGCGATCATTCTCGCGTTCTTTGAGGCATATATATTCACTAAATCCTATCTTGTTCCCGTTCCTGGCTATGAATGGATCGTTGTTCTGCAGGTAGCATTTGGTTCTATCCTGCTGATGTATCTGGACGAAATCGTCATGAAGTGGGGTATAGGTTCTGGTATTTCCCTGTTCATTGCCGCGGGCGTTTCCAAGCGCATGTTCGTGCGTGCATTCCTCCCGGGCGATGGTGAGTTCTGGAAGCTCATAAACTTCCTCGTCTCAGGAAACATTGTTGCCGCGGCGTATCCACTCTGGCTCTTCGTTGCGACGATCCTCGTCTTCCTGATTGTCGTGTGGTTTGAGGGTGTTCAGGTAGAGATTCCCATTACGTGGGCCAGGGCGAAGGGCGTTGGCGGTAGGTATCCCATAAAGCTACTCTACCTGACAAACATTCCTGTTATTCTCGCCGCTGCGCTCTTTGCTAACATCGTCCTTATTGGACAGTTGGCACAGGGCACGCCGCTGGAACCAATATTCGGCCACTATGATCCGCAGACGCATCAGTGGACGTCTATGGGCCTCGCGTACTTCGTTACGTCCCCATACAGTGAGCAGTTGATCAAGAACCTCGTCGCTGCCGCCACCGGGACGCCGTATCCCAATCTGTGGCGGGCGGTGATCCACGCAATCGTATATACGATCCTGCTGACATTGACAGCCATGGCCTTCGGTTGGCTCTGGCTGGAACTTTCAGGTATGGGTCCAAAACAGATTGCGCGCCAGCTGGTGCAGTCTGGATTCACCGTTCCCGGCTTCCGCCGTGATCCACGCGTGGTTGAGAAGGTCTTGGAGCGGTATATTCCGGTTGTTGCAATATTGGGCTCTGCCATCGTGGGTCTCTTGGCGGCGTTTACAGATACATTCGGCGCGTTGACCTCAGGTATGGGCCTGCTGCTGACCGTGGATATCGTATACAGGTATTACGACTTGCTCATGCGTGAGCACCTGCTGAACCAGTATCCACAGCTAGGGAAGGTGCTTGGATGATCGTGGTAGTTGGTGGTGTTCCGGGCGCAGGCAAGACATCCGTGATCAAGGGGGCCCGCGAGTTGGAGGAGTTTGACTACGTGAACTACGGGGATCTTTTCTTCCAACTCGCCAAGGAGCGCTATGGAATTCAGCACCGCGACGATATGCGCAGAAAACTTTCCATTCACGAGTACAGGGAGCTTCACCGCGCCGTTGCGGAGGAGATCAAGCGGGTGGATATGGAGGACCTCTCCCGCCCAGTGGTTGTGGACACGCACTTTACAATTGCCACGCCTGTTGGCTTTTACCCTGGTTTCCCGGAGTATATCATTGATAAGATCCCTGCGGTTGCGTGGGTGCTCATTGAGGGAGAGCCGGAGGAGATCCGCGCGCGCAGGGAGAAGGATGCCAGCATACGTAGGCGTGGTGGTGGCATAGAGGACGACATATGGACGCACCAGGATCTTAATCGCAGTGCAGCGCTTCTTTATGCTTTCCGCACGAATGGGGCAGTATATATCATTCACAACAGGCAGGGGCGTCTGGAAGAGGCTGCCAGGGAACTTGCAGAGGTGATCAGAAATTGCAGGACTGGGTAGTCATAGCACTCATTGCTACGGGCATGTACTTTCTTCTCTTCGCCATAAGGCTGTTTTTCCGTGTTGAGGAACGGCAGAAAAAGATGGCAGAGATGCAGAAACGTTTGAAGGAGGATCCAGAGGCACTCACGGAGGAAGAGCTCGCCGAAATGACCAAGCACATGGGAGTAATCATGGGGATCTCCATTCTCTCTTTAATACTTTTCTTGCCCATCTACTACGTTATTCGTGCTCGGTACGGTGTGATTGAGACTCCCCTCGGCAAGATGGCGTGGTTTTGGTGGTATGCCATCGTTGCCTTTGGACTTAGCATCATCATTGGAGGTGTAAGGAAATGGTTAGCCCGATCTTGAGGCATCTTAAGGCTGTTCGTCGCAGGACTCCTGGTGGACGTGTAGTCACGCACTTCCGCAGGGAGAAGACATCAAAGCAGGTGTGTGCCATCTGTGGTGCACCCCTTCACGGTGTTCCTCACGGTAAGAGACCGTCTGAGGTTCGTAAGCTCGCAAAGACGGAGCGCAGGCCTGAGAGAATATTTGCAGGTGTTCTCTGTGCGGCATGCACCCGTCGCGTTTTGGAGGAAGCGTTTTACGTTAAGCACGGCGTCAAGGATATGAGTGATGTGGATATGGTCCTGCGTCCCTTTGTAAAGCAGGCCCTGAAGGTGGTGGAGTGAAATGATGGTCCCAGGACGTGTCTGTGTTAAGATCACTGGTCGGGATGCCGGCAGCAAGGTCGTGATCACAAAGGTGATTGATGATAACTACGTTGAGGTTATTGACCGCAAGGGCAAGAAATCCAAGGTGAACAAGCGCCACCTCATGCCTACGGAGAAGGTTGTTGACGTGAGCAGTGAGGAAGCAGCAATCAAGGCCCTGGAGGAGTGAGCATGCCCTTTCCGTGGGAGGGTCCCAAGAAGTTTCTGGTTCGCGCGAAGGAGGAGCCTGGCCCATGGGGCAAGCGCCCAGAGGAGCGGAGCATTGATGAGCTCCTCCGCGCATCCATTATACCCCTTGACAAGCCGTCGGGGCCCACATCCCACGAGGTTGTTGCTTGGATTAGAAAGCTCCTTCATTTGAAGAAGGCGGGCCATGGTGGCACGCTGGATCCCCCCGCGACGGGCATGCTTCCGGTTGGTGTGAATTCTGGAACGAAGGTGTTGCAGGCGCTTCTTAGTGCCGGCAAGGAGTATGTGGGTATTCTGCGTCTGCACGGAGATGTTTCAGAGGAAAAAATACGTGAGGTAGCCGCGGGCTTTGTTGGAGACATTTACCAGCGTCCCCCTGTGAAATCTGCGGTGAAGCGCCGTCTCCGCGTGCGCACTATATACTACCTGGACATCATTGAGGTGGATGGGAGAGACGTTATCTTCCGCGTGGGCACTTCTGCCGGCACATACGTCCGCAAGATCTGCCACGACTTGGGTATGCTCCTTGGCGTTGGTGGACACATGGCGGAGTTGAGAAGAACACGTGTAGGTGCGTTCAGCGAGGACAAGGCAGTAACTCTTCAAGATGTGGTGGATGCATACCACTTCTGGAAGGAGAACGGCATTGAGGGTCCCGCCCGCCGGGTTTTCCTTCCTGTTGAGACCGCGGTGGTGCATCTCCCCAAGATTGTTATTCGCGACTCTGCGGTGGCATCTATAACCCATGGTGCGGATCTTGCAGTTCCCGGCATCCTTGAAGTGCAGGCAGACATAAAACAGGGAGACTCCGTAGCTCTTATGACACAGAAGGGAGAATTGGTCGCATTGGCGCATGCTCTGATGGATGCCGAACAGATGGTGGAAGAAGATAGGGGAATCGCCGCGGACGTCGATCGCGTGATAATGGATCAGTCCGTATATCCTCCCATGTGGAAGAAGAAGGGCAACAGTGACGTTTCATCGCAAGAGCGCGATGCGTAAATGGAAGCTTTTTAATCCCTACGCATCCCTTCTCATATACTGGTTTTCAAGGGTGATCATGTGACGGCTAAGGAAACAGTGGAGAGGGATATCGTCCGCCTAGTAGATGTGGACTTGGACGGTACTCTTCCGATACACAAGGCACTGCTGAAGGTCAAGGGCATTGGCCCGAACTTTGCGAGAATGGTTGAGATCAAGTTTTTGGAGGAGTCTGGTCTTTCTGGGGATATCCTCTTGGGCAACGTGCCGGAGGACAAGCTCCCGCTCTTGGAGGACATTATTTACCACCCAGTTAAGCACGGTATCCCCGCGTGGGCTGTAAACACGCGCAAGGATCTTGCAACTGGTGAGGACAAGCACATCGTGGGTGTCGACCTCGAGGTTAAGGAGCGTGAGATACTCAAGCGCGAGGCGGATCTTGGATCCTACCGTGGCCTTCGTAGGATGTGGGGTCTAAAGGTCCGCGGTCAGCGCACGAAGTCCACTGGGCGTGTGAACAAGATTAGCCCGAGGATAAGAAAGAAGAAGAGGTGACGGTATGGGCGATCCAAAACGGCAGAAGAGAAAGTACTCCCGTCCCTATAAGCGCTGGGACAAGTCCAGAATCGTGGAAGAAAAAGGCATTATGCGTACTTATGGTCTAAAGAACAAGAAGGAGCTCTGGCGTGCTCGTTCTGAGTTGAGGCGCATTCGTGCTAACGCGCGTTCCCTTCTCGCAGCGTCTGGAGAGGAGAAGGAGCGCCGTGAGAAAGAGCTTCTTGGCCGTCTATATCGCCTGGGTTTGCTACCCAAGGACGGTACACTCGATGATATCCTGTCCTTGGATGTCCGAGATATTCTTGAGCGCCGTCTCCAGACGCAGGTCTGGCGCAAAGGTCTCGCACGGACTGTTTTCCAGGCAAGGCAGTTTATTGTGCACGGCCACGTTTATGTTGACGGCGTTCGTGTGAACGTTCCCTCGTATTGGGTTAAGCGTGGTGAGGAGGATAAGATCACGCTTGATCCGGAGATGCTCGCAGTTGTGCAGGCGCCCCAGCACGCACCGGCTGTTGCTGAGGGCGAGAATAAGGGTGGTGTGAATGAAGGTCAATAACGCGCGCAGGGCCGTGATTCATATTTATTCGTCAAAGAACAATACGATAATACACGCGACTGACGAAACTGGCGCAGAGACCATCGCGATCGCATCTGGCGGTATGGTCGTTGAGGCGGACAGCAAGAAAGGTACTGCCACTGCTGCCATGAAAGCCATGGAAATCGTTGCAAACAAGCTTACGGACATGGGCATCAAGTACGTATCCATATTTGTGCGCGCTCCTGGTGGCACAGGCCCCAAGACGCCGGGCCCAGGTGCCCAAGCAGCAATCAGAGAACTCGCGCGTCACGGTCTCATACCTGTTGTTATCCGGGATGTTACACCTATTCCTCATGATAGCACCCGTAAGAAGGGTGGAAAGAGGGGAAGGAGAGTATGAAGCTGGATGTGTTGGAGCGGGGCGACGATCACGTGCGCTTCCTCCTAAAGGGCGTGTCGCTCCCCTTTGCCAACGCCCTTCGCAGAGCCATCATATCAGAGGTTCCAGTGTTCGCCATAGACGACGTTTACTTCTACGAGAACACGTCTTCGATGTGGGACGAGTATGTTGCCCACCGTCTTGGCCTCATTCCCCTTCGTGCGGAGTGGGGTACGTATGACGAAAGCTCCGAGGCGCGGTTCCTTCTGGACAAGGAGGGCCCGTGCACAGTGTTCTCGGGGGATTTGACTCCGGAGACCCCTGGTGTGGAGGTCGTTGATCCAGAGATTCCCATCATACACCTCACGGAGGGGCAACGTCTGCGCTTGGAGGCAGTTGCGAAGGTTGGTACTGCAAAGGAGCACGCCAAGTGGCAGGCGGGCCTCGCGTCCTTCCGCCCCGTGGTGCGCATAGACGTGAAGGACAAGGACGCCGTAAAAGCCATATTTCCTGACTTTGACTTCAAGGCCCTGGAGGCTGCTAACGAATCTCCAGAGGGCGTTCCTGACGATCTTTATAATTTGATCGATGAGGTCCTTGAGAAGCACCCCGATGCTGCAGAGGTGCGCAAGAAGGACGACGTGTTCCTGTACTACGTTGAAAGCTACGGGAACATGCCCGTGGATACTTTGATCAAGGCGGCGGCTCAGACGCTCGTTCGCCATCTCGAGGAGATTTATGAGAAGGTAGGTGATATACAATGAAGAGAACAGGACCCACGAACGTGCTCCTTCGGGAGACTATTGTGGCGCTAGAGAAGGCATCTCGCAGGGAGGACGCTCCTATCTGGGACGATGTCGCCTACGAACTCTCTCGTGCCACGCGCAAGCGCGTTGTGGTCAATGTTGGCAAGATATCAAAACTCGCAAAGGATGGGGACGTCGTGGTCGTTCCCGGCAAAGTGCTTGGCTTTGGAAGGATTGACAAGAAGCTGACCGTGGCTGCCTGGGCATTTTCCGACTCTGCACGGGCAAAGATAGAGTCTGCGGGCGGCCGCGCAATTTCAGTGCTGGATCTCGTCAAGGAGAATCCAAAGGGATCTGGCGTAATTATAATCAAGTGAGGGGATCAGCATGATCGTGATCGATGGTACGGATACGCCTCTTGGTCGCATTGCGGCATTTGCGGCAAAGAAGGCGCTTCTGGGCGAGACCGTGTACATTGTAAACGCGGAGAATATAGTCGTCTCCGGTAATCGCGATGCTGTGTACGAGCGCTTCAAGTCCCGCATAGATCTCAAGACCCATAGGAACCCAATCGTGAACTCTCCCAAGTATCCCCGAACAGTCACGGGTATTGTTCGTCGCAGTGTTCGTGGAATGCTCCCACGCTGGCGTAAGCGCGGCAGGGAGGCGTTCCGCAGGGTGAAGGTCTGGCGCGGTATTCCCGACGAACTCAAGAATGCCAAGATTGAGCGTTTGGATGCGAAGCTCCCGAGCAAGTATGTGCGCCTTGGCGATCTCGCCAAGATGCTTGGAGGATGGTGATGTTCATGGCTAAGAAGGCTCAGATCGTAACGACCAAGGCGAAAAAGAAGAGAGCTGTGGCTCGCGCCACGCTCAGGTACCCTGGCGATGGTAGCGTGCGCATCAACGGTTTCACAATAGATACGATCAAGAATAAGTACCTGCGCATGGTGATTGAGGAGCCACTCGCACTCGCTGGGGACCTTGCTGCCAAGGTTAGTGTAGAGGTCAATGTTCACGGCGGTGGCGTTATGGGGCAGGCAGTCGCAGCCCGTGGTGCTATTGCAAAGGCGCTCGTTGCCGTGAACGAGGATTTGAGAGATGTTTTCATGCAGTATGACAGGACGCTCCTCGTTGACGACGTCCGCCGCGTAGAGCCCAAGAAGCCTTTGGGAAGAAAGGCTCGCGCGAAGAAGCAGACGTCTTACAGGTGATGCAATGCTTCCCCCTGTACGCTGCTTCACGTGCGGCAAACCCATTGGCGGACGGATATACAAGGAGTTCAAGGAGCGTGTTGCCAAGGGTGAGGACCCCGAGAAGGTCTTCGAGGACCTTGGCATCCGCCGCTACTGCTGCAGGGCCACGCTCATGTCCTCCGAGGACTACCTCGTGGAGGTCATGGGCTACACAACCGTCAGAACCCGCCAGTGATTCTTCGTCCCCCTTTTTAATTTTACCATTCTTCCATAATATTCGCTGGACAGGCGTTCGTTGTAACGGGGCCGTGGTGTAGCCTGGCCTAGCATTCAGGCTTGGGGTGCCTGAGATCCCGAGTTCGAATCTCGGCGGCCCCACTCCCCTAGTTGCTGCATGGGGATGTTTTGTTTTTGGTGGGTCCGTAGCCTAGTCTGGATATGGCGGCGGCCTCCTAAGCCGCAGGTCGGGGGTTCGAATCCCCCCGGGCCCGCTAGCAGGGGCTGCGCCCCCTGCACCCCATCGCGAACTATGTTCGCGTGCACACAAACTCGTGGAGTTTGCGATGCTGCATCGGCGTTCGCT
>JAADDH010000074.1 GCA_013154035.1 Candidatus Iainarchaeum sp. | reverse complement strand
AGCTGTTTGACGAGCTGCGCGAGCATCCTATCTGGGAGGCAAGAACAATCAGCGATGTATTTGAGGAAGTGTACGCAGATGAGCTTCACCCAGCGACGCAAAATTGACGTAAAAATGACATAAAGCGTGGCGGGAGACCACCATGGAAAAGAGGCGTAAAAAACGGGTTACGGTGTATCTGCCCGAGTATCTAGTAGAAGCAGCTATGCGCGAGGATATCTCGCTATCTGCGATCATCACAATACTTCTGAGGGAACACTTTGAGAAACGGTCAGTCGGAACAGAAATCAGACTCCATACAGATGAAAACATAGAAAATGAATGGACCCGCCGGGATTTGAACCCGGGGCCTCCCGCATGCCAAGCGGGCGCTCTGCCGGACTGAGCTACGGGCCCACCAATTCCCAACGCCAATCGCCTACGACGGGCAATTATGCCCAAATGTGCGTGCGGTCTTGTACTGCACCCGCAGACCCGCAGGCCGCGTCGGCCCAGCTACGGGCCCATGAACAGGTGCAGAAAAAAGAGAAAGGAGCGTTTTTAAACAGTTAGTTCTTCTGCAATAAATTTACTGGGAAACCACATTCGGGGATAGTATGAAGTGGTACGATTTCTCGCTGGGAAGAATTTGCACAGAACATATATGGAATTCGCGATTTTTATAACCCTGCCGTGGTACCATATAAACCACCGAGAGGTAGTATTATTGCCCGCTGGTGCGGGTTGGGGCGGAAACATGTGGGGGGTTGAACCTCGTCCGGCTTTTGAATCGCCCCCAGCCCTGCTAATAGGAGGTGGACTGTTTTTCTTGATGGGCCACGACCCACGGGGGTGGTTGTTGATCGCACTGGGCACGATTATGGCAATGGATGCGTATAAGTGGGCTGCGCAAAACTGCAGCAGGAACAACTAGCACATTCATTCCTTCTTTTCTTTCATTTAACAATGTTAACTGTTTAAACAACCACTGTCCATAATTGTAAACATGAGAGTCGCAATATCTGCGGCGGGAGCAGGGCTCAATGCAGCCTTCGTTCCCGTTTTCGGAAGGAGTCCATACTTTGTAATAGTGGAACTAGACGGTGGTAGCGTTAGAGAGGTCAAGAGCATTCCAAACCCTGCAGCACAGGCAGTGCGCTCCGCAGGGATTATGGCTGCACAGGCACTCATTGGAGAGGGCGTAAACGCAGTAATCTCCGGGTCCGTGGGGCCCAACGCACACATGGTTCTCTCACAGGCAGGGATCGCCATGTATGCTTGCAGTGGATCTACGGTCCGTGATGTTGCAGAAGCGCTGGCCCAAAACAGATGCACGCCAGTATCTGCCCCTGCTGGCTACGGGCCTGGTCCCAGCATGGGTTACGGTAGAGGATTCGGCCGAGGGGCAGGATGGGGAAGAGGTAGAGGCTGGGGCCGCGGAGGCGGCTGGGGGCGAGGCCAGTGGTAGATCTGGAGCACGGAGAGCAGGCAGCACAGAAGGCCACGCTTATCGTCGCAGCGCTCGCAATAACAAAGGGCATCGTCGGATTCGTAACAAACTCTGCGGCGTTGCTCGCAGACGCTTTGCACTCCACAGTGGATGTTCTTACAACGCTAGGCACGTGGATTGGACTAAAGATAGCAAGAAGGCCAGCAGACGAACGATTCCCCTATGGGTACTATCGCGCTGAATCGCTGGTGGCACTAGTCGTAGCAGGTATCGTAATATTTGGGGCGTTCGAGCTGTTCTTGGACGGAATCCACAGAATCCAACATCCTACCACCGTAAACGATGCGTGGTTGGCGGCAGGAGTAGCACTTATAGCATCAATCACGTCGTACTACCTGTCAAAGCTAGAAGGAGAAGCAGCGGACGCATCTAACTCCCAGGCACTCAAGGCAGTCTCAATCGAGGCGATGGCAGACACACTCTCCGCAATCGTCGTATTCGCTGCGATCGTCGCAGGCGCATACCTGCACATCCCCTGGGCAGAGGGCGTCGGTGCGGTACTCGTGTCAGCATGGGTATTCAAAATAGGCCTGGAGACTGCGTGGGGAGCAATCCTCGCACTTATGGACGTAGCCCCCGAGGAAACAAAGAAGGAAGTAGAAGAAATACTGAAGCACGCCGACGAAATAAGCGGTTTCAAAGATCTGAAACTGAGGAAATCTGGGCCTATGGTCTTCGGAGAAGTGACCGTGACGATTCCCGCGGACGTGCCCGTTGGAAAGGCAGACGAAGTGGCCAGGCGCATACGGGAATACGTCCTAACAATCCCAGAGATTGAAGATTTCCGCGTATTCGTGGAACAGGAAGAGCCAAAGGAAAAAATAGTAGTAATTCCCATCGACGAAACGGGAAAAATATCCAAAACGTTCGCCACGGCGCCGAAATTCGCAGTATACAGAGCAGACGGAGGCATTGAAAGAATCGACACGATAGAAAACGAGGCGCTGAAGAGAAAGGTACGCCGGGGCCTGGCAGCCGCAAAAACAGTACTCAGGACAAAGCCATACGCGGTGATCGTGAAAAACATCGGAGAAATCTCCTACCACACGCTGCGGGACGCCATGGTTCTAGTATATCAAGCAGAGGGTGACGATCCGGAAGAAGAGATACAGAAAATGCTGTCAGGCAAACTGAAGGAGCTCCACGCACCAACGGTGAAGAAGGAATGATTCTGACAGTAACTGGGGGAAAGGGAGGCACAGGCAAGACAAGTGTCGCCCTGAGCATCGCCCAGCGGATGGGGCAGGCAACGTACGTAGACGCCGACGTAGAGGCCCCAAATGCTGCAATACTCCTCGGCGCGGAGATGACTGCGATCGGAGATGTAACAAAAAAGATACCGCGCATAAACGAGGAGAAGTGCATAAAATGCGGGCTATGTGCGCAGGCCTGCCCCGTAGCGGCGCTGGTACACATTCCCGGAAAGATACCTCTCTTCTTTGAGGAAAACTGCGTCGGATGTATGCTCTGCAAGGATGCCTGTCCCGTCGGGGCAATAGAAGAGGTAGAAGAGCAGATAGGAACCATAAGACAGGGACATACGGGAGAAATCACAATATACGACGGAGTGGCGCTACCTGGCGTGGAGGAAACGGCGCCCATTGTGTCCAAACTACTGGAAATTGCACTGAACAAAGCAAAGGGAGACGTAATCATAGATACCGCAGCGGGCATCCACTGCAACGTGGTGCGCGCAATCCTGCCAGCGGACAGAGTGGCAATCGTGACAGAACCGACGCCCTATGGAGTTCACGATCTTGAAAAAATCGTAAAACTCGTTGAGCGACTAAAAAAACCGGCGGAGATCTATGCAAACAAGTGGGGGATATCCCAACACTACGAGCAAAGAATCACAGAAATCGCGGAGAAACACGGATACGCCTTGAAAAAAATACCATACTCCCCAGACTTCGCAAGAGCATACGCGCAGGGGAGGTTCGCTCCGCTGGTGATCCAATGATAATCACAGTTGTTTCCGGAAAGGGGGGCGCAGGAAAAACGAGCATTACAGCAGCAGTCGCCCACGCCATGCCAAAGGATAGAATAGTGCTCATAGATGCGGATGTGGATACACCAAACCTAGCGCTGGCGCTGGGGCTAGAAAGGCCAGTAACAAAGGAAGACTGGCGGGGATTAGTGGTTGCAGAATACGTAGGTGGCAACACGGATCCAAAAATCTGCCCATTTGGCGCGATCGGCACAGATGGAAACGTGAACGAGTTGCTCTGCGAGGGGTGCGGCGTCTGCGTAAAGAAATTTCCAAAGAGCTACAGGCTGAAAAACGTAAAGGGTGCTGAGATCCTGGAATACAGGTGGGACAACGTCCCCCTGATGACCGCAGAACTGGAACCTGGACGATCCGGATCTGGCAAGATCGTGGCAGAGCTTAGAGATCTTGCAGACAGGAGAGGGAAAGAAGAGAAGCGCGACATCCAACTAATAGACGCGGCGGCAGGCAGAGGTTGCCCGGTCATCGCATCAATAAGGGGCGCAGATCTTGCAATTCTAGTCGTGGATAACACGCCCACAGGAATATCTGACGCTGAAGCGGTCGTCTCAGTCCTAAAACATTTCAACGTGCCATTCTTGTTCCTAATAAATAGATATGACCTTGCAGAGGAGAGGGTAGAGGATATCGTAAACACGTTCACGGAAAGGGGCGGCACATACATCGGGCGGATTCCCTACGATCCGGACATCTTGCGAACGTATCCCGTACCCGTAGAGCGAATTCTAAAGCACATCAACGCGGAAGAGATTCTGAAAAGGATTTAATCGCAGATATGACAATGTCCTCGTCTGCAAGCGACCCGACGCGCGAACGGAGAATGCTGTCCACATACATCTGCATGAACTCAGCAGAGCGCACGCCACGCGTCTGTGCATAAAACAGTTGCTCGGAACTGGGGGAGAGGTCCCTGGAGCGGTGCGCTGCGTGGGATACATCATCTGTCAGAATCTCTAGCTGCGGAACAGACACGGCTAAGCCCCCTGTAGTAAGAAATGCAGAGTCCATGTCTACATCCGCGGCAACAGCACCGCGCTCAACGCGAATCACCCCCCTGTGAACGAGGAAGTCGCCAGGAGCAGAGAAAAGAACATGACGCACATATGCCCTGTTGTTAGAGGAGCGCGTAAATACGTCTGTTATCACATCAGAGCGACCGCCCACAGAGCCCCCTGAAACATCCACAGACGCACCTTCGCCGTTGAGGAAGACTTCGTAGTGCACATGGGTATTTTTCCCGACCACGGCAAGCCGAGACGAAAAAGAGGATGAAGCGCCCAGGTGCACACGTAAATGAACATACTGTACCGCAGCCCCCTGAACCAAAAGAGAGAGATCCGCAGAAACACCGGGGCGAACGAGCACATCCAGCGTCGCGGACTTTGAGTATGGTGCAATATCCTTAAGCAGAATGGAAGCATCTTCCCGTATGCAAAAAACTACATGCTGCGCAGTGTGATTCCCGCTCGCTTCAAGGGCCACAGTGTCAGACCCATCCCAAAGATGGAAAGATGGTAACCTGGCAAAGTGATGGGCAAGGGCCCTGTTTGACGACGGATCAAAGCTAAGGGATGGGATCGCATCGGTGGGAGTAGCGCCAGAAACACGGCCAACAGTCCAGTGATCTGCGGAGAATGCATCCTCAAACGCATCCCAATTCGTGTAGGAACGAATGGTGGGCGAATCGCTGTAAGGCTGATATGCAGTGGATGGAAGGACGGCCCTCGCCCGCTCCCGAACATCATCCAAACGTATCATCACCCAACACCCTTTGAAAAGTCAGCGTTCAGCACCTCGCGGAGTACCGAGGCGTATTCAAGTGGAAGATCCCGCAAAATATCCTGTATGAAGCCTAAAACTGCCAGACCCTTCGCCTCATCCTCGTTCAACCCCCTAGACTGGAGGTAGAAGAGCTGATCCTCCGAGAAACGGAAAGTGGTTGCCTCATGGGTAAAAACGGCGGTGGGCTCATCCACCTGAGCATGAGGGTAAGTGGACGCCTCGCTTCGATCATCTAGAAGAAGCGAGTCACAAGAAACGTGAGAAACCGCGTTCTTTGCCCCGCGAAGAATACGGATAAGGCCACGGTAAATATTGACGCCACCATCCGAGGAGATGCCCTTGGAAACAACGGTGCTCCGCGTGTTCGGCGCCACGTGGAAGATCTTAGCACCGCCGTCCTTCACATAGGGCCCATGAGCGATGGAGAAAACGTTCATAGTCGTCTTTGCACCTTCCCCTCGAAGAACAACGGAAGGATAGACGATGGATGTCTTTGCCCCGATGCTCCCTTCAACCCACTCTATGAATGCGCCCCTCTCCGCAATGGCTCGCTTGTTATTGAAGTTGATGACGTTTTTGCTCCAGTTCTGAACAGTGGTGAACTTCACATACGCGTTCTCGTGGGCGTAGATCTCCACGGCGCCATTGTGGAAGGAAAAGTTGCGGAAAAGGGGGGCAGAACACCCCTCTATGAAGTGCACTTCCGAAGCCCTGTCTGCAACGATGAGAGAGTGCTCAAACTGCCCCTCAAGCTCTGTGGAAATGTAGAAAAAAGCCTCTATGGGCAAGTTCAGCTTCACTCCCGGCGGGACATAAACAAAAACACCTCCTGACCACAGCGCATAGTGCTGGGCTGCGTACCTATGCTCTGCCATGGGAAAGATGCGCGAGAAGTATTTCCGCACCAGATCAGAATGCTCACGCACAGCAACGTCCATGGGCTCCAAAATTACGCCCTTTTCGCGGAGAGAGTCAAGCACATTGGAATAAACGGTCTCGCTATCCAGAGACGTGGCCAGCCCCGCAAGATACTCCTTCTCGTACTCTGGAAGGCTCAATCGCTCATATATTCTGCGGACATCCTCCGGTAGGTCATCCCAAGAGGTGGCGTGAAGCTTCGGGCCGTTATACAGCACAAGATCCTCCAGATTCAGTCCATCCACGCCACGAAGCCACTTTGGTTCCTCCATACGTTCGTATAAGTGCAGGGCATTCAGACGAAGGCGTAACATCCACTCTGGTTCCCCGTGCTCCTCCGAGATCTGGCGCACGAGGGCCTCATCAATCATGGAAACCCTCCGAAATGACATCCTGAAGAATGGACCCGTCACCGGATCGAACCACTGCCCCATCCTTCAGCAGATAAACACGGTCAACGGTCAAATAGTTCAGAATGTTGGGATTGTGAGATATGAGAAGTATGCCCTTTCCCGCACCGCGAAGATCCTCCACGATCTGAGCAATAAGACGAACTCCAGCAATGTCCACGCCGCTATCAATTTCGTCGAGCAACAAATATTTGCGATCTAGGAAAATAGCCTGCAGCAGCTCAGAACGCTTGCGCTCTCCGCCCGAAAAACCCACATTGAGGGGCCGAGACAGATAAGAGGGGTCCAAGCCAACCCGCTGTGCAAGCTTTGCCAATTCAGAGAATGCGCGGACATCTCGTTCTCTTCCAGCAGCCTTCAGAAGCAGCGTCGCCAGCGTGACTCCATCGATCTCTGGGGGTGATTGAAACGCGAGAAACAGTCCTTGTCTTGCCCGCTCGTCGGGAGAAAGCCCAGTAATGTCAGCACCGTCGAGGAGAATCTGCCCGGAGACAATTTCGTACCTTGGATCCCCTGCAATCGTTCGGACAAGGGATGATTTGCCCGAACCGTTGGGGCCTAGAAGAACAGCAAGCTCTCCAGGCCGAACACGAAGAGAAACACCGTGGAGGATGTTCTTTTCCCCAACTCGCGCGTGAAGATCCTTTACCTCTAGCACGCTTTAACAGTGTTAAAAAAGGTTTTTATTTTGCGAGGTCTGCAACAATGCTTGGGAGACGCGCCATCTCGCGGGCGTGCACAAAGGAGAAGCCAGCGCGTATGGCAGATATCCTGTCATACTCAGTATCCCCCACGACCACCGCTCGATCCACCCCGAGACGCTCGGCCGCTAGCAAATACGGTTCGGGATCGGGCTTGCCATGGGTGACATCTTCCGCCGTGATAACCACGTCGAAATACATACCAAGGGAAGGATTGGTGGCACCAAATACCCACTGCACAAAGCGCCGCGAGGCCGAAGTAACGAGCGCGAGTGGATAATTACCATGAAGAGCGTTTAAACTCTCATAAACGTGCGGAAGCACTCTTATTCTATCCAAATACCTCGGTGTAAACTCCCACTTCTTCTGTCTGATCTGCTGAACGGTTCGCTCGTCCAGTTCGGGATATAGATCACGTACAATATCTAAAAAGCGTCTGCCGACCTCAGAACGGAAACGCTCGGCTACTCCCGGCTTGCGAGGAATGCCCAAAGCATCAAGCGCGTCCATGAAAGAGTATAGGTGTACCTCCGTCGAATCGATGAGCGTTCCGTCAAGATCAAAAAGCACCCCTAGCACGGATTTAAATGAGGGAAAACCAATATTATTGTGCTGGTCAACCGCACAAATGGAGCGACAATAGTAGAGCACGTGGAAGTGGCAGACAGTTTCTGGAAGCGGGCAACAGGGCTTATGTTCAAAACGAGATACGATGGGGCACTAGTATTCCCTCACGTCGGCCGGGAAGCGTTCCACGGATTCTTCTGCTTCTTTCCAATCCTGATCGTGTGCCTGGATGAGCAAAACCGCGTCAAAGCAATAAAAACGCTTCAGCCATGGGCGATAGTTCCCGTAGACTGCGAGACTGTCATAGAGCTGGATGCAAGAACGGATTGGCCCATACGAATCGGCGACGAGTTGGTATGGAATGAAGATTGAGGCAAAGGCGGACCTGTCAAAAATCTGCCCATACGAGCTCACTGAGTCCAAATGCATGCACTGCGACCCAAAAGACGCGCCGTGCGTGCAAGCCTGCCCGAAAGGAGCAATATACGAGGTGTCCGACGGAATACTAGCAATAGATTACGACAAATGCGACGGTTGCGGGAAATGCGTGGGGGCTTGTCCATACGGCGCAATAGAGATCAAAGCGGGAAAAGCATTCAAATGTGATCTATGCCTCGCCCTCTTTGACGAACCGCAGTGCGTACTGGCAGGTCTGGCAAGAATAAAGTATAGTAAAAGCGAATTAAACAAAATCTGGAACGTTATCGGCTGGGCAGTGCTAGAAGGGGGAGAATACAAGGTAGTAACAGAAGAAATACGGATGAGCGACGCTGCAATACTCAAGGAAGTAGTTGAGCGATACCAGAGCACGAAGGGCGAGTTCACATGGGATGAGATACTCGCAGGGCTGGAGTACGAATACGGAGAAATAGCTGATGATACAAAACAAAGGGTAATGTGGTGGATAAAACGGACGTATGAGGGCTACGGACCCCTAGACTTTTTGCAGGATCTGGAGATCGAAGAGATAGCCACCGTGCGGCTCAAGGAGCCCATACGCATATACATACGCGGGGAGGGATGGAAAACAACGAACCTCGCGTTTTGGACGGAAGAATACTTTAAGTACATTGTAAACAAGTACGCCGCAAGCATGGGGCGCAGGATAACGCTCAAAACACCAAGGGTTAATGCAACGCTGCCAGATGGATCGAGGTTGCACGCAGTGATTCCGCCCCTGTCACGTGAAGGCCACGCACTAACGATAAGACGGTTCACAGAGAGGCGTTGGACACCGTGGGATTTGCTCCGCACGAACACGGCCACTCCAGAAGATATTGCAAAGCTGTGGTGGGCAATAGATCACGATCTAAACATAATAATAGCAGGCAATACAGGATCTGGTAAAACCACAACACTGAACGCAGTGATGGCATTCATTCCTCTTGACGAGCGCATAATCCTCGTGGAGGAAACGCCGGAAATATGGATCCCCCATCCCCATAGGGTGCGTCTAATACCCGACGAAAACACGAGCATGCAGGAGCTTGTATACGATACACTCAGAATGCGACCGGACCGCGTAGTTGTGGGGGAAGTAAGGCGACCTAATGAGATGCGCGCACTCTTCGACACGATGCTGGCAGGGCAAGGAAGGGGGTCTTACGCAACAATGCACGGAAGGACCGTGCAAGAGACAGAAAACAGAATAAGAAGTATGGGCATACCAGAAGAGGACCTCAACGCCCTCGACGTAATTGTAATACAGCGCAGGCTGCGGCAAGGTGGCAAAGAGGTGCGCAGAATCACGGAAATAGAAATCAGGGGAAATCAGCCAAACCAGCAGGAAATAGAGCAAAGGGTCGCTGCAGTTAGGAAGATTCGCGCGGCAAGCATAGAAGAATACGCGAAAGAGGTGGAGACGTGGAGACGATCCACAGATATCTAGTACTGTCCGGGTGGATCTGGCACATATCCGAGAAAGAGTTCGTAACAGCTACAGCAACCCTGGGTGCCAGCGCAGCAATCGCAGCGGCTGCATCGGGGGCTACGGCACTAACCGCAATTGCAATCGGAATCGTAGTGGCTGCGGCCGGGCTATACGCACCAGCAATTGCCGCAAAGATCCGCGCAGAAAGGGCAGAGGCAGATCTCCCATACGTGCTACGGAGTATCGCATCGGAGGTAGAAGCGGGAATTGAGTTCCACACGGCTCTTAGAGACGCAGCACACCTATCCAAAACGCTGGGCGCAGACATCAGTAGAGCTTTGAAACTGTACAGCCGCGGAATCCCATTGGATAGAGCATTAAAATCAATGGGGGAAGGATACGCATCAGACATCGTGCGGCGAGCTTTTTTGCACATAGCAATACTCTATCAAAGCGGGTCTGAAGCAACGGCACTGAAGAAAATGGCGGATGAGCTCATCACAATACATAAAGCGGAAAGCAAGAAATTCTCATCGGAACTGACCATGTTCACGCTCATATTCGTCGCGGTGGCTGCACTGGTTCCCGCGCTCTTCGCAATGTATGTGATGATAGGATCGACAATACTGGATATGGAAATGAGTACCGGAGACGTCCAGATGCTGTTTCTAGGGGCGTTTCCCATCGCTAGCGGACTGTCACTCGCATACATATACACGCGAATACCCGCATACATGAGGCGATAGGGCATGGAGATCGTATACATAATATTGCTCGTGGCGCTCATCACCATTCCCATCGGCAGAGACTACCTGCGGGAGCAGAGGCGAGCAAAAATAAATGAAATCCTTCCCATAGCACTATTGGAGCTTTCAACGCTGCCAATACATGGATTGAGGGACGTTGCAGACCAACTCTCGCACGGATACGGGCCAGTCTCCGACGTTTTCAAAAAGGCAAAGAGACTGATCGACAGGGGGATTCCACCGGATAGGGCGCTGAGATCTGCCGCGGAGGGAACAACAGCACTACTCGAGCACGCGATCCAGATGATCATCGCAGGATACGAAAGCGGAGCAGATTGGAACAGGATTATACGAAAAACCGCGGAGGACATCGAAGCGGTCGTGGACATGGATAGGCAGCGGCGAGCGGGGCTAGCACTACAGCGCTACAACGTTCTGCTATCTGCAGGCGTGTTTGTACCCGCACTTCTCGGAATATCTGCGAGAATGGCTGCAAAGGTGGACCCAACAGTATGGAACCCAATATCTGCGGCGATACGTACGAGTATACTGCCATACATCGTTATCCTGGCGGTGGAATCCGCGGTGTTTCTCGCGCTTCTCGACGGTAGAATGAAACACGCGCTATACTACGCCGCGGTGCTAACGGGGATGGGGCTAACCAGCTACGCCATCGCAATGGGCATGTAATAAAAATAACCACAGCATATTTCCAAGGTGACAGTAGATATTCGTGTGAAGGGCAGTCTGAAAGGATATACGCTCATTGCAGGGTTCCCCGGAATCGGCGTGGTCGGTCCGATCGTGGCGAAGCACATCGTGGAAACGCGAAATATGAAAATAGTGGGCCACGTAACCTCAGATACATTCCCAGCAGTATCCGCAATAGCCAACGGAGTTGCAGAATCCCCTGTGCGCATATACGCCGACCCCAAGAAGAAAGTTGCCGTAATTCTCTCGGAAATCATGTTCAAGGAGGGTTCTGCAAAGGAGCTCGGAACAGAACTGGTGAAATACGCTAAAAAGGCGGGGATAAAGCAGATAATCTCGATTGCGGGCGTGCTCATGCCGAGCGCCGGCCAGGATGATATATACGGGGTTGTATCGCAAGACACACTCCTGAGAACACTTGATGAATACGGCATCAAGCCAGTTCCAAAGGGGGTCACGACAGGCATATCTGCATCGCTACTCGTCAGCGGAAGGGCAGAGGGCGTGCCGGTCCTTCTGCTGTTGGGAACACTCCACGCAAAAGAAGATTTCCGGGCTGCGGCGGAGATAATACAGATGCTAGACATGATGCTCGAACTCGATGTAAACTATGACTCCCTGCTAGAGCGGGCAAAAGCAATTGAAAAGGACGTATCTTCCGTTATGCAGCACAGCAAGGCTGCAAGTACAATGTACGGGTGATCAAATGCGCGTAATCTCATCCATAAAGGAAGAGGTGCTACGAAGACTGCGCACAAGGGGCAGCGTTACAGTGGAGCTCGTATCCTGTAGAAACGTGCGCGCGGCAAGGGCATGCGAAGAGGGGGACGAAATATTCATCACGCACGAATACTACGAAGATCTGGCGAGAGGAACGATCGGAATAGTCGCGAGAATCGTCCAGAAGGACATTGGAGAAAGCAGGGTATCCGCAAACCACTTCGGCGATGAAAAGGAAATCACGCGAGCCAGACTACGGCTGGAGTTCAGTGCAATAGGAGAGATTGAGGAAATAAACGGTGGGGAAATCCCCCAAGCCACGATTCGACGCTCTGAGCACATTATTATCGGGTAATTGCATACACCGCCGCCAGCGCAACGAGCAGCGCTGCAACCTCCCAACCATCCAACAAGGGCAGGCTGATTCCCGAGTGGCTCATTGGGGAAATATTCCTGTATATGTTGGAATAGTTCGCCGGAGTCATATTCGCATAGCCCGCTCCGTTAAATGAGATCTTTATGCCGTTGCTGAAAGCCTTGCTCAGTCCCGCAATAAGCCCATTGAGCAAAGACCACGTACCGTTGTTGGGATCGTATATGAGCGCGCCGTTCGGGCCCTGCATTCTCGTCACAATCCCCAGATCCTTCCCGTCGATCTTTAGGTGCACAGCCCCGTTGGAATCAATTGGAAGGGAGACGCGATACTGACCCTTGGGCGTATCCACAATGAACGTGCTGGGATCATTGGGATCCTGGTGCATTCCGGTAACGGGTGCTTCCACGAATTTGTTGGTATCCGCGTCGTAGTATCGCATCCATAACTGCCCATTCTTGTCAAAGAGCTGGAAGTAGCCATGCTGCGCATCCACGGCGGTAATTCCACCCATCTGCTTTATCAGTTCGTTGAGACGCTTGACGTCCTGCTTAGTCTGGGGGCTGGCATCAGGCTTGGGAACAAACTGCGGGAGCACCGTTCCGTTTTTCTCATTCGGAATCATATCAACGCGACCGATGTCCTGTGCAACAACACGGACGAGCCACTTACGCCAAACAAGGAGGTAGTTCCCCTTGCGTATAATAACGCCGTTCTGGAACACAACGCTGTCCAGCATGCCGAGCACTTTGTGGTTCGTCTTCAGTGTCAGCTCGTTGCCCTCAATACCGAAATCAACAGCATCGCCCTCGACAGCGTAGGATTTGTCGGCACCGTCAACGTCCACCACGGACATCTTCCCGGACCACCCCTGCGTAGTGGCTGTCGACCCGGTCTTGCCGAATGCGATCTGCCCCGTAGTCGTGTGCACCTCGATGATATCCCCGAATGCCTCCTTCAACGTGATATCCCCTGCATTAAGATCGGCAAAATGAGACTTAACGCAGGAGATGAAAGCATTGTCATCAAAGCTGTAGTCCGCTCGTGAGTGTGCTGTAATCGCAGGGGAGTGTGCAAAGGACGTGACCACAAGAGTGGCGGGAATAACAATGCCCGGCACCTCTGGATCCACACTGTAGAGCCGCACGTGGTCTGGAGCAGATATGAGCGTATTGCCATCCATGGATACCGTTCCGTTCTTCGTGTTGATCACAAGGCGGTGACCACCCTTGCCAAGAACTATCGAACCCTGCTCGCTGTATTTGCTGGGCATCTGCTCTCCGGGACCCATAACAACGGATACGAGCTTTGTGAAGAGCAGCTCCCCACTATCAAAGTTGTTCAGGTAGAAATCCACGTAAGGGGCACCCTTCTCCAGCTCATTCGCCTTCAACTTGGATGCAAATTTATTCAGTTCGTTCCCGAGGCTCCCAAGAGATGCAACTGGGATCAGGCGGTGGATCGCATCGGTTATTGACGCGGACGGGTTGTTCGCAAGAATGGACGTCTCGTCAGACTGCTTAACGTAGGGGACAAAAGAGTGGATGTAATATCCGCCCCAAGTATCAACACAGTCGTGGCAACCCCCATAGAGCTTCATCTGTATCGGCATATCGAACACAAGGAAGCCTGGGCCAAAGGCAGTATACCCGAGACTCTCCAAGAAAGTCGCCACAAAGGCGGCACGTGTCGGATCACCAAGGAGATTCCCGGACAACTTCCTCAGCGAGCGAACGACGGTACACTTCTGCTCGCACGCCTCGCCGTCCGTAGCAGCCTTGGCAATATCCACAGATGCGTCACCGAAGTCTATATTATCGTGGTGGGCAAACACGATGGATGTCGCGCCGATGTTATCCCGCTGAGCCTCAACGACAGAACCGGTAACCGACGCACCCTGCGCGGAGAAAACAAAGTGGCCGTTACCAAGCGAGGAGAGTGTGCATGTGGGGCAGGACTTCTCAGCGACGGCAAGGCTCACAAGCGATGGGCCCATCTCGTACATGCGCTCCTGCTGCTTGCCCACAACGAAAGCAGACATGATTCCTGGTTGATGGCCGTGGAACACGGTGTCCTCCAGCATGCTCCAGGGGAAGATGCTTAGCACAGTCTTGAAGAAATCTCCGGGATCCGAACCGCCGCCGATGAGGATGTCCACAAAGGCATCATCGCCCATTTGACCCTCCGTCGGGGCAATGCGCGTAAATTTCCACTCCTTTGGAACGTGATAAGGCCCTGCAAGCGCACCCAGGTTTGAGAACCCCACAACCGCGCCGGGAATCTGCTGACTCGTCTGGAGGAAGCCCGAGCGCACAATATACATCAAACCAGGAACCACAACGCCTTCCTTGAAAACTCGCCGAAGCGCACCGTCCTGGAGGAGATCAGCGGTCCACTCGCGGGTAGCACCGGCCAAACCAAAGTCGAGGGGGGCGATCTTCTGGAGCTCAGTTGATGCCCGCTGGACATCGGCAGACGTGCTCCGTGCGTTGGCGAAGAAACTACGTAGATATGTCCAGTCCTCATCGGGCATGTTGGAAAGAGTGTCGGCGAAAGTAGTGAAATCCTTGGCAGTCAGGGCCTTCGCAAGATCTGGATATCCAGCACCCTCCAACTGTTTCGCTATAATCTCCAAACTCCCGTGATCCGCAGACTGAAGAGCCGAATAGAAATCGCGGAGCGCAACGAGGTTCTTTACCTCTTCAGGATTTTGGAGAAGCGCCTGAATCGCGCCAGCATTAAGCGGCTTGGATGTGAGCGCCTGAAGAGATGCGATGGCCTGAGATTGCGAGAGCTCGCCAGTATATGTGCCAGCAAGTATTTGCTGGAGACGGAGGCTGCCACTCTCTCCGAGCATCTGGGATGCGGTCACGTAGTCCTGGAGGAAGCCCGTAGACTTCGCATTACTAACCAGTGATTCGATCGCAGACTTTAGCTCGGGACTGTTGGGAATCCCAGTATCCTTCATGAAGATTGCGACAAGCGTATTAGGATCTGCCTTGCCTTCAGCTGCAGCACGAAGGACGTCGTCCAGCCCCTTGTAAACCGCGCTCTCCGAGGCGCCCGTCTTCTTAGCAAGATTCAGGATCTCGCGATAACTCGGGCTCAACCGCTCCATCACGTCTTGGGAGAAGAGAGCCTTCTGCAGAGCTGCAAAGGTCTGGCGGCGCGCGCCATACTTCTCGGCAAACTCCTTTACCAGGTCGTCAACGGGCTCTCCCTTCGCCGCACGCTCCAGAATATCATCCAACTGCTGTCGAGCAGCATCGTCCAGCCCGGAAGCAAGAGAATCATACGTCTTAAGGGCCACCACAGTCTGCTCTCGCTGGGTGGGAGACATGGCGCGCAAAGCATCATCTAGATGAGCGCGCACCTCGGGAGAGGAGAGCACCTTAGAAAGATCCTCCAGGGCCACCGAAGATTCAGTCAAAGCGCGGGCAAGGCGGGCCTTTTGCTCCGGCGTTAGCTTCTCCAGAATCTTAGCATCCTCCAACCCGCTGCACTTGTTCGTGAGCAAACACTGAACATACGCCTGCTTCACATCATCGGACTGCTTGGCAACGTCGTTCATGATCTGATCTTGGAACGTCTCGATCTTGCGCACGCCAGGAACATGCTCAGCAAGGACATTCCACTTGTCAATGAATTTGGACACAGGCGTCGTGCTCTTTATCTTCAGCGCAGTTGCACGGACACTACGCTTGAACGAAGATGGCAGAACCTTGTTCCACATGGACGTAATTCCGAACTCTGCAAACATTTCCGAGCTCGTCCCTATGTTCAAATACTTCGTAAAGAGCGAATAAACCTCCTGATTACAAATATTCGATGCGCAGACAATAACGACGTTAAAATCCCCTGAACGCAGCACGTTGACTATGCGCGGCGAGTGGCTGAGAATGGATTCCATGCCCGTGAGGAGCTTAAAGTTATCATACATGGCAGAAGCTGCAGTCTTCATGCCTTGCACGTTCCATACAGACGTTTCAGCACGCCCCGTATAGTGCTCGTGAAGCATCTCCCCATATCCAGGACCATTGGGCGTGTCTTTCGCGATGCGCATTTCGGAAGCAACAACGCCCGCGATAAGAAAGGGGGCACCCTTCGATGTGGATCGGTTAATAAAGAGGTCGGATGTCTTGGGATCCGCCGCGTAACCATTGAAATCATCCACGTAGTAGCTCTTCATGGACGGGTCTGCGATTACCGTCGAATTAACGTCGAGTTTCGATACCTTTGCAGGAAAGAGCGAGCGGAGCGTGTTGAAATCGATGGCCCCATTGGAATCGTGGATCGCGACTTCAAAGCGGTTATACTGAGATAGGGGGATCTGACTCACGCCACAGAGAGCGTGGGCCGACGGAACGGCAAGCAGGAGAATCACAAGCCAAGCAAGAGGGGAGCGCTCCATGGAAATATCACCACCCAGGCAACGGCAACGGCAACGGCAATGAACGTGGCAAGATACCGCCTCAGATGAATATTAAGATCCTCTGGAATATAAACGTAGGCTACAGCGCCAACCGAGATGAAGAGCAGCAGCAAAAACCATGCAAGGATGACGTGCGATATAATACCGGGCAATGCGGCGAGCACAGCCGAAAAACCACAGTTTTCAACCTGCACGTTCGGAAGAGTGTAGGATGGGCAGGGATACGCAGTATAGATCAGATAGACCTTGTAGAGCAAAACTGCGAGAAACGCAAGCACCGCGGAACAAGCAAGGCCACGACCAAGAGTTTTACCCGAGAAAAACGGCGACAGCAACTCTACGAAAATCCATGGAACAACGGCGACTACAAACACTCCAAAAACGCTGCGGAGAAACAGCAGTATCGCCGCGACTATGCCCATCTCATTAAAATACATGGAGGATATTAAAGGAGTGATGGCGGATATCGGGCAAATGCTCCGCGCATGGTGGAGCATCGTCTCATCCACATACGACATTCACATTCCTCCCATCATAGTCAACGTTGCAGAGTATGCGGGCCTTGCGGCAGTAGGATACATGGCGGGCCAATACGTATCAGAAGCCGTCGTCCGCGCGAAATTGAAGCAGCATCATTCCGAACTTCCAGAAGAAAGCAGGGCAGGCATTAGGCTCGTGTTCGGAGGGCTGTCCGCAGCTCTAACATCGGCAGGATATATACTGGGGCCGTATGGAAGCGCTGGCGGGTTTCTAATCGGATCCGTCGCACTCCCGTATGTGCTCGTCAACGGGCCCACACGCAAGGACAGCAAACAAACGCTGATGGAAAAAACAACAAATACTCAAAAGATTCCACAAAGAAAGCCCGATATTAGCCTGGACGACCTTGCAAAGGAGATGGAGACCCCTGTAGCACCGAAGCGCGAGCAGAACGTAGCGACAATCCCAAAACCAAACACGCCCAAAAAAGAGAAAATGGAGCAAACCACACACGTGGCAAGCAAAGATATTCCGCAAACGCCCAAAAAAACACATACGAACCCCTTCACAGGCATCCTCGCGCGATTCCACAAAAAGACTGAAACCCCTCAAGACAAAGCAGAGCACAAGCAGACACAAATCGCACCTATGCCAGAACCAGAAGCGCCAAAGCCGCAGGTTCAAAAGCCAGAACAGGCGGAAACAGAGCACAAGCCTGCACACGAAAAACACCGCGGGCACAGAGTTACCCCGACCAAGAAACCTGCGGGAACGCCAAAAAAGAACAGTAGAAGCGTATTCTCAATCATCGCAAGTCTTGTAGGTAAGGTGCCAAAATCCAAAAAGAGTGAAGGCGAAAAGGGCGGAAAGAAACGGCCCGAAAAGCCAAAAATCGTTGTAGAAGAATTAGGCCCGCAGGCCCAGAGGAAAGAACTCGAACCCAAGCGGCACATCAAAATCCCACTTCAGAAGCACGTCAAGATAGAGGAAATAAAGATACCAGAAGGCAAGCATCCAGAAAAGGACACAGTAGAAAAAACCAAACCGAAGAGCACGGCGGGGCACGTGCAGAAAAGGGAGGCGAAGGCAGCCGCCCCATCAAAACAAGGGCCCCCCACACCACAGGTCGATCCCGAAGTACAAGAGTTCCGAGACGTCCTCAAGAAGATGGAGCAGAAATACATACTCAAAGCAGGTACGGCATCGTGGCGCTCCGCGAAGGTTGCTATGCCAGCGGCAATATTGGAGACGGAAGTAAAGCAAGTCATTGCAAAGAAGAATATGGAAACTAAAACAAATACTGAGCAGAAAGCAACCACGAGCGAGAGCGAACCGAAAGAACAGATAATATCACCCGAAAAGCACTCAAAGGCAGCAACCGTGCAGAACGTGACTGTAGAAAAGCCAGCCGGCAGGAAAATACGCCAGCGCGACGTAGAGCGCACAGTAAGAAAAATCCTCGACGAACTAAAGGAAAGTGCAAAGAAGGAGATTCTGGCACGTAGCAACAAGAAGATTCACACATGGAGAGAGGTTCGCGCGGCCAAGGAGGCAGCGGAGAAAATCGCAAAGACTGCCGAGCCGATAATCAGACAGAGAATAATGGAAACGGGAAGAACGGACATAGACCCGCATCAGATGGCAGCGCAGATTCTGGCGGAGATACAGGGAGGCACAGCACCCGCAGAACCGGCAGAAGCAGAGGAGCCGCCAGAGCAGGAACCAAAGACTGTGGAAACGAAGGGCGTTATGCGCCGCGAGGACATCGCAAAGATAGCGGAAGAGGTTTTTGAGCAGGTAAAAACAGCAATGGGGGAGAACGAAGGGAGCGGAACCGGGATGGAGGAAAATGATAAAAAGGACCAAGAGCAAAAACACCACCGCAGGGGGCATAGGCACAGCAAGGAGCTGGAAGAAAAGGCAGAGGAAAAAGGCAAAAAGGAGAAGAAAAAGAAGAAGAAATCCGGCGACGAGGACATACTCAGCCTGCTCGGCGGAGACGAAGCGGGTCAGAGTGACAGTGGCGATGATATCGCAGATCTACTCGGTGGCGGCGATGATGACCTCGGGGACCTGGATCTGGGAAGCAGCGACGTTGACGACGAAGATCTTGGGGATTTAGGGGCGCTGTTGAAGTAAGATCACCACTTGTCACATCCCGAGATGGCGCCAGCAGGCCAGATGTAAAAGTGGATAACAAGCAAACCGTAGCTACCTTCACTGTAGCGGATCCTTACGGGAGCATAAGAGGAATAAACGTAGAAAGATGAGTTGATTGTATTGACGATTGAGGAGACATTTGTCTCATCAGCCGAATTGAAAAAGTGTGCAGAGCAACTCTTCCCACTACAGTTGTGACAGATGCCAAAGATCTGGTGTATACTCTTATCGTCCGAAAGGTAAATCGCATAGTCGTAATATCCCGTAAGCGGCGCCATGATCTTGGAGATTACCGAATTGACATCACGCAACGTTGCACTATCCAAACTATGGTTTTTGGCAAGGGATTCTTTCATGTACGCCAGTAGGTAATCCGGCTGATCACAGCCAGGTCGAACAACGCTGGCAGCCGCAAGGGTGCGGACAGCCTGCCTCGTGTAATACTCCATAACAAGCCGGGACGTCTGGCGTTGAAGGCCGGAACCGTAATGCGCAGCGGAATACACCAGAATCGCCGCCGCAGTCGCAGAGATCAGCATGAGAAACACGGCATCAATGAGCGATGCTATCCCCCTTGCCATACTGCCACCACCAATAGGTTCACATCATTGTAAGGGAGTCCATTGTATTGTGTTTGCAGAGGGATGGGAAAAGCTCTGGACAATACTGTAACGTGCTTTGGAATCGAATCGCAAGCGCCACAATGTAAAGCAGCACCACTCGCACTACGCAAGGGCGTTGGGGACGTTGGGCTTGTGATATATGCGCAGAAGCCGTATCCACTTGCTATAGTCATTGCAGACCCGCAGAGCTGGCTAAAGGCACTTTTAGTTAGCACGCCAGGGCTCGTAAAAACGTCCGCAATATCAATGAGTTTGAGGGTGAGATCCGTACTGCCATTAGTCTTCTGAACTGTGCTTATGGCCCACGCGAGCGCTGCAAAGAAGAGTATGATTGCCACTGCTATTGGAACCACAATGGACACATCCTCTAACGCGACGAAGCCCCTCACAACACCACCTAATCACATACATCCTTGGGCGTCACATCACAGCCAATACCATCAACTGATGGACAAATTTCAACAACAACGTTGCCCGTACTATCCGATGATTTGGAAATAATAATATAGTGATCCTTGGTACTCATTGCAACAAACCCATTGTCGTGATAGGCAATCTTCAATTCGAGTGTCCCCATATTCACGTGCAATTGGGCGGGGGCGAAGGCCACCAACTTACCAACAAGCGAGTATACGCCAAAACCTATGAGAACAGTGTGCTGATCCACCCTTCTGCACAGAATATTCACATCATACGCCATGGACTCGCCCCCTCCAGAGATGCCTGGGGCGATAGGCACTACTTCCTTGTAGGACATGGTCGTCGAATCGGCAACAATCGAGGATATGCGCCCCACTGACGTCTTGGCAAACTGCACCGCGGACTGCTGGACGAAATAATTCGCAAGGCCGTCCTTGACCATTACGAACGCCGCAACAGTGAGAAGAAGGAATATGAGCATAACGGTCTTGGAAAGGATATACTCCATCACTCTCAATCACCCTGCGCGCAGACAAAAATCAACTTCCCTGTGCCGTATCCAGTAGCGCGGACATACGCACTGAGTGTAGATAACTGGACGTTAAATTCTCCATCCAACAGGTCCTGCGTAACGTTATGGTAACGGACGCCTGAAGATGTGCACGGCTCACGGGTGGACTGCTGGAGCCGATAGTAAGTATATGGAGATATATCCAAACAGTAGTGCCCCCGATCCAACATGGCAAATTTTCCGCCCTGCCCAGAGTATGCCGTATACTGTACTGAATAGCAGGTGGGGACTGGCTTGTGACATACAGCGTTGCAAATCTTTGCCCCAGAGTACGTAACAATACGGTAAGTCACATACCTTGCTGAGCCACAACGACCCGCAATCTGCACGAAATTCGTCGCATCGGATGCGCGGGCAGCATCCCCAATTGCGTTGGCGAGTTGAACCGCCGAATCCTGCCAGTTTTCATGGCAACGGTTCATCTGCACCTGGCCGAGAACACGGTACGCCACCGCCACAATCATGGCTGCAGTAAATACACCAATGAGCAGCTGGAACACACCCTCTATGCCGCGCCTCATGGTGCACGCCCCACCTGCGCTCCAGCCCGCGCATACATGGGTTTAATCACGCCGAACATCAGGATCGCAGCAATCACCGCGAGCACAAGGAGATATATGACCGTCCAGTCCGACGAGCCGCGATCATCCATGTGTAGAAAAAGATGTGGGAAAATAAAAAGATGTGAGATCACGGTGCACCCTGGCAGAAGTACACGTCGCACGTCACAGGACAAGAAGTGTCGCTCCCGCTTGAAGGATTGCAAACCACTGCTATATATCCGCGCACTTTGCCCCCGGAGTATGTGCAGATACCATCATTGCAACTCCAGCCATCAGCAGCCCCGCCGCTTTTGCACATGCTATCATCAGATGCCTTCTTAACGCAATCAGGGTTGAGGGTCGCCGCTGCCGCGGCCGCCTTGAGGTTCACTGCCATGCCCGGCTTGAACACTATCGTGCTGGAGGTCTTCACACCACCGTCGGTAGCCATACTCTTGATAGACTGCTTGATGAAGTCGTCTGGATCCTGGGTGGTGATCGTAAGCCCCCCAAGGATGTTGAGCAAAACCATGAGAATTGCACCTGCAACAACCGCTGCAATCAAAAGCCTAAATACTTCGAATGCTTGTCCACGCCTCACGCGAATCACCTCGTGTATGAAAGGGTGTCCTCAAATAAAAACGTATCACGGCGTGCATGGGGTGGCACCCGGAGGAATGTTGAAGTATGCAACGCAACGGATCCCATTGCAGCACACGGTAAGTGTAGCACGCACGTTGGCTTTTGCCCTCACATAATCTCCGCTGTCTCCGCAGCGAAAGCCATGGCCGCACTTGAAGAAAACGGGCACAGAACCATGACTCCCACTGGACAGCATATCAGCAGCATACTTAGAATCCATATAGAAACCGGGAGAATATGCAATCGGGCCGTTAGACGACGCGCATCTGCACGCAGCCCCAAGGGTAGTCTGCGATGCCTTATAGGCGCTGAGGAACACCGTCTGCGTCTCCTTCCAAAAAATTGGCTCCATTGGCGTTGCAAGCTTCGACGCGACCATCCTGACGACAATCGCAAATACCACTGCGAACACTGCCCACACAAGGTAGTTCATCACCGTATACTCTTGGCCCTTCACAATTACACCCCCATTGAACCGACCATCTGCAGGGAGGCATAGGATACAACGATATAAACCACCGCCGCAATGAGCACGGCGTAGCCCAACTTAAGGAACATCCCGATCTTATCGCGACCGTTAAGCAGATATATGGAAAAGTATGTCAGTAGCGCGGCGACCTCGAGCACGTATATGCCCACAGAAACCAGGAAAACCCAAACTGGCATCTGAAGAACCTTCGCATTGCCAATCTTATTCATTATCCCCGAGTTTAGGCCGAACTGAGACATCGCCTGGTTAATACCATTATTTTGGAGGTTAGATAGATCAAGACCTGAAAGAGAGCTCATAATAACCTTTTCCAGCGCGATCGTGATCCCAAGGACTGCAGGAGCAATAAACATACCCATCATAATCATCATACCAGCAATCTCGCTGAGTTTAGTTCGGATTGCCTTCACAACATCCTCTTCATCTCGTAGCTGCTCGGAAAGAACAACAAGGGCCTTCGCGGCAAGCTCCGTGCCGAGAGTCACAGACGATACGAGCACGTCAAAGGCATCTTGCAGGCGTTTGGACGGGATATTCTTCAGCACGCCAAAGGCAGGAGAGAAGACAGCATCCCGAATCGTCAGCCCAAGAACACGGATGTTATATGCGATGCGCTCGAAAACCTTTGCAATTTTCGTCTCAGGAAGGTTCTCATTGACAGCAAGGAGGGCGTTCTCCAGGGGTTTGCCCTCTCCCATTCGCGACGCAAGCACGTAAACTGCGTCTTTGAACTCATCTTCCATTTTCATGATGTCTGCCTGGTGCTTGGCCTTGGGGGCATAGAGCATACGAAGATACACGAATATTGCAAGCGCTACTGCCAAATAAACGGAGTATATAAGAACGTATGGCGTGAAATCATAGCTCTGCGTCAAAAACTGATACTTATATGGGTTCTGGTTGGGGTGTGCCAAAATCTGCTCGATCTGCTCGGCACTCATGCCAACCATTGGTGCTACGCGCTGAGGCGTAGTATCTAGGAACAGGTGGGCAACATAGCCAAAAGCAACCACCGCTACGAACGCAATAACTGCGGTAATGATGGCGCGCCTGCGAATCTTGTCATAGTCCTTCACAAAGGAATCAGGAATGTATGGCATCTCGTACACGTTCGGGCGCTGGGAGATGATATACCTCGCAAAGAAAAACGTCAGCAGAGGTAGAGCAACATCGTACGCACCAAATATGAAATATGGGCTGGAAACGATCGCGTTCTTGGAGAATGCTGCGCCGATTGGGAGAATAATGAAAACAAGAAGTGGCAAAAATACGCCGACGTAGAACAACTGCATGGAGGGCATGTAGAGCGACTCGGCGTGCTCGAGCATACGCTCCTTTATCCCCGTCTTTGCCTCCCGGAGAGCCGAATCAAGAATGACGTAGCGCTTCGCGTCGTCTCCCTCCATAAGAGATGAGCGAACACGCATCAAAGCGTGCTTAAACTCGCCAGAGTAATATCCAATCTGATACGCGATCTTGTCAATGCCCTCCTCTATCGTGTGAAGAACGCCCAACTGCGTGTTCCAAAGCACACGGGAAAGCTTATCCGCAAAGAACCCCTTACCGTGCTCCGTAGCAAACTTCACGCCATGCTCTAGATTCGGTACCAGCTTCATAGACATTACAAAGTAGCCCAATGTCCTCAACGCGGGGAACATATCCTGCTGGAACCGCTTCTTCGCCTCCGAGATCGGCATGCTGAGCACAGAATAATATCCGCCCGCCCAAAAGAGCAGAGGAAATGAAAGAAACAGCAGGAACATCGGATTCGTCAAATAGTCCATGGGGTACGTGAGAATGTCTTCGATTCCGTTCGGCTCGATGAACATGACGTAAAGGAGCATCATTGAAACGAAAACGCCTGCAACCGCGGCGTAGAGACCTGCAAGTTTCGCGCCAGAATACACTGCGGCGGGATCAATGGGCCATTCGAGATACTCAAGGGCATGACGTAGTTCCGGAGCGATCTTCCCATTGTATGGATACTTCTTCGCCGCCTGCTCGCAGAACTCTATGAACTGCTCAGACGATGACTTTTTCTTCCCCTGCTTGGGCTTCTTCAGCCCCAGGAATTCAAGTATGCTTGCCATGGGCCTCCCTTCTGGCGAGCACGCGCTTTAGAAGAACCTCTTCAACCCAAGTCTTCCACTCATCTAAGACTGAATCGTAGTCAGGGGAGCCGTGCTCCTCAATGCTCTTCTCCTTGAGCAGAAGGAACTTGTTGTGGGCTGGAACGGTGTATGTCCCCTCCAAGAGTTCGGGGACGTTGTGCTTACGCTTAAGATCCACGAGGTACTTCTTCGTGAACGCTCGGGCGTTAATCTCCTCCCAGATCTGCTCATAGGAAAGACCGCGCAGCTCCATAACCTTGGAAAACAGGTCGGATTCCTTTATGTTGTCCTCGAGAAGCTGAAGCTTATCGTCCTTTGCGGCGTAGCGCATAAGATCGAGGAAACCACCCTCCTCCACAGGATCGTGGTTCCAGTGCTTTCGGATCTCCGTAATTGCAACGGTACGCCTGTGCCTGCGCAGGGAACCGGCAAAGCGAATCGGTGCGTTCACGACGACCAGATCCGTTGCCTTAAAAGACGTGGTCGGGACGCCGAGGTCATTCACAACACGGTCCCAGACGGAGTATGCGGAATCGCCGTGGATCGTACCCATAACGACGCTGCCCGCTGCACCCACACGCATGGCCTCGTAGAGCACCTTCGCCTCCTTAGAACGCACCTCTCCAATGACGATGGCGGAATCACCGAGACGCAGTGCAGTTCTTAGGGCATCCTCTGGCGGCAATTCCCCCGATGCACCGCCGGCAATGGGGCTCTTGGTCTTCAGGCGCTGTATATGGAAACCGAGATGGCTTATCTCCTCCACGGGAATCTCGAGAGTGTCTTCTTGGGTTAAAATGCGCTGGTTCTGGGGGATCTCAAGGATAAGAGAGGTCATAAGCGATGTTTTACCGGCACCGCGGGAACCCGCAACGAGCATGGTCGCCTGGGAATCTATGAAGAAGGAGAGCAAACCCGCGCCGAGGGGGGAGATCATATTGTTGTCAATAAACTGGGGGAGTGTCCAGGGAGTAGGCTTGTGGAGGCGGAACGCAAACGCAATGCCGTCCGGCGAGAGAGGCGGGCCGATCACAGCGACACGCGCGGATACGTCAGGCAGATCATAGTCAAGAACAGGGTGGCTCTCATCAAAGGGGCGCCCACTCATGGCACGGAACTTAGACACGAGGGAGAGTGCATCATCGGCGGAGAGGACAACGTTGCTCTGACACTGGCCATATTCTGAGTGAACCAAATACACGGGCTTGGATCCAAGCGGAGCGTCCACGTATATGTCCGTGATCCGCTTATCCATGAGGAGCAGTTCGAGGAGACCATAACCCACGGTGTGGCGGGCGAGGATGTTCGCAAGGAAGCGCACGTCCTTGGAGGATAGCTTCACATTCAGGTTCTTGGCAACGTCGCGGATCGTATCCTCATAAATCTCAAGGAATTGCTCGCGCCCGGGGCTCCCGTGCATGAGAATCGCGGACTTCGGGGAGTACTGGGAGACGAGCTCCTTTGTCTTCTCCATGACAACGTATTGCTGCTCGGGGAGGGAAAATTCGGGGGGAACAAGGTAGTAGAGGGGCTCTACCTGGTCCGGGTGCTTGTATATAAACACCTCCGCATCGAGCACCGAATACTGATCCAATATTTCGAGGTCCTCCTCGGCAGCTAGCAGAACGCGGGATTCGACGAAGGACGGCTTCAGCTGCGGCTGGAAGAGCAAGGAGTAAAGAGAACGGTCCTTTGGGATTTTGCCCACGCGGAGAATATAAGATTTCGCCTTTGCAATAAGCGCGGTGCTCTCCATGACTGCCTTGACAGTCTTTAAAATCTTCAACAGCTTCGTGGCACACTCCTTATACTGTGGGGCAGCCTCGGCCTTCGCAGCGACACGCTTTATCAGCCCGAGCGTCTGAACGTAGGCGGCAACGGGATCGGAGAGCCATAGATCGTGAAGTATCTTGACTAGATCCGTGCCCTCCTTCTTGAACACCTTTGCGCACTCTTTCCCCATGTTCTCAACTACGGAAAAACTCCAAAGCCCCGCATCCTTGAACTTCTTAGCGGCAAGAGCGACCTCCTGGAGCAGCTTAACCTGCTTCCCATCGTAATACCGCTCATAAACATCGGAAAGAACAATTGCATCTACACGGTTGTGCATCAGCGCCTTTACTACCACGCGCATAGTCTCTGGATAGTTCGCAATGGACGGACCGACTGTGGGGGGGCTCGCCTTAACGACAAGAACCCTTTTCTCGCCTACCTCGCGAACCTCATACTGCTGCTCCGGCACAACTGCTAAAAGGCTACAATGATATATATGCCTTGTGGATAAACTGAACGAATTCCTCCGCGCCGTTGCAAAAATCCTCGGGCCCTTCCTGATTGCGGAGGCGATAATAACACCGTTCAAGGACAAAATCGCGGCGTGGATAGACGTTCATATACATAACATCATCCCCGGCAACTACCACATCATCTGGGCATGCACCGGAATAGACGAGGTGATCCTCCTTGCATCCGCCATCTTCGCCACCCCTGCACCCCCCAAAAAGAAAATAATAGGATTCGCGCTGGCGGCGGCGATTTTTGAGGCATACAACGTTCTTCGCATATGGATAACGAGCAACCACCCGAACCCCCTGCTCCACGACGTGCTCTTCCGCTGGGGTGGATTCACCCTCGTGCTTCTTCTATTCTGGGCCTATGTTAAGGTTATAAAATACGGAAGCGATTAGTAGAACATGGCTGACATACGTGAGGCGTTAGAGGGTATATACCGCAAGGCTGAAGACGCATTCTACAGCATGCTGGACTGGCTCGACGAAAGGGGTATCCCCGTATACAACGTGCATGACTGGCTAGAGGATCACGGGATCCCGCCCTTCCCCGCATTCGCGGCAACGTTGCTGCTGCTAATCGGAGGCTTGGCTTTCTTCCTGCTCAGCAGCCCAACATACACGGTCATGGTCACCGTGACCGACGGACAGACAGGGCTAGGTGTGGCGAACGCATCAGTGGAGCTGTTATCTGGAGGCACCATAATCGCCACGACCACAACTAACTCGGCGGGAACAGCAATATTCTCCGGCGTGAAGGGTGGAACATACACGGTGAAGGTGCTTGCGGATAAATACAGCCCTGCAACGAGCACACTAACTGTTTCGTCTAATATGAGCACGGCATCCATACAGCTGGAGCCCCTGACGCCTCACAACGAGTTCTGCCTGCAGGTGCTGGACAACTCGGGCAATACCGTGACAAACGCACAGGTAACCATAGGGGGACAGGTTGCCCAATATGACCCCAACAACGATGAATACTGCGCAAAGGTGAGCTCGGATACAGTATCCATAACGGTGATGGCAGACGGCTTCTCCACATACACGAACACCGTTTCGGCAAAGCAGGGGACAAAGAGCAATCCCTTTGTCGTAACCCTCACTCCCGAGACGGCAAGCGCCGCGGGGGCCACATACTCTGTTGGCGTAAAGGTGCTGGGACCCGACGGCAAGCCCCTCACGTATACTCCTGTATACATATACAGCGCAGACGGAAAGAAGCTCATCACCCAGACCGTGACGGACAACAACGGAATGGCGAGTTTTGACTCCGTTCCCGCGGGGCAATACCTGCTCGTGGCAACGGATCCAGCTACGCACAAGGCTGTGAGCGAAACGATCCAGGTGGACGGTGACAAGGATCTGAACGTGGAGATGAACAGCAGCAACGCATACACATATGAGGGGAATAACTACGTGCCCGTCAACGTGGGGCCAACAGACGAGAACGAGGTGAACGCAGAGGTCCAGGAGGTAAACGCCAATGGCAACGTGGGCAAGGGTGGAACGGGCATATTCGAGGGTCCAAGCATACCCGTAATTTTCGAGGCGTATGATGCAAAGACCGGCAAGCCCCTCGAGGGCGTGCAGATCTCCATAATATCCGGTACGTTCAGCACCAGCGCAAGAACGAACAAGAACGGCATAGCAGACGTGAACCTGCCGATCGGGGAATATAACATATCCGTGTCCGACGAAAACTACATAACATACACGATCACACGCAAGATATCCAAGAGCGGCCAGTGGATCACACTCCCCATGCACCACGACTACTCCCCTGCAATCACGCTCCTCGGACTATTCGGACCGGAGGGAGAGGTTGCAACCCTCCAGAACGGCGCAGCAACCACGCTCAAATTCCAGGTCGCGGTGCCATACGGGGTAAAGAGTGCCACACTCACCGTTGGCGTCGGGGAAAGGTGGCAAGAGAGGCAAGAGATTCTCTCAGAACTGTCCATAAACGGAGATGTGAACACAACATACAACCTCACGGGCTACGCGGAGAGTATCCGAGAGATCCCAGTAACGGTAAGTGTAACGGACAACCCCGAGAATATCGGAGATAACCCCCGCATATATTGGATATATAAGGTAGTTGAGAAGAACGGAGAGACAATCACCCTCAAGGGCGAAGTGCGCCCCACCATCACAAAGGACCTGCTCAAATGCGGATACGGCTGGGCTGTGAACTTCCATGTCGTAGGCCCCATGCCAAAGCCCTTCGTTCTATACCCAGACACAGACTACACAGTCCGCGTGGAGTATGCAAAATGCATCTCTGGAGGAACAACGCCCCAGGTAGCGCTCTATGTGGACCGCAATCAGATTGCAACTGGCAGCGTGAGCGCGAGCAAGCGCTACGACTACGGGACGACGGATCTGCCCCTGCGCTTCAGCCCGGCACAGGCGGGGCAGAGAAAGATTGACGTGCGCATCGTTGCCGGCGAGGAAAACGTCCTTGCGAGAAAATACGCGTTCTACGCAGTGGTGAAGCAGGTTCCGCCCGCATACAAATATTCCGTCGGACTGCCCCACGGCGCGAAGATTGCATATCGCGGGCTGGAGACAACAGTAACTGTAGGCGTGTGGGCGCACGACCGCAACATAGCGTCAGCGATGATCAACGTATCCTACGTGGGGAGAGATGGCAATACGGAGAACGTATCAAAGAGTGTCATGTTCCCGCCCTACGAGCAGTGGACCTACGACGAGTTCAACATAACTCCCTACGGCGGCCAGATCACCACCACGATCCGCTTCCTCTCTGCCCAGGGCAAGGTGCTATACACGGAGACCAACAGCTTCAAGGTGACGGACTACCTGACCCCCGTGACGTTCCACTTTGTTGATGCACTCACCGGGGAGGATGTGAACAACGTGACGGTGGTCCTCGACAACAACGCACACAGTTACACACTCATCTCCGGCAATAGAGGCGTTGCAGAAGGAAACGTCGCCCTGGGACAGTATTCCGTTAGCATCGTACCGCCCATGCAATACGTATCCACTACCATGCCCCTAAAGGTGACCCCTGGTGTATCTCCAGTAACCGTGCGCCTGCACCACGACTACAACGCATTCGTGGACCTCATGGGCATATACACGGATGCCGGAGCAAGCGTGGGCACGCTTCCAATGGGCGAGACGGTCACCCTCAAGTTCCAGATCGGTGTTCCATACAACGTAACGTCCGCTGAGTTCAACGTGTCCCTCGGCGCGAAGTGGATGACCCGTAAGGAGATCCTCTCCATGGCCAGCATAAACGGCGGCACATCTGCATCCTATGACCTAAGCAGCTACGCGGAGAGCATACAGACGATCACCGTTCCCGTGAGGGTAGTAAATGATCCTAAGAACAATGAAGAACACATACGCATCGCGTGGACGTATAAATACACGGACAACAACGGCACCCACACGATCACCGGCTACATATACCCCGCCATAACGGAGCAGGCTCTACGCTGTGGCGACGGCTGGGCTGTAAACTTCCGTGTGGACGGCCCGAAGCCCGCACCGACCAAGCTCTTCCAGGGCACAGACTATAAAGTGCACGTGGAGTACGCTCGCTGTGATGCAAACGCCCCGAGCGTAACCGCCGTGCTCTACGTGGACAAGAATAAGGTGACGACTGGGGCGATTGCCGCGACGCGCAGATATGATTTCGGCACAGTGGATCTACCCGTGAAGTTCTCCGCCGAACAGAAGGGAGATAGGAAACTGGATGTGCGGCTGATCGCAGGGAGCGATGAGAACGTGACGGCACGCAAGTTCAGATACTACACGGTGCTCGGGCAGGGTCAGGCAATCTGCATGAAGATCACGACCACCCCCAACATCCCATACGTGGGCCAGACCGTAACCGTGACGGCGACCCCAACTGACTGCAACGGAAACACGGTCCCCGTGAACATAAATGAAATCAACATGATCATAACGGGTGGGCACGCGGTGGACAACCCGCCGCTCTACATGGACCGCACAGGGGACCACTTCGTCTACACGTTCACTCCGAAGCGCTACGGCGACGTGATGTTCGCCTGTAAGTCCTCGGTCTATTCCTGCCAGGCAGTGAAGCCCAGCACGGTGTGGATCTTCGCGAAGAACGGTATTGAGATCACCGGGCAGAAGATCTTCTGGGTACCGAAGGCAAACCACAACGGCGTCAAGCGCATAAACATGGGTACATACCACGTGTTCAACTACACCATATACCCCGTTCGGATAGACGAGGTGAACGTGACCTGCGACGACCCTGCCGCGGAGGCGACGGCAACACTCCCAGGCACCATACAGCCAGGCACGTATTCAGACTTCCTTGTAAAGGTATCCTACGCAGGCAGCGCGAGTAGCTTCCCCTGCACGATCTTCGCCCGCGGATACTACCAGGCGCCCAACGGCGTGAGGCGCTACATGACCGCAAAGTATACGTTCACCGTGGCTACCGGCGATCTTGCGCTTGCAGTTGACGCCCCGACGGATATCTACGTCATCCCCGGCGTATCCACGGAGTTCAACGTCATCGTGGGCACGAATAACAACAACAAGACAGACGTGAAGAACGTAAGCCTCGTTGCCCACACCCTGGATGACGGAATACAGGTGAGCATCCACCCCAACCGCGTGGAACTACCGCCGGGAGAGACGCGCTCCTTCACGGTCATTGTAAGTGCGAAGGGGGAGAGCAGAACAACACACATAAAGTTTGACGCATCTGGAAAGGTGGGCCTATACACGGTCCACTCCAACGACGCGGAGACCACCGTGCACGTGGAGAATCCGAGCGTCGTTGAAGCCAACATCATCAGCCCGAAGAATGGAGAGCCAGGCGTGGAAGTCAATGGAACATCCGCAATGCTGGATCTCGGATTCTACACGGCGGGCAAGATCAGCCTGCGGATCCGCAACCTCACGTCCCACCAGATCTACATATACCCCGAGAACATCGTGGCGAAGGGCGATCATGCAATCCTGTCCATGCTCGGATCACGAGAGTCCCCCGCCGTAGTCAAGCCGCACGGAACATACACGGTAAGCTACTCCATTACAACGACGAGCGCAGCACCCTTTGATCCCGAAACGATCCGCCTTGCGTTCAAGATCGCAGCAAAGAGCGCAGACGGTAGAATGGTCTACCCCGTTCCCGACGTGGTGTTCCCCCTCACGTTTAGCCGCCACAGCCCGACGTGTTTGAAGATCGCCCTTGCGCTGACCGGCGGGAGCGCCTCGCCTAACAAGCCCGTTGCCGTAACAGTCCAGAACTCCTGCGGATTCCCCGTTGACGTGACGATCCACGCCAGCGGCGCGACGAAGATCCAGCCAGGGACAAGCATACACGTGGGGACGGACGGCAATTACTACACCCTGACGTTCTCCGCCCCGGGAACATACGCCACATACGTGAGCGGCACGGGGATCTACTCCGACATACGCTCCAACACGATCACAATCCCCGTCAAGAGCGTGCAGGAGCGGAAGACAAGCGCAAGCGTGCCAAAATGTGGGGGCAAACCCAATGAAAAACCCGCAACCGTGCAGCTCTTCTCCATCAACGACGCCCCGTTCTCCGGCACAGGAGACTGTAGAATAGACTACTGCGGTTATGCGGAAACGGAGAAGTTCCTGGCCAAGCAGATCGCACGCATGTACCAGGCAGCACAGAGCGCCCAGCAGGTGGGCTCCTGCACCGGCCAGTTCTGCGACGTGACGGGACAGGTGGCGGACACAGAGATGACCATACACGTCAAGTCCCTACCGAACATGGTGAACTGGAGCGACGTGGCGGATATGGTGGCAAAGACCGCAGGGATACAGCTGCAGGTAGTTGAGGGCAAGCCGAACCTCTCACAGTCCGCCGCGAGCATGCTCTACTACAATGGGGACACGATTAAATCCCCCGGTGACTATAAGATTACCTTCCATGTGTACAGAAACCGCCTCTACCCCGACGAGGTAGTGATATACGCGCAGATACAGGGAGAGGGCCTGGGCAATGACTACTACAACGGCTTCTACGCCCCGCTCTTCATCAACCTCGGTGAGTACACGGGGCAGGGAATCGGCCAGACGACTGTTGAGCAGGGCACGCCGACATACATATACATACCCACCGACGCAGAAAACAGCGCGCTGAAGCGCATCATAGCACAGGAGATGCTGGCAAAGGCGTTCAGCAGCACCCGCCTCGTGCCAACGTATACCCAGACGCCGCCCAGCGGAAAGGGACCATACATGGTCATAGACTTCGGCGACTGCAACGGCATGTTCCTGGCGCAGGTGAACAAGAACAACGACGTGACCCTGACCATCTGCGAATCCTACATCTCCGGCATATCCGATCCAAGCACAGACACACGGGTGAACAAACTGGCCCAGACGTTCAAGCGCTTCCTGAGCATGGATGGATCCGTCCAGGGCTGCATGCAGGGCAGTGCCTTCCTCGTCCGCGGCTATAACGAGAACCTCGCCAAGACCAAGACCGCCGCAACCAACGACATCTTCGTCATGCCCGGCGTGTGGTCCTGGAGAACGCTGACGTTCAACCTCGGCGTGGATGGCGTGCCAAGAACGTTCAAGGTGCTGAGCTTCGCGGTGAACGGTGCCGATGCAAGTGACGTGAATATCCTCGTGAAGGCAAAGGACAGCCAGAAGATCCTCGCCAAGAACGCAACCTTCACGGTGAACACGGACGGGACGGTGGATGCAAACGTCTGGCTGAACCCGAAGAAGGATTACAGGGA
>JAADDH010000004.1 GCA_013154035.1 Candidatus Iainarchaeum sp. | reverse complement strand
GGCGCCCCCCTCCTCGGCGGGTGAGCTGTTACGCACTCCTTAGAGGATGGCTGCTTCTAAGCCTACCTCCCCGCTGTCTCAGGAGGGGGACCACCTTTGACGCACTTAGCCGGCTCTTAGGGGCCTTAACCCGGGTCTGGGTTGTTTCCCTCTCGGAACGGAGGTTTACCCCACCGTCCCCTACTCCGGCCTTCTACGGAGCCTGACGGTTTGGAGTTTGACAGGGGTGGTGAGGGTTTCCCCCCGTGCCACCCTAGTCAGTCGCTCTACCCATCAGGCAACCTCCAGCCGGGCTAGCCTGGGGCGCTATTTCGGCGGGTGCCCGCTATCACCCGGTTCGCGTGGTCTTTCGCCCCTACACCGAGGTCACCCGAGCGGTTTTCCCAGCACCGGTTGCGGGCCTCCACGGGCCTGCGAGCCCGCTTCACCCTACCTCGGTGTAGATCACCGGGTTTCGGGTCCTATCCGAGTGACTTTGGGCCCTTTTGAGACCCGGTCCCCTCACCCAAAAGGGCTGCGGGACTCTCGGTTTCCCTGTGCCTTCGGGGCTGACCCCCTTAAGCTCGCCACTCGGATAGACTCCCTGGCCAGTGATTCACGACTGACGGCGTAACGGCGGTATCCCGACTCGTACTACCGCCTTGCGACGGGTTCCTTCGCCGGGATTGCCCTTTCCCGCCACGCCTTACTATCCCCAGCCGGTTTCAGGTACTTTTCACTCCCCGCCAGGGGTGCTTTTCAGCTTTCCCTCACGGTACTCGTGCGCTATCGGTCTCGGGACGTATTTAGCCTTGGGGGCTGGTAACCCCCGACTTCCCGAGCGAATACCAACGCCCGGTACTCCGGGACACGGGAAATCTCCCACCCAGGTTACGCCTACGGGGCTGTCACCCTCTACGGCATCCCATTCCAGGGAATTTCGGCTTCCCCGGGGAGGGAGTATCCCGGCCCAGATGACCCCACATCCCCCTAGCCTCTCGGCCAGGGGTTCGGTTTGGGCTCTGCCGCTTTCGGTCGCCCCTACTCACGGCATCGCATGTTGCTTTCTTTTCCTGCGGGTACTAAGATGCTTCAATTCCCCGCGTTCCCGTGCCTCGTCGGCACAATTCGGCAATCCCCGGTTCGATGGCCGCGTGCGCCTCGCCGGGGCTTTTCGCAGCTTGCCACGGCCTTCGTCGGCGCCCGAGCCGAGCCATCCACCGGCTGGGTTCACCTGCGTTTCCGGTCCATTTGACCCCCTATGCGCGGCGTCATCCTGCCGTCTGCCCTTCCCCCGCGACGAGCGTCACGAGGTGCATCTTGATGAGTGTGAGTGTAATACCCACCTGCGCCGAAGGGTTAAAATTCGTAACCTCTGTCACCCCTCGGCTCCGGTAGTATGAGAGCATCGTAGGCCTTTTAAAACTTCCGAGGTGGTTGCCGAACCATCACTGTAAAATCCCTAAGGTTTTAACCCCCATTTCATGGCTTTTATTACTTTCTTCATGTGCCCGACATACTCATCGAAGAGTAGGTCATCGTTCACGCGTATATGGCCCATCTCCTTGAGCTTCTTTAGCCGCTTCACGTACTCTTCCGAGAATTTTACGTTGTACCACGAGCCACCAAACACTCGGAACGGGTGACTGTCTGGGACTTTGTATCCCTTGTCTGAAAGGTATGCCGTCTGCACGGCCGTGAGGCTGCCCCTCGCGTGGAACCCCCTCTGTTCTTCCACCGGGATTATCTTTTTGGCACTGCCCCTTGAACTTTTTATCTGCCCGTTTCTTGCCAACTCCGCTAACGCTTCTCCGAGTTTTTGATAGAAGTAAGCCTCCAGTATTGGATGTGCGTGAACATCCAGTGCGGTATCCAAATGTTTCCCCCTAAGCAGAACGAATGCTTTCATTGGCTCTTTTCTCCCGAACCCAAGGTCCGCCATGATTGCGTTGGGGTGTTGTAGTATCACGTAATTCTTGTTCCCTTCAAAGTACCCCGGTGCGACGTTGTTTCTCACGCTTGTCTCAGAGTAAAACACTTTATCCACTTGGTGCATGAATCCAAGAGCTCTTTCTATGTTGTATTCATCTTCGAGCACCGATTTGCCCGATTCATTGTGAGCAAGCACATTTGGCCAGAGTGATTCGAAGTGCTCGGGTCCGCCCATCTCGTTCTCATGTCGAACGCGATGATGGGAACTTTGTTGCTTCTAACATCTTTTAAGAGCTCATCAACCCGTTTCTTAACGTCCTTTTCGAACTTATCCGTAAACGTTACTTGTATCTCCCTGGGTACCGGTTTCCTAAGGATTTTTTCTCGGATAATCCGCTTTATACGTGTCTTCCCCATGTACTATGTGTTGCTTTGATTGTATATAACCATTCTGCTACCGCTCTAAATAAATGCTGTATCTGCATATATTGTAGTATGGCACTCACCCCTGTTTCCCTACGCCTGGCATACCGAAAGAGTTCGCGTCCTCTCCAGTTTTCTTACCTCCTCATATTCGTTGCGCTATTCTCTGCCGTGGGGGGATACTTCCTCGCGGGACAGGCCGTTGTTCCCTACGATTTTAAGCTCTGGCCGACGATCGCCTCGGTGGCTATCCTGCTGGTTTTCTCGTACATCTTCGCGTGGTTTGCAGATGAGCTGGCCAAGGATGTGGGCCACGAGACGTATATGGACAGGGAGTCCTTTGCCCTACGTGGTTTTTACATCTTCGTGCTCTGGCTCGTTGTTGACGTGCTTATGTACGTAATGTATATGTTCTTGCCCTCCTGGCTGGCGGCGGTCTTGGGTTTTCTTGCCAGCATTCTTGCGGTGTATGCATCCGCAGCCATCGCCGTGGACGGCGCATCCATTCCTGCAGCCATCGTTCTCGCATGGGACACAATTCGCAGACAGCCCGCCCACATACTTGAGTTCCTTGCAATATCTTTCTTTTTGCTCCTCTTTGTTTTTGTCCTTGATGCTTACAGTGGATTCTTGGGGATGTTCCTCTCCGTGCTCTTGGTGACGTATCTCGTTCTGCCGTGGCTCCTTGCCCACGCAATTCTCACGTATCTGTACAAGTATCCGATTGTAGTTTCATCACTCTTCAAGTTTGAACGGGCGTAGGGGCGCCACCATTTCCTTTATTTTCTCCATATCTAGCATGAGCGCGTTCTCTGCTCTCTGAACGCCCGTAATGATGACGGGATACTCTGCTCTCTTGACGTATTTTCCCTTGAATTCCGTGTATCTTTGCATACCTTTCCGTATCGTTTCCAGTGTGCTCTCCGTCGCCTTTATACTTTCCGTGCTCTCGGCTATCTGCCCTATGTTTATCTGGAAGACGTCCCCCACAACCTTTGCGTCGTAGTGCCCGAAGCTGTATATGGGCTCCTTGCTGACAGGTATCGTTCTCGTTCCAAGATCTTCGCTTGCCCATAGGATTACATCCTCTTTGACGGCTTCGAGTATTTCCCTGCCAGCCTCGGAGTTATATACGTTCTTTGGGATGTGGACAGACGGTGTATCTACGTAGTCTCTTGCGGTGAGATACGCTATGAGGTTTTTGATCCATGCTTTCACGCTTGGCGTGCGATATATAAACGCGCGGGCGTATGCGCGGTTCGGGCGTGCCATTCCCCATATCTTCCATGATCCATCCAGGTATAGTTCTGCGGCGTCGCGCGGGAGTATCTCGAAGAGGACATATTGCTGCAGTATGCTGTCCAGCACCGCGTCCTCCACGTTGCCCTTTTCCATGGCCTTTTCCAGATCATATACAGGGATTCCAAGGCGCATGTATCGCGTGTATTCGTTTAATAGCCCGTCCTCGATGAGTTTGCCCAGAACGAGCTCGCGTATGAGGGGAGCAGTGATTATGGATATGTCCATGCTTTTAATCTTCTCCTCCACCTCGCGGGCGATCTTTTCTGCCAGACCTCTGCTCAGCTTCGCCTCTCTGTGCAGAGACTCCACGATACGCCTTCTGTTGAAGTGCTCCTTTCGCAGGTCAGATCGCCAGACCTTTATGCGCATCTCGCGGAAGAACTTCTCCGCCAGTTGGGGGTTGATCTCCTTCAGCGCCTCGTGGATGTGGTGGTCGTCCAGATATCCGCCGTCTTGCGATGTGCGATCCCATATGTATGCGATTTCTAGGTTTGTTGCGCCGAGTTCCCTGAGTTTCTCTGCAAGGGATAGAAATCTTTCCGGAATGGGCATGTTATGATTGGAATGCAAACCGTATAAAGGGTTGCCGCCAAGATTCTTTATATGGCTAGTACTCCCCTTGATCCCATGGATGTCAAGATCCTTCGCTTTCTCAGCGAGGATGCGCGCATGCCCTACTCCCATATTGCTCGTTCATTGAACATATCGGACGTTGCGGTCAAGAAGCGCGTGGAGAAGCTCATACAGCGCGGTGTGATCAAGGGTTTCCGCGTTGCCATAGATTTTAGGAAAATAGGGTATAAGTACGTAGTCTTTTTTGAAATCAAACCCGATCCCAGTTACGCCAACGATGTTTTCGCCAAGATTTCCCGCCTTCCCAACGTTCTGGAGACGTATATGCTGGTAGGGGACTATCCAATCATGGCAAAGGCCATTCTTGCAACCACCGAAGATATAAGGAACCTCAGCACAGTTATTGGTAGGATGGATGGGGTGCTGGACATGAAAACGTCCATCGCCCTTGATTATGCCGAGAAGCCCGTGGATATCTCCCAGAAGATATCACAGAGATCGCTTGGTGGTGCATAATGATACTCATACTTGCAGAGAAGCCAATTGCAGGTGCTCGCATCGCTACCATTCTCTCTAGTGGCAGGGCCAGGAAAAAGACATACAGAAAGCACCCGTACTGGGAGTTTGAACTCAACGGGCGCCCCGCGGTTCTTGTTCCACTCAAGGGCCATATTATTGACGTGGATTTCCTCCCTGAGCTGAACCGCTGGTCAGAGGATACCCTCTCTACCCTTCCCGATGCCCCTCTTGAGCATGTGGTTACGGAACGAACCGTGGCATCGCTCCTCAAGTCCCTGGCGCCGAAGGTTGAGGAGATCATCATCGCTACAGATGCCGACCGCGAGGGGGAGGCCATTGGCCTTGAATCCGCCGAACTAGTCATGAAATATGCGCGTAGGGAGATCCCTCTGCGCCGTGCTTACTTCTCCGCACTAACCAAGCGCGATATTCTTTCAGCGTTTGAAAATCTACGGGAACCGAAGCGAGCATTGGCTGAATCCGCGTTTACACGCAGGGAGATTGATCTCATTTGGGGTGCAGCCCTCACACGTGCTATTTCTCTGTATTCTAACCGACGGGGGAAGGCATTCCTCTCCATCGGCCGTGTGCAGTCTCCCACCCTCGCGATTATCGTGGAGCGGGAGCGAGAAATAGAGCGCTTCGTGCCCATACCGTACTGGACAATTGACGCAACCCTTGCGTTCTCCGGCGAGAAGTTCTCCGCCCGCTATGCGGAGGGGCAGATCTGGCAGGAACCCATGGCACAGATGCTCTACAAGACTGCTAAGGCTGCAAAGCAGGGCACTGTGACAAGGGTGGAACTGCGGCAGGATAAGATCCCTCGCCCTGTCCCCTTTGATACCACTACGTTTCTCCGCGAGGCCAACAAGCATCTTGGTCTCCCCACTTCTGAAGCTCTCAAAATTGCTGAATCGCTCTACATGAAGGGTCTCATATCATACCCCCGCACGGACAACCAGACGTATCCGCCATCCCTTGGCTTCCGGGGAATCCTGAACAAGCTGAAATCCGTCAAGAATTACGCTCCATTCGCCGAGGAGTTGCTCCAGCAGGACGTGTTCCGCCCATCTTCTGGCAGAAAGGCTGATGATCACCCACCAATTCACCCTGTGGACGTGTCCAAGGGGAAGCTCAGCGAGAAGGAGCGCAAGGTTTATGACCTCATTGCCCGCAGATTCCTCGCCACGCTCATGGCGCCTGGAACACTGGAACGGCGTAACGTGCACATAAATATTAATGGCGTTCCGTTCGTGGCAGAGGGCAGGAGAATCACCCAGAAGGGTTGGACTGCGGTGTATCCAGTGTCGCTTCGCGAATCTGCTGTTCCTCCACTCTCCGACGGCGACCGCGTGGACGTTGTTTCCCTCAAGCTCGCCAAGTCTCAAACGAAGCCACCCTCTCGCTACTCGGAGGGCGAACTCGTTAAGCGCATGGAGGCCCTCGGCCTTGGTACGAAGAGTACCAGGGCTGAGATTATTGCAAAGCTCTTTGCCCGCAAGTATATAAGCGGCAGGAAGGCGATAAAGCCTACGGAGCTCGGCAGGAAGTTGGTTGAGGTCCTGGAGCGCTACGCTCCTGAACTCGCCACGCCAAACATGACGGCGGAGCTGGAGAAGGCACTTGATGCCATTGCTGCCGGCGAGAAGACAAAGCAGGACGTGTTTTCCGTCTCCGCGGACCGCCTTAAGTCCGTGCTGAATGAGTTGTCTCAGCACAAATCAGAGATACGTCAGTCTTTGGGGGATGAGGGTGGAGCTGCGGCTTGATCTCTCCAAGTCCCTCTGGGAGAACCTTGGGGATTACCACGAGCGGGCAAAGAAGCTCAAGCGGAAAATCACCAAGCTTGACGAGCTCATAGCCAACCCCCCCAAGAAGAGGCAGGCGGAAATGAAAGAGCAAGCTCCCGCGCTCGTGAGGAAACGCAAGAGAGAGTGGTATGAGAAGTTCCGCTGGACGTTCACCCCATCTGGACTTTTGGCCATTGGCGGCAGGGATGCGAAGAGTAATGAGATCCTTGTGCGTAACTATTTGGGGGAGAATGACCTTTACTTCCACGCTGACGTCTCTGGCGCCCCCTCCGTTGTACTGAAGGGTGGCCAATCTGCATCTGACGAGGATATCTTCTGCGCGGCGGCTCTGAGCGCTGTGTATTCAAAGGCGTGGAAGAACGGGCTCGCATCGGCGGATGTGTTTTATGCTTTGCCCGATCAGGTTTCCCTGGCGCCGCCCTCTGGGGAATACCGCCCGAAGGGTGGCGTTATGATTTATGGGAAGCGCCAGTGGTTGAAGAATATCCCCCTACGGGCATACGTGGGTTTTGATGACGAAAAGAACCGTTTTTTCATCAGCTTTTACGAGCCGAAGGACGAGCACGTGCTTATCGTTCCGGGCAGAACACCGCGTGGAGACGCTGCCAAGCTGATACTGAAAAAATTTGGAAAGGGGCGGGAATTCCTGGACGATCTCAATCAGATTCTTCCTCCAGGCGGCGTAGATCTTCAGGATTGATGCGTTTTATTAGCCCCATCGCCTGCTTCACCGTGTTCTTCTCCTCGTTGAACCGTAGCATGCGTACTGCTGTTCTGTAGTCTACCCATTTTGCTCCGTTGATCTCCTCGTTGTCCGGAGTAACTTCAGGCTTCCCTGGAACGAATACAAGGAACGCGTTTGGATTGTGCAGGATTTGGGCCTTTGTATCCTCATACATGTACTCGTTGAACTTGTCCAGGACGTGTATGCGCCCCGGCATGATGCTGACTTCCTCCCAGAGCTCTCGCTTTATCGTTTCCTCAAAGCTCTCCCCTTCTTCTACGCCGCCTCTCGGTATTCTCCAGCCGTTGCGCTTGTGAACGAGCAGAAACAGTGTCTTCCCATTCTCCCGTGTGAACACAACGGCCTGTGCTTCCTTTCTCAAAATCCAACCCATGTGAAAAATTACGGCGGAATCGTTTATAAGGGGGTTTTTTATCCACTTGGCGCCTGTATTCACACATGGTGGAGGCCACCCAGGGCAAGTCGCCCGATCGCAAAGAGGTCGTACTTCGCGTTCATGAGGCTCTGCCGTCCCATGTGGGCAGGGGAATCGTTGCAATTGATATGAAGACGAAGCAGGAGCTCGGACTCTCATCTGGGGACATTGTGGAAATTGAGGGCAAGAAGATCACGGCAGCCATCGTCTGGCCATCCCGTGTTGAAGATGAGGGGAAGGGCATCATCCATATGGACTCCATAATCCGTAGCAATGCCGGCGTATCTATAGGAGACAAGGTCGTTGTCCGCCGCGCAAGCTGGAAGAATGCAGAAAAAATCACACTTGCTCCCGCGTCGGAGAACGAGGTAATCATTCGGGGGTATGAGAACTACCTTCTCAAGCATTTTATGGGGCGTCCCTTTGTTAAAGGGGATAAAGTGGTTGTTCCCTTCTTCCGCAAGAGTGTTTACGTTGTAGTATCTACGAAACCGTCGGGCATCGTTCGTGTATCTCCTCAGACTGAGATTGTCGTGCTTGACAAGCCTGTAAAGACGGGTAATGTCCCTAACATTACGTATGATGATATTGGGGGTCTCCGAGATCAGGTACAGAAGATCCGAGAGATGATTGAAATTCCCCTCAAGCATCCGGAGCTCTTCCACCGCCTGGGCATTGAACCGCCCAAGGGCGTGCTCCTCTACGGTCCACCAGGTACGGGTAAGACCCTCTTAGCGAAGGCCGTGGCTAACGAGACGAACGCCTATTTCATCCCCATCAACGGGCCCGAAATCATGAGTAAGTTCGTGGGAGAGGCAGAAGAGCGCCTCAGAAAGGTGTTTGAAGAGGCACAGGAGAACGCGCCGGCAATCATATTTATAGACGAGATAGATGCAATCGCCCCCAAGCGCGAGGATGTGCTTGGCGAGGTGGAGCGCAGGGTTGTGGCCCAGTTGCTCACCCTGATGGATGGTCTGGAGAGTAGAGGGGACGTTGTAGTCATTGCTGCTACCAACAGGCCCAACGCAATAGATCCAGCGCTCCGCAGGCCCGGAAGATTTGACAGGGAGATAGAACTTCCCGTTCCCGACCGGCAGTCCCGTAAGGAGATTCTCCAGATACACACGCGCAATGTGCCGCTAGCGAAGGATGTTGATCTGGACTGGTTGGCAGACGTTACCCATGGTTTCGTCGGCGCGGATCTGGCTGCACTCGTTAAGGAGGCTGCAATGAAGGCGTTACGCCGCATACTTCCAGATATTGATCTTGATCAGGAGGAACTTCCCGCGGAGGTTCTTGACCGCCTCCAGGTAACACGTAGGGACTTTGAGGAGGCGCTCAAGGAGGTGAAGCCCTCTGCCCTTCGCGAGGTCTTCGTGGAGGTGCCCTCCATTCATTGGGACGATGTGGGTGGCCTAGAAAACGTTAAACGCCTACTTGCAGAGTCCGTTGAACTGCCTCTGAAGAAGAGAGAATCCTTTGAGGCCATGGGGATTAAGCCGCCGAGAGGTATTCTCCTCTACGGTCCGCCGGGAACCGGCAAGACACTCCTGGCAAAGGCCGTGGCTACGGAGTCCGAAGCAAACTTCATTTCCGTTAAGGGGCCGGAAATCCTCAGTAAGTGGGTAGGTGAGAGTGAAAAGGCGATTCGCGAGATCTTCACTAAGGCACGGCAAGCAGCGCCCTGTGTTGTTTTCATAGATGAGATTGATGCCATCGCGCCGCGCAGGGGTGGGGACGATACTCACGTCACGGATCGCATCGTTAACCAGCTTCTGACGGAGATGGACGGAATTTCAGAGCTGAAGGACGTTGTAGTCATTGCTGCCACTAACAGGCCGGATATTATTGACCCATCTCTCCTCCGCCCTGGCCGATTTGACCGTGTGATCTACGTTCCGCCCCCTGACCGCGATGCGCGCCTAGAGATCCTTCGCGTGCACACGAAGGGCGTGCCCCTAGCGGAGGACGTGGACCTGTCGGTGCTGGCTGACGAGACGGAGGGTTATACAGGTGCAGACCTGGCAGCCCTCGTTCGTGAGGCTGCCCTGGTGGCGTTGAGACGTAATAACATGGAGCCAACCCGTGTTACACTGCAGGACTTCCGTGAGGCGATGAACACGATCGGTCCATCGCTGGACAAGGATACTGTGGCGTTTTACGAGGCGTTTAGCAAGCTCCTGTCTCAGAAGGTGGTTAAGCGCATTGTGTCCAAGAAGTCCAGCACACCCGACTACTTCGGCTGACGCCCATCTTTTTAACGATTCTTTTCTCTTCATCTATTGGCCTGGCTCTCTTGCTCGTGGGCCTCCTGGCGCGTGACGCGCACTCCCCGTTTTGGTGCCGTGGTAGCCCCAGCGGCTGCCGTGCAGCCGGCACCACGGAGGGTTCCTTCGGAACCTTGCCATCTGCACACACGCGTGCAGTGGACGCCGCGGTAGCTCAGTCCGGTAGAGCGGCCGCCTTGTAAGCGGCAGGTCGCGGGTTCAAATCCCGCCCGCGGCTCTTGTTTTCTTCGTTCTCGTCGCGTTCGGGTTGTATTGGTTCAGAAATACCCTTTTCGCGGATGAAATCCTCAAGGAGTAGATTAACGATCTGGGATATAGAATAGCCGCGAGTCCGTAGCGCTTCTACCAGATCAGAACGCAGGCGGAGGGTTACGTTTCGTTTTTCTACCATTTTTGACCCCGACCTATAGCCTACACCTCGTGCATTTCACGTAATTTGCACGTATTTGGGTAACGGTCACTGTTGTTGCCGCGGCGGGTGAAGCTCATCTGCGTACACTTCCTCAAATACATCGCTGATTGTTCTTGCCTCCCAGATAGGATGCTCGCGCAGCTCGTCAAACAGCT
>JAADDH010000024.1 GCA_013154035.1 Candidatus Iainarchaeum sp. | reverse complement strand
GGGGTTTCGAGGTCGCAAAAAGCCGATTGTCAAGGTCCATTTCGCCCCTCTGAGCGGGCCTTGTGATAGATTCTAACATCTCAGATCCACCATGTGGGCAAAACTCGACCAAATTGTTAAATAATCCACGAATGTGGATCCTTGGTCACCGTCCCCACGCCCAAAACCCGCACATCACTTACGGATTTGTACATGCGAACGCTGTCAACATCTAGTTCAATACGGTCCTCTAGCTCTTCGATTAAGCGGTTTAGCTCAGCCTGGTTTAGCCAGCACTCAAAAACAGAGTATTGAACCCTTTCTCCATAACTTTTAAGGATATTGGCTATTTTAAAACGTCGCCTATCGTCCGGGATGTCGTACGAAATTACAAATAAATTGTTAGAGGTCATACTTCATTTCCTCCTCAAAACATACGCTTTGTAGGGCTTTTCATGCACAATAGCAGAGGCCAGCCTTTCAGCCTGCCTGAAAATAAGAAAGCGATAATCGCCAGCATCTCCCATTGGAGAAAAAGAGAGTCGTGTTTCTACAGCCTCTATCACCTTCTTTTTCCCTTGTTCGTTTAATAAAACCGCCCGACCTTCGCTTCTAACATCATCCCAGCCGAGCCAGCGACGCTTGAATGCACGAAAAACCGGGGCATCTACTACCGCCACCCTGAACTCCTCCATTAAATCAAGCGCAAGCGCCGGCCGCCTCCGCCCAGTTGAATGGATAATCCCTATTTCTGGATGAATGCCGGCGGCCAGCAAGGCAGACGTCGCCAGAGAAAGCAAAATGGCGTATCCGTACGAAAGCGCAGCATTAACAGGATCGGGTGGAGGCCGGCGGCGCCGGCCTCGAAACGACAAACTGCCCATGCCTTCTGCAACTGCCTCAAAATATAACCGGCTCGCTATTCCCTCAAAACCCCTTAATTCATCAATGTCTTTTGCTGCTGACATTCGTTTTATTGTTGCCGCCAATTCTACCAGCTGCAACCTGCCACTCCTGCGTAAATACTCCATTTGCGAGCGCGTTTTCGACGTCAATATTTCTCGTGCTATTTCCAACCTTCGGTGGCTTGGTAATGTTAGCTGCTTTGCTATCCGGCGAGGATCGGGAAGGCTGGTAGGAGCCGCCTGCCCGTAGTAATCACCTTTTATGCTTAAAAAATGTATGCTCCCCGAATTCCTCAACAAATAAGTCAGGGCCGGTGTTGTCAACCCCACATTTCCATGAATTACCACACGCCTAACCTTGCGCGCCGGAAAACTGCCAAGCTCTTCCCCATCGGAGCCCACAATTAGCAGACGCCCTTGCCTCAACCGTAACTTTGATCCCTGGTTAGCAAGGTGTAAGGTTGGCATGGCGCTCCGCCATCAAAACGTTATGCTTTCAGCTCCACGGCGCTAACGGGTAGCTCGGGGAAGGCTTGGTCTATTAGCTTTTCGGCAAAGTTTTTTAGGCTCTTGACATTGGGCTTGCTCGCGGAGCTCAAACCGTGTATCAATAGCGATTCATTTCTCGCATCCAAAATCCCGTGCAATTTACGCATGTCGTTCTTGAGCGGCAACACCGTATCATCCTCAAGAGCAATAAGCAAAGAGGCTATATTCAGCAAAGTCAGGCCCCACCCCCGACCTGGCATATTCGCCGACTCCCCAATGGCATTCTCAAGCTCCGCTTGCATCCTGGTTAGCACGTCTTTCCCTAGTTTGTCCGGCTCGAATATATGTGGATTAATCCCCTTAAGCGACAAACGGTGCTGCAGCGACAGTTCTAGCGCACGATAGTAATGAAGCGCACTGAGATTGTAGTCCTCTAGTTTGTAATAATATTCCGCCCTTTCGAGGAGCGTTCGCGCAAGCCAACCCACCCTATCGGGATCGGCCAGAAGCTCAAGACAGCCCGTGCTTTTCCTACGTCCGCCCTCGCAGTTTTCCACGAGTTCAATCAGCTGACCCAAGCCCCTTAATTGCTCATCCAAAACTGGTAGTGCTGACCGCAATGAGTCGCCATACGCTGCGTCACTTTTCAAGAAAGAAACCAGGCTGTACAGGCTTTTTTCGGCTCCTTTAAAGTCAAGTGCCGCCCACCTGGCGTACGTGTGAGCCAGCTCAGCCAGATTTTGGTATTTCCCGTCACGCAGCTCACCATGCATCCTCCTAAAAACCAACTCGGCGTCTTTGAAGGCACGGTTGCGATAAAGCACCAACGCCCGCTCTTCTTCTAATTCGCCAAAGGCGACGTATGGACTGGGCAAACGGACCAAAAACTCGCTACCGGGTACAGGACGCCGCAATGCGCTATCGTATTTGTTATTGTCTACGTAGTAAACATCCACTTCAATCTCTCTTGCCTTTGCCTTGATAAAAAACCCGACCGAAGCCAGTCCAGCAGTCATTGCTTTTGTACCGCTGGTTATATCAAATGCAATCGGGCCGGAATATTTATCTATTATCCGCTTGGCAGCTCTGTAAATGTCGCTAGGGTCGCCTTTGCTAACCCGATGTGACTCTATTTTTCTGCCCAAATCTCTTTCTATCTGATCCAGATATTTTTCGGTATGGTCTGTATATAGCACAACTACCTTTTTTGCTTTTAATCCTAATGCAGCAAGAATAAGCGCTTCGGGGCTGTTGCCGAGCGTGTGTATTGATACCTCAACGTTTCCAATGTCTCCCCAGGTTTGTATTTCGGGTTCGTCCCGCCATTTCTCTAGAAGCAACGGCCAAACCATTTCGCGATAAAGGCTGTCTGCCTTAGCTTTATCGGCTTCTTCGCCACTGGCTAATCTCTCCTTATATTCCCTCCACGCCTGTTTCAGTCGCTCCTTTAAATCCATGCTTCCTCCCTAGTAACCCTACCTACCACTTGGGCCAGGCCGGGGCGGCTTCCAGGCCTAGATCGGTAAAGACCTGCCTGAAAGACAGATAGCTATCGCGGTCTACCGGCTCCGTGCCGTGGGCCAAAATGCTTTGATTACGCTTGCGCAAGATGTCACCCATTTGTACCTTTTGAGCCCGCAACTTCTGGGCCAATGTGCCCCGATTTCCTAGCTGAACATCAACGTCAAAAATCAGGTCTAGAACGCTTTGCAACCCAAATAACTGCTCGGTTCGCTCTTGCAAAAGATGCTTTAAATTATCGGGCCAGGACTCGGACTTTCTTAGCACAATGCCCGTCCGGTGGTACAGGTCCGCCTCGGCCGCGAGTTCCATGGCTCGGTACAGACGCGCCACCGCATCGTCGTACTGCCCCGCCTCGGCGCGACGGTCTGCATTCGCCAACAGATCGGACAAAAGTGCATATGTAGGGTACCCTGCTTTTTCAACTATTTTTTTCAAGTTATCCAACTGCGCATCCAACCCCGATAAAACGCGAACCTTGGAACCGTGGTGCCAGGCTTCTGCAATGGCCAGAGCAACTGGCAAACCCCGCTCCATAGACTGCAGGGCGTCAGAATGGTGGAACCTATCCCACGCGTCCAGCCCTTGAACAACAAGCAAGAGGTGCGAATAATATCTCTTTTCCGAAGGGCTAAGCAAAGACTCTCTTTGCAGAATTTGTTTGAGGCTGTCGGCAGCCGCACCCATCCGCCTGTAGTTCCAGGCGTTTTTAAACGCTCGCAATTCTAGCTGGTGGAACCGCTCGGTTGGATCTTCTAGCAGACGGAGTCTTTCGGATCCGGTTACTACACGACCGCGCTGATCCCGCTCCAACCCCCCAACGTATGAGAACGTCACTCCCAAACCCGAAAGCGCCAGCGCCGTGCCCGCCGTCATGGGTTTGGTTCCCCCAGAAAGATCGGCAATCACCACTTTCGCTTCCCACTGTTTAGCCCTGGCGTATGCCTTCCTTGCAGCTCTAAACGCCTCAATTAAATCCTCCGCGTCTTCAATGACCAGTATCTGACTGCGCAAGTCACTGAATGCTCGGCGCACACTTGCCGCAGTTTCGAGACTATCCTGGCTAGCGAGCAAAAGCAGACCTTGGGGTTCGTGCTCTACGATACTGTATTGTAAAGGTTCTTCAGTATACCCTACTGTGGCTATTAAAACGCGCTCAATCTTCGTTTTGTCTTGATTGGGCATTTTTATTACCTCCCGGGGCTTTTTGGGGTGCGTATGGTTTAGCCTGCCCAAAACCCAAGGTCGTTTTTGCGCCTACGCCAGAGAAAAAAGCAAACCTCCAGAGCGCCGTTAGCCAGCGAGCTTCTTCCTCGCTGGCTCGCGGAAGGTGAAAAACCACACGACCGGTAAAACCAACTGCACGCACTTCGTGCTCGATCGGGCGCGTACGGATACTTACCGCCCGCAACGTCAGACGATCTATAACTCCTTGAAGGTCATCTGGCGGATCAATTGGGGCAAATGCGGCAAAGCGCGACAGCAAAGAGCCAAAAACAAGACGCGGCTCCGGTAATGGGTAATGGTCTCCATGGCGCTTAAAAAAAGTGGGGCTAGCAAATCGTAATGGGTAGTCGGAAACGGCCTCACCCTGAAAAAGGCGCGCATAAGTTGACAATTTAGCATACGGATGGTCGCTCTCAATAACGCCCAGTAATTTGTACGGCACCTTACCAAATTTCAATTGCTTCCCAATTAACTTCCATAACTTTGGCGAAATATTCGCATATAACCCTTCATTTAAAAACGTGATTCTTACAGATAACTGGCTTCTATTATTAAGAACGCCTATTGTAAAGGGTTTTAGACCCTGCTGATCGTGCAGAGTCGGCTCAGCACTTTTTAACAAACCATAAAACCACCCGCGAACATGCTCAACTGCTGGCGGCTCTTCCCCTTCCAGGGGAAGTATTGTCGAGGCGAGCAGCATCTACTCAAGCACCTCAACCATGACCCAACCCATGGGAAGCCCCTCGGACAACTTTCTGCTTATTGGATTAAGTCGAATGCTCCCCTTGCGAGTGGTATATTCAATGAACTCAGAGAGTCGCATGCTTAGCTCACTGCTACCATAGCCCATGCGCAGAGGAAAACGGTACGGCTTTTTTAGGGTGCCGTCTTCGTTCAAGCATCCCTCAATGGTGTCGAGTATGTGCTCCATAGCTCGGGCTGCTTTGTTCCATCCTCTTTGGTCATATTCGTACAACTCCGCATCGGCCAGGTTTATAAGTCGCTCATAAGCGCTTTTAGCCAGAGTTGCCAGCTCCCCCTTGAGCGCTTGAGCAGAGCTGCGAATCGCGCTGTTGCTGTGGTTAAGTTGGCCTGTATGGAAGCGCAAATTGGCCTCTACAGACCCCTCAGACCAAACCTGAGCTAGCTGGACTATTCCGGTTGGGCCCGACGGATTCTTGCGGCTTCCGTATACCTCGACCAGATGGAATTGTGTAGCGGGGAGTGGGCTACTATCCGATACGGCCAGGGCCCGGAACGGGTCGCCATGAATAACCGGTTTGCCGTTCTTGCTAAACGGAACATCCAAAACCGTCGCTTCATAGGCCTGGTTAATTGGTAGAGCCTCCCTTTTCTCGCCTCGACGCGGACGCTTAAGCGCAAATGGCGGCCTTATGCGGCCATTGCCCCGATCCTCTAAATACCAGCGCCCCTGGCTCAGGCGCCTGCCTTGCTGCTGCCATATGTAGTCCCTTTTCCCTACCCATTTCAGTGAATCATCGTTGAATTCGGCTTTTAACTTGTTGCGACTTGCGTCGAACAAAACAGTTGTACGTATAGCTCCCTTAAGGCTAGATCCTGGTAAATAGGGCCCTTCTAGCGCGCTCGGGAAAAGCCTTATGCCGAGTTCCCCCGTCCCTCTCCGCAAAGCCTGACTAAGAAAATCTCTGAACCCTGGTGCAACTGGAGCGCGCCAGATTGTCGCAGGCTCCAAGTCGTAACGCTCAACCAGTTGACTAAGTTTTTTTCGGGCTTCAAAGGGACCACGCTCTACCGCCCTCAAGTAATCTCCGGCTTCTGTATCTGGCAGAATGTCTATCAACTTTGACAGGTCAAACACCCAGAGCTCATGCCCTTTTAGGGCGTATTGGTAAGGTTCCAAGACTTCGCCACTACCTACGTGTACAGGCGATAGTGGAGTGATACGAACCCGGTAGCTTTTTAAGAAATCATTCTCGGCCACTATGAACCTCCACAGGTAAGGCGAGCGGGTTCAAGTTTTCCCATATCCTGACATCGCTTTCGGGTTCGGTAGGGGGCGTTACGTCTAATAGCGTCGGGTTTAGGTCTTGCAACACCGAACCTTCAATTAGGCGCAGGTATGGTTTTTTGAATGGCGTTGAAGCCAGGGCAAAGACGTTCCCCATGCGCCCCCAATACGTTTCTGTGCGCCACCAACCACTAGGATTTTCAGGTAGCAAACCAGGCCCTAAAAGCATATAGTGGGTCCCGCTGGTCGCCCCCGGAAGCCTAACCTCACGCGGCCCTTCTACTAATTTGAAATGGCCGTTGCCAACGCTAGAACCACCCGCATAGCCATTCGAACCCACATAGTCAATTAATTCAGCCAGCTGTTCCGGTGGGGTGACGTCGGAGGTCTGCGCATAGATTGTAAGTGTACCAGAATACCAGTACAACACTTCCTCAAAAAGCAGTCCTTTGGCGGCTGCGCCGGTGCGCCGGTCCATGGCAACCCGCGTACGGCTTGCAGTCTGCTCCGCTACACTCGATACCGGCGGCAGATTGCCCGCTTCGATTAATTCAACTAGCTTGGCTTCCCCGCCTACCGCAACGTGCTCAAAAATTTCAATCGGCAGCCAGCGAATGGCTTTTAACTGCTTGCGTACTACGGTATCGGCAACCAGCACGGGAGGAAGCATAGGCCGTGGCAACGTGTTCTTGGGAAAGGCAGACGAAAGTTTGACAGGCGGATTGGACCGGGTGTTTATGGCACTGCGGTGGGCATCTATCCAGTCGGACAGCGTGTGCTCGCCTTTTAGTTCCCGTATGGCCCACGCCAGATGACCCCAAAGCGTGCTAGCTCGTGGCCAGGCCCGGAAACCCGACAAGGGTTTGAGATCGTAAGCGAAAGCCTTCATGGCATTAACCGGCGCTAGCCAGGTCGATTTCTTCTACCTTGTAATCAATGGCCACCTTGCCATAGCCCCGGCTGGTATGGCCACCCAGAGCATCCAGTTCTAGAAGCTCCAATCCCCGCTTGACTACTTCATCAAAATAACGTTCGTCAAGGCTGCCTCCATCCCCGAGGTCATAGACTTTGTAGACTAGTTCGAAATCGAACTCAGCACCAGCAGGAACTCGCTCCGTGGTACGTGGATTCGCATCTCCCCCCAATCGCGGAATAAATACTTCTTGTTTAGCCTCGGTGTACAGCTGGCCTTTTTCCTGCCCCATCCGCACCAAGGCCTCGCGGCTTGCCTCGGTCAAATAGGCGTCACGAACGATCAGGCGCGTAGGTCCGCGTTCTGGTAGTTGTTGATTTGCCGCGGACCCGAACACCCTGCAAATCTCGCAATCAACTTTGTCGCATTGGTGAGCGCTATTGCTTTTATCCTGCTTTGCACTAACCTTACCCAGCGCCCATTCCATGAGGGAGCGCATCTTGCCCTTTATAGAGGAACCGGGGATGTACGGTTCATCCGTTAGCGGATTGCGAATTACCGGGTTGTCTATTCCGCCAATCGCAACCTCGCCGCGCTCCGCTCCAATTCGCAAACCGGACTTAGCAGTTATCGTGCCGCTTATCTTATAAATTTTTACGAGACGCATGCCAACCTCCATTAACCCCTTGCGCGGGGGGTGTAATAAGCCAGTACAGCCTGAACCGCATCCATTAACACGTCGAAGTCTTTTCGTGTCTCAACCTGATCGATCAAATCGCGCAAAAACTTTTCCAGGGCTATGTAGGCATCGGCTTTCTTGCGATCGCGCGTTTGGTAGTGGATTTTAGCCAACAGTAGCTTCATATACGGCTTTTCTTTGCGCACCGCGACATCGTCATCCCCCTGAGAACGAATACGCGCCTCTAGAGCCCGCAGTTCGCCAAAAAATTTGCGAAACTGGCTGCTTGGCAGCCCAAGTTCAATCAGGTCTTTGGCCACTTTTCGCGCGTAACTATCGAACAGATCTTCGTTTACGAGGCCTTGTTCTTTGTCTTTATATAACTGCACCATTCGCTACCTCCCTTGGTATAGGGCGTACTGCACCCATACGGGCAGATGTTGCATACGCGGGTCCAAGTGATTCATAAGGGGTTCAAAGAGCTCGTCCCAGTGCTTGTCAACCGCTCCGTTCCGCTTCTGATAGAAAAGTAAGGGCTTATATTTTAGACCTACAGGGTCTTTATAGCTCTGCCAGTTTTTAAACATGCCCCATAGATTTAGCAAGCGGTGACCCAGGCCTCGGGGCAACTCACCTGAGGCTGTAAGTTCGTAAAAATGCTGACCGTGTTCCAGCAACCGATCGAGTTCATGCCAGACGACGGCGTGTCCGAACAGGGTAAGCCGGTTGCGCCCGGCCGCTTTGGCCATTTTTTCTGCGGTCTGAACGTAATCAGCTATCAGGGAAACTGGCGTATGGGGTTTGATCAGAACCAACCCGCCCGAGAGCGTAAAGGCCGGGTGGTTACAAGTATAAGCACGGTAGAGAGCTTGCAAATCCCGTGCGTAATGGATTAGCACATCCCATGGGCCAATTACGAAAACATCGTCTCCGCCAGCGTATACACTGTAAATGGTCCGGTAACGTTCGCGCACATTGCCCATGAGCGGGGAAGGCAAAAGTTTACCGAAGCGCTCCGGATTCAACATTAAATCTGTAGCCACGAAGCCGAAAAAGAACTCCAGCATTCTGGAAAGAGAACCGATTCGGCTGGGTGTTTGCAGATGCTCCTCAAACCCCCTGGTAAATACCTCGCCCATTCTGTCTGCATCAATCATCAATGCTGCAAGATGTTTACTTCCAGTTGCGAACTGGGCTATTTCTTCAAAGGTCAGCGGCCGATCTGGATGCGCGCCAAGATCCTCAAGAACACTGCTTAACCCATGTGAGTCCATCCATTCACGGTATTGATTTTCGCCGCCTAAAAGATCTTGGGCATCCGCCACCGAGGGAACCCTGCCGGTTAATGGCCGGACCTCAAAAGCCTCTACGCCAGGACTAAAGTCGAGGTGCGTACGAAACCGCCATTCCGCAGACGCAGGCGAGGGTGTGGCGGCAAGACCCGGGAAATCGTACCGCGGGTCTGGTAGCCGGGAACGAGAAAGGCTTATCTTCGAAACCTTTGGCAGTTTCTGGCCAATATCAGCCTCCGCCTGACAACGCAAACAAGGCAGCCAGTTGCCGTTGTCATCTGTTCCCGCAGAAGGTAATGCATCGCATACAGGGCAGGGCCTAAGACTGATCTTGTTGTTTGCAAATGGTAGATAGCTCCCTCCTGAATTGGCGTGGGGTTGCTGCTTGGCCTCGGCGAGGTCCAGTGAAAGATGGGCAAGGATTGTACCAAAGGCAGTGCTTTTGAGATCGGAGGGGCTGAATGGCCTCCAGGCCAGGGTAGGGGTAAGGGTACCTCCCCGTTCCAGCGCCCAGAGCTGCCATAGCTTACTCAACTCCTCAAGCTTCCTGATACTTGAGGGCGTGTTTTGTACGAGCAAAGTAAAGCGCCCTCCAGCCGAGAGGATGCGGTTGGCTTGAGAAAGCCCCAGGCTGTCTAATATGTCATAAGCCAGGGCTTCGGTTGCCAGGGCAACTTCAAGGCTGCGCGCCCGCAATCGCTTAGCTATGCCCCCTACACCAGCTGCCGATGAATGGCGAATGCGATAAATATGGTTTTGAATACCTCCAATATCGCCTGCGACAAGTAAAAACTTGAGTTTGTTTTCCTCGCGCAAGCGCTTAATAGTTACCTCGCCATCGATTTCTTGATGGTATGCCCACAATGCAGCTGCGAAAGCTGCCGTAAGCCTCAAATGGTCGTACAGGGAAACATCGGGCTCACCCACCGTGTCTGACGGAACGGCCCAGGTAAGCTCTTGCAAAAAGGCATTTACATTGGCAATCAAAGCTTTGATGTTGCGGGGAGGTTTTTTTACCAACGACTGGAGCTTTTTGGTAAGCTCTTCGGCTATCGGCCCATAAGCGGTACCAGGGGTAGGAACAGGAAAAACTGCATCTGTAGTTAATGGGTTTAAAGAATATGAATATTTATTATTTTCGTTTTTGACCTGATCACCAAGGTTGACACGACGGAATATTGGCTCTGGGGATACCTGATATGGCAATGCGCCGCCCTTTTCGGCAGACTCTTCGCGCTCGCTGCTAGCGTAATTGTCTGCCAGGGTAACTGCCCATGCCGCTGGCGTGTTTGGCTGCCAACCTTCGGGCTTTACCTGATGGTGATGCGAAGCTTCTTCTGCAAACTGCCTAGTATTTATATTGTATTGTTCCCACAAACCTTCGAGCCCAGAGATTAATGAGCTTGTCCATTGCGTATGCGGCTTGTACTGCCCCCAGTTTGCGCGCTGGTATAGCTTACCGATGTCGTGCAGCAACCCTGCCAGCGTAATTTCGTAGATTGAGGGTGCCATACAAATACTATATGCCCCAGAAAGAGTTCATCGTGGTAATTTTCGACATCTTATGAGGACTAACCACCTAGACAAAAATGTCTACCGATCACCTTGCTGAGCATCTTGCCCATCAAACGAAAAATGCCGCGCAGTTATCCGCTGCGCGGCACTATCCCCTTACGGGGCTTTTCTTTTTGCAACAGAGCCTTCATACGAAGAACTCCTTGTGAAGGAGACCGTTGTTGCAATCCCCTTACGGGGCTTTTCTTTTTGCAACC
>JAADDH010000029.1 GCA_013154035.1 Candidatus Iainarchaeum sp. | reverse complement strand
GGCGGTGGAAGTATGGATCGTTCGTAGGGTTTTCGTCCCCTCCACTTCTCGCCGAGTATTACCGGCCTGTAAGCAGCATACCAGCGCTCAAACACGTCTAATACGTCTTTTGCGTTTTTCTCCTGCGCAAGTAGCCGTGCCGTTCCCTCCAGATCTGTGAATATGCGATCACTTGGTGGCGTATAGTATCCAATCTCCGTCAGTTTCTTGTCTCTGCGGATCCTGCGGAATATTGGATGCTCGTTCTTCACGATTCCATGAGGGCCTCGTCCTATAAATGCCTTTCATCAGATATCTCCATGAAGCTCCTCATTCATCGCGGGACTGGCAGGAGGTACCTTGCAAAGAGCCTTCCCTTCAATACGGAGTTCGGTCTGGTTCGCGATGTGGGGCCGGACGGTCGTGCAGTATCTTCAAAGGGCGAGGAGTTCGTGGTTACTGAGCCGAGTTTTGTGGATTTATGGTTGAAAATGCGCCGTGGCCCACAGTGGGCCCATCCGAAGGATTTGTCCGTCGTTGTGGGGCTGACGGGACTGGGACCTGGATGGAAAGTAGTGGATGCCGGCACTGGCTCTGGGTTTGCAGCCAACTTCTTTGCGTATCACGTGCGTCCCAATGGTCATGTGTATTCCTACGATTACAGGGAGCAACATCTGCGCATTGGACGGGAGAACGCGGAGTTCTTCGGGCTGAGCGATTACGTCACATTTAAGCATGGTTCTGTGTATGACGGCATTGATGAGCGAGATGTAGATCTGGTGTTCCTAGATCTGCCAGAGCCGTGGCGAGCTTTCGCATATGCTGCGGATGCGTTGCGTCCGGGAGGTTTCCTCGTGCTTTATCTCCCCACAGTGGATCAGGTGCTTCGCGCCAAGAGCGAGCTTCCAGATTCATTCACACCCTTTGATGTGTATGAGGTTCTTCTCCGGCGCTGGAAGAACACGGATATTCTTCGCCCAGAGAATACGGGATTACTCCACACCGCGTTTATCTTAATTTCCCGCCGCGTGTGACCGGATAGTCAAAATGGGAAAGAAAAAGGGGTTCAGTAGCCCTCCTTGAAGAGCTTGCTGATGTACTGCAGGATCGCTGCAGGCATGTACATGTATGCCATGAGGCCCAGGTATGCCTTGAACCAAGCCATCAGCGTGAAGCCGATGAGTTTGCCCATGGGGAATGCCATCGCCACGAGCCACATGACACCGTAGAAGATTGCTCTTTCCTCGATTCCCTTGATTTCCTTGCTGAAAGACACTATACCGATAATGATACCGATTATCAGGTTAATCAGCGCAAACCATGTCACGGTGGGTGCGCCCACAAAGAAACCAATCACTGCCAGGATCCAGCCGATCCACATGAGGTATTTCATCCATTCTTCCATATTACCACCTCCGTCCGTCTTCGCATCCAAAAACAGCACTTCTTTACTTTAAAACTTGATGGTGGTGTTCGTCAATTGCCGAATTCATCCAATCGTGCAATGTCTTTATCGTGCCCGAAATTTTTTCTACGAATATCGGCTGGCTATTTCCGCAGTGCAGCGCCAGTGCAGCGCGGATATGCCACTCAAACCCTCTGTCTACGCGTATAATTAGGTAATCTTTCGTTTCTTCTACTTTCTTAAGCCCGGAGAGTGAGCGATACGCCGTGCCGATGGTTTTCCGCACTATTTGCTCTACCTCTCGCCATGTCGCGCCGCGGACGAGTAGGTATCTTCTTTTGTCCCTCAGGGTTGGCGGAATTGGCTTGATTTTCACAGCAGACCCTCCCAGTTTGTGCTAACCGCCGCGTAGGCCATTGGAATGCTCATGCCCATGAGCACACCCAGGGCGGCAATATCCCTCGGCGCCTTCATGCAGGCCACGTCCTTCGCTCCTGTTGCGAGGAGTACGGGAACCCTTGCCTTATGGAGAATGCGTATGCCCTTTGCTGCGAACCGCAGGTTTTCGGGACGTTCACGTATCCAATCAAGCGTATACATCGCTCGTTGACCCCATTTGTGCATGAGGTGCGCCGCTTGCATATCCATCTTTGTTCGCACGTCTATTATTGCGTCCATTGCCCAGCCCGCTGCCTTGATTGTTCCAATATCCTCCGCCCTTACGACAGGAATTACGTTTTCAGAGATGTCCTTTCGTTTTTCCACGTACTTCCACTCGCTCCGCGTGTATATCTTGCTGAATCCCAGGCGCTTTGCCCAGTTGTCCGCAGCGTCCATAGCTACTAAGTCGTAGAACTTGCGCACGTAGAAAAAGAAAATTGTGGGTGTATAAAAGCTTCACTTTAGGGCGATTTTCGCCTCACTTCTATACATCTTCCAGTTGACTATTATGTGCACACCCACTAGCGCTGCAAATAGGAACCCTGCAACAGTGTGTAGAGATTCCCACGCGTCCTTGTTGATGCCCCACACTATTGCCGGCCCGTGGGGCGCCAGGTATAGCGCTATCCCCGAAATAACAAGTATTGGGAACAGCACAATGAGTGCCGTTGATATGTAGAACCGCAATTCTGTCACGTTCAATGTCCTCCCCTCCCGGGAATCCGTGTGCAAACGTTATCTTTCAAGATGATCTCCTCTGCTATCGGATAGCTCCCGTTCATCGAATATTTAACAGTTACTCGCTCGCCGGCGATTTTCTGTAGCATATCCTCCGCATAGAACTCCGTCGAACCGCAGGCGTAACGTCCACGCAGGTATACGGTGGTTCCGTTGATGCTGAAGGACCATGCCTCCTGATTTACGTTATTCACAGTCCCTGTTATCGTCCCTGCAATGCTGTGCTCTTCCTCCGAGCCACCATACATCTTTACTGTGGCAAACACCACGGCGGATATAACCACTAACACAACTATCGCAAGTTTCCACCACTTCATCGATACAATTTTGGCTGAAACGATTCTTTACATTTGCTGAAACTATTCCTCGAATGCCCTATGGAATGCCTTGAGGAACTCTTCGGGCTTTGCTGGGTATGCTTCCAGCTGTGCGCGCACCTTCACCACATCTCCGCCGCCTGTGAGTATTGGTTTCCCAAGGTATGCTTCTTGTTTATCGAATCGAAGATGGATTGTGCCGTGTTCGTCCAGAAAGTCCTCCGGATGTGAGAGAATGTACTTCACGTCTGCCTCGCTGAGGAGTGATCGTATGTGCTTCCAGAGTTTCCTCGCGTCCGATTTTTTGTCCGCGTAAACGTCTATGACGAGTATGTGGTTGCCAAGTACCCCTTTGGCTATTTCCTCTCTCCAGCGAACCCTGCTTTCCTTCAGGTTCAGATCTGGGGGCAGTAGAAGCCGCACTGCCTGGCGCACTTTCTCCTCATCTTCTGTTGCCCTAGCAAATGCCATAATATGTATGGAGAGGATGGGGGGCGCCACGTTACTTCGCCTTCCTGTTGTGCGCCCGCAGGGACGGACGCACCTTTTCGGCGCCCTTGCCCTTGTTCCTCAATCCTCTGTTCTTCTTGCCTGCGCTCGTGAGTCCACGGAATGCCCGCCCACGGTGCTGCTTCTCGCAGATCCAGCCGAGGTCTTTGTCGGCACAGATCGCTGGGTTGTGGGGATCAACTAGTATGACCTCGTACCAATAGTAGTGGCCATCCTCTCCCACGTAGTATGAGTTTAGGACCTCCATGTTCTTGTAGTGCGCGTTTGCGCGGATCTCTGCAATGCGCTGAATAGATATGCGCCTTGTTAGCTTGTTCACACCCATGCGCTTGGGTCTGCGCCCCTTGTTCGGGCGGATGTGGTGACCAGAACCCTTTCGGACGCGAACGCGCACGACGATAATGCCCTGCTTTGCCTTGTATCCCAGGGCTTTAGCGCGCGCAAGGTTCGTGGGGCGCTCCACCTTCACGAGCGCGGGCTCACGTCTCCACTGGATGAGCTTCTCCTTCATCCTCTCGTCGTAGTTGTAAAAATCGTCCTCCTCTCCACGGTATTCCTTCTGCAGAACCTTGCTTACATACTTGTACATACCCATTTACTTCACCTCCGCGGCTCAGGGTGTCCCCATCATCCCGCCGCAGTGTGCAAAAGAGACGAAGAATGGTTAAAAATTATATGCTTCTTTCGCGCGTCTGAAGATCGTAACAGATGCACATCCTGGCTCCCGTCGCTTCTTTGAGCGCTACGGGTACACCGTGGTGGATGAAGACGTTGGTAGGGACGGCATCGTGTGGTATCGCAGGGAGAAGAGGCTTTCTCAAGATTAGTCTTGTAAGAACATTTTGTAGATTTTCTGATCTGCCGTGACGTCGTGTATGTGCAGCACCACGTCTCCCTTTGCATTAAGCACGCTGGGTTCCACGCCGTTCCCGTGAATATATACTTTCTCGCCCACGCGGTTGCCTAGCATTTCTACGATGTGTCCTGCAACCTCCGGTGCATGCTCGGCTCCTACGATTGCGACGATCCTTCTCACGTTCCGCAGCTCCGGATACCTTTTTACGAGTTTTAGCGCTTTCACGATGTTTTTTGCCATTGTTTTGCTCCTTGCGTTTGCGGTTTCTAGGAATTCCTGCATTTTTATTCGCTCCGCATGCGCGAGTTTTTCCACAGCCTGCCGGTCGCCCATGGCTTGTGTTTTCTCATCTTGCAAATCCTGTATAAGCCACAGCTGTGCAGCATTTTGTACTCTTAACTGTTGGTTGTCCATGGGTAGGATCGTGGCGTTCTCCGCGAGTTTTCCGAGCCTTGCGACGATGCGGTGTTTTGGATGTGCAAACTCGTGGTCCACTTCTATGTATGGCTCGGCCAGAATTAGCATCTTGTCTCCTGTTGCTTTTAGTGCATTGGAGAGGCGTCTGTAGTTCTTGAACATCTCTTTCAATGCGTCTCGCTTGCCTGGCATTTCTTCATAATGTTCCTCTGCGATGATATGTATGTGCACGCGATAATTAGTCTATGAAAATATAAAAAGGGCTTAAGCGCCCTTCACACGGTCGATCTTGCGGTACTCTCCCGCCTCGACGTATTCCACCTCTACGCCCGGCTCGAGCTTGGCCTTTAGCTCCTCGTCCTCTGGCAGGGGCAGCTCTATTGTCTCATAGGACGTCATGTCCATGATCTGGACGTGGTCGGGCATGACTGCCAGAACCTGGCCACTCTTCCTCTTTAGGACGGGCGTTTCCACGTCTGCCCCCGATGGCTTCAGCATCTGGCGCTTCTGACCGTCAAACACACCGACAGCCACGATTCTTACCTTTGCAGATCCGTGCTTGCCAGGGGAGGAGATTTGAACATCTGTGACGCGGCAGACGGCCCCGTCAATGAGCACCCACTGGCCTTTCTTTATTCTGTTTGCCTTGACGAACTTAATTTCCATTTCTGCCATATCTGTCCCTCCTTTTTAAACTTCGGCGGCATCTTACATACATGAACATTCCAGCAGGCGACGTCGTTACCCACGCCGCACCACTGGATCCACCGAAGTTTTTGGACTTACTCAAAGATTTGGGCAAACGCTCTTTTAATGGTTATGTGGCCTGGGTTGGCGAGGGTCTGGACGGATTGGAGGAAGGTGTGGTCGTATTTCTCAACGGACAGGCCGTCGCTGTTGGTTACACGCAGCTGAAGTACAACAAGGCCTACGATGGCGAGCAGGCAGTCGCTCCGGCCATGAACGTCATCCGTGCAAAGAATGTCGTCTACTCTGTCGTTTCCCTCACCGTGCCAAAGGTGAACCTCATCCTCGCGTTCAACGACAAGGCAAAGATCCGCCCAATGGCTCCGGAGAAGCTTTGGTCCTTTGTACCGAAGGCGTATTCCGACGAGTACGTGAGGGGAATAATAAAAACACTCCCACCCTCAGATATTGATAGAATTCGTATGCTGGCGGACTACGGCCTGGTCGGCGTGAAGGTGGATGACCTATGATTCAGCGTCTCATATTTCGGCTCTTCGGTCTGGAGGAATCTCCGGAGTATCACCGCGTTCGCACTCTATCCGTTCCTCGTCAGCCGGCGCTTCCGCAGAGCGGAGATGTGGACGAGATTCTTCACTACCTGCGCGAGAAGCACATGGTTGATGGGATTTCCGTGTTTACGGATGAGGGCACCCTCATTGCGACTACGTTCTCTGAAGAGGATGCTGTTCACGAGTACTCAGTCTTTGAGCAGGTTGCATACGAGCTAGCTGACGCCACACATTTTTACGTTCAGCGCGAGGGCGAGTGGATTATCGCCTTCCGCCATAACAGCCACATCTTCGTTATTCATGCGCCCGCGTACCTGAATATGGTTGAGCTGAGTGCTCTCGCCCGCGATGCCGAGAAGATGCTGTTCAGCGTGGGATGGTAGCATGGGCAGGACATTTTCCGTTGTTTCGGGGAAGGGTGGTGTTGGAAAGACGACTGTTGCTGCAAATTTGGCGGTAGCGCTCTCTAAGCTTGGCGAGAAAGTCCTTCTTGTTGATGCGGACGTTGCGATGGCAAATATTGCTCTTCTCTTCCGCCTTCAGTCATCTCCAATTACGTTGCAGGACGTTCTCCTCGGCGAGAGCGATATATACGATGCCATGTATTCTGGCCCCTTCGGCCTAACTGTTGTGCCATCTGGCCTCTCTCTTAATGCTTATCGTCGCATCAACCCCGACAAGCTCAAACACGCGATTGCCACCGTGAAGAATGAATATGACTATATCTTCGTTGATGCCCCCGCGGGAATTGGAGATAATGCAATGGCCGCAATGGCTGCCACCGACGAGGCGATTATCGTTGTCACTCCCGATCCCGCTTCCCTCGCCGATGCCCTGAAGATCAAGCTCGTTGCGGAGCGCGTGGGTGTGAAGCCATATGGCTCAATCATAAACATGGTGCGCAAGCTTCCCGGCGAGGCGTCGGAGGATCACGTGCGTGAGCTCCTCGAACTTGCAGTTCTTGGTAGCATTCCCGATGATCCGGAGGTTCGTAAGTCTATTCTTTTGAAGAATCCCGCTCCTGTCGTGGTTCGCGCGCCGAATTCCCCTGCGTCCAAGGCGATTATGCAAATTGCATCCAGGATCAGCGGAATCCAGATACGCCAGGAGAAGAAAGGCTTTTTAACGTTTATACGTTCCTTATTCAAGAAGAAGAAATAACGGTGGTGGTTTTATGGTTAGCAGGCCTTTTGATTTGCTTAACGACGCGATAGGGAAGGAGGCGCTCATCATACTCAAGGCGGGGCGCTCTGTGCAGGGCGTTCTGCTCGCATTTGACGTTCACATGAACTTGGTCGTTGACGACGCGATTCTCACGGACCAGGACGGTACCGAGAAGAAGCTTGGCCGTATTCTCATTCGCGGGGACACTGTGGTGCTCGTTGCACCGTCCCAGTGACTCGCTAGAGATCTTTGGGATGTATAACATCCCACTTTTTCTCAAAATCTTTGTCCATTGTTAGGATTGGTTCTCCCTTTTGCTTGGCGAGCCATAGGTATGCAGCATCGTAGAAGCTGAGATCTGTTTTCGTAGCGATCGTCAGGACTTCAGTATATTCTGGTTCTATCATTTCAAAACTTTCAACTGCCTGCAGCCACGTTGCCAAGAGATCTTTTGGGGCCTTCACGTCGCCCCATCGTTGCATCTTCCAGACAATGTTCCCCAGTTCGTACTTTATCAGCGATACAGTTTTCGGATCTTTTATTTTGTGTAGTGTCATGTATTTTATCGCGCCCACGAACCCAGAAGCATCTATTATCATGCTCTCCCCTCTTCTATGGAGCGTATGATTTCATCATCGCCCATGCTGCTAACTAGCTTCCTTGTTTTGCTTTCTACGTGCTGCAATATTCTTTTTCTGTACTCCTGCTCCAACGTTTCTCTTACAATTTGCTGTATGGGTGCGCCCATTCTCTTTAGCTCGGTTACTACCTTTTTTGGTACCCGCACGCTTAGAACTGTACTACTGCCCATGTATACATCTTGTGAATACTCATATTTAATAGTTCTCTTTTACCTCTTTCCTCCATACTTCTTTTTGGTGGTTTTATGGACGATCCGAAGGACATCGTTCTCAAGAAGTCATCTGATCTCAGCGGGACTCCCATTGTCGGACCGAAGTTTGATGAAATCCAATCTCTGGAGGACGTAGTTGCAACGTATGAGCGTATTGGATTCCAGGCCACCCATCTTGGCCGTGCCATTCGCATCTGGAGGGAGATTGAGGAGCGCCGTTCGCATGGCGAGGAGATCCGTGTATTTCTGGGGTATACCTCTAACATTATCTCTTCCGGCCTGCGCGAGATCATAACATGGCTCGTGAAGCACAAGAAGGTTGACGTGATTGTGACGACGGCTGGCGGAATTGAGGAAGACTTTATCAAGGTCTTGAAGCCATTCATACTTGGCGATTGGAATGTGGACGATGCAAAGATGCGTGAGGAAGGAATTAACCGCATAGGGAATATATTCGTGCCCAACGATCGCTACATCGCCTTTGAGAAGTATATGCTCCCTTTCTATGAGCGATTGCTTGAACTCCAGAGGGAGCGCGGCATCCTCTCGGCCAGCGAGGTAATCTACGAGATGGGCAGGTATATGGACGAGAAGCTTGGCCCGGAGAAGGAGGAGAGCGTCATCTACTGGGCTTACAAGAACAATATCCCTATTTTCTGTCCCGCCCTGACAGATGGATCTATAGGGGATATGCTCTACTTCTTCAAGGAGGAGCGCGGAGACAGAGAACTGAAGATAGATATTGCCAACGACATCGTTCGGTTGAACAACTTAGCCGTTGAGGCAAAAAACACCGCAGTGATCGTTCTTGGCGGCTCCCTTCCCAAGCATGCCATCATCAACGCAAACCTTTTCCGCGGCGGGTCTGATTATGCAATATACGTAACAACTGCTGTGCCATGGGATGGTTCCCTGAGCGGAGCACCGCCCAGCGAGGGCGTCTCGTGGGGTAAAATCCGTGCAAAGGCTAACTACGTTGAGATTTGGGCAGATGCGACTCTAGTTTTTCCCATTCTGGCGTACATGACCTTTTTCTCATAACCTTTCATTTATTTAAGGGATTGTACCAAATATTATCGGTGGTTTTGTGACAGAAAATAGTTCTCGTCCCACGGGCGTAACGGTTGTTGCAGCTCTTGGATTCATTTTTGGAATTCTCTCCATACTTGGCGGTTTATTTCTTATGGTACTTGGAATAGCGCTTATTTCCCAAGGTTGGGCACATGTGGGTGGGGCCCTTGGCATCTGGTCTATGATTATGGGCGCTATAGATATTGTTGTTGCGTGGGCACTTTGGACCGGCAAATCGTGGGGCTGGTGGCTTACTGTAGTTCTCTCAGCCATCGGCGTTCTCAGCATCTTTTCGGGGAACATTGTCGGCGCAGTTATTTCTGCAATTATTCTATGGTACTTCTTCAAGCCGGAGGTAAAGGATTACTTTGGGGTTAAGGTTGATTTTTCCACCTGATTTCCCCACTCTTTTAGCGTTCTGAACACATAACCTTCTTTTTTTGCCCACTGTATGAATTCGTCGAGCCTTTTGACTGCGTACTCGCCCGCGTTGATTCGCAGGTCTGGGCGCCACACATTTACTCCAGAGTACTCCCACGGGTGGGAAAACAGAACAACTGGATTTTTTGCTCGCTCCACGATTGTTTTCAGCAGTCTAAACGGAAGGCGGAAGAATATGCTCGTTGCCGTGGCTGGAATGACGAGAACGCCGTTGACTCTCGTTACTCCCCCTTTCCAGCCCTTATACACGGCTTGAGATGAGTCGTATTTAATGCCCTCTTCGCGCAGCATTTCGTAGTATTCTTCTGGAAACTTTAGGTTCGGCGCGCGGAAGCTGATCACATTGTAGAACGGGCGTAGTGCATCTAGGGATCGTTGTATGTTCTTTTGGGCTTCTCCCGTGTCCATTTTATCGAATCTCCCGTGGTCGTAGCCGTGACTTCCCAACTCGTGTCCGTCACACACGATTGCTTCTACTGCATCTGGGAACTTCTCCGCGACCTCGCCCGTGGTAAAGAACGTTCCATGCACGTTGTTTCTACTTAGTACCTCTAAAATACGCGGTAGCCCCTGTTCGATACCTTTGAAACTGTGCAAGTATGGTGGTGCGTCCTGCTCCACATCAAAACTCAATATGATTTCGCGTACCATTTCTTCCACACCTCGTAGACTCGGAACGGTTCGTACTGATATCTTTGGATCGTATCTACGTACGCTCTCTCGATCTGCTTTATGATCCCGTTCCACTCGTATTTCTCTTCGGCGATCTTGCGCGCGTTTTTAGACATTTTCTTCAGTTCTCCGGGGTTGTCGAGCAGGTATATTATATCTTCCGCCGCTTCTGCGTCCTTGTGGTATAGGTATCCGTTGTATCCGTCTATGATGATGTCTTTGACTCCTGACTCCGCATAGCCGATACCTGGCACGCCACATGCTTGCGCCTCGATTACTGCCATTCCCAGCGCCTCTATCTTTGTGGGGTTCAGATAGATGTCCGATGCCTGTATGTATGGTATGAGCTGCTCCCGGGGTATTGCCCCTGGCATGATTACGTTGTTCTCGAGGTGTGCTCGTTTCACGGCAGATACTATGTTCTTACGTTCCACTCCGTCGCCGATTATGAGGAATTTTGCCTCGGGATGTTCCTTAACCACAATTTTCGCTATTTTTGGAACTGCTACGACCCTCTTTCGAATTGATAGGCGCGATGCAGTTACGATGATTGGGCCAGCTATGCCTATTTCTCTTTTCAGGCTCTCCTTTGATTTGGGCGGCGTCCATTTAGTTGTATCTACCCCGTTCGGAATATTCCAAATCTTCTTCCTGCCAATCTCCTTGCCGGCGATCTTGCGGATGTATTCCTCTGCCAGCGAGCTGATTGCGATGTATGCGCTGATCTTTCGTGTTACTTGTCGTGCTATCCACCTCTCTGCCCAATTCAGCGGTCCGCGGGTTATCGAATGGACCGTGAGGATGCTCGGTATGCCGTAAATTCCGGATGCGATGTTCATGCTGGTTGCGGATATGGGGGAGAAATAGTTGTGCCCGTGTACGATATCGTACCGTTCTGATTTGAGAATGTTCGCAATTTCCTTCGCCGTGCTGTATCCCACCCGTACATTCCAGAATTTTAGGTTCATCCCGCTTCGTATTCTGTATACTTTGTAGGGGTATTCCCCCTCTCCGAATAGGGAATTCGTGAGCACGTGAACCTCGTGGCCTCTCTCTGTGAGCAGGCGGGAGATCGTTGCCACGTGGTATTCCACCCCGCCTACCCTTGGGAGGAACCAGTCCGTCGCCATCGCGATTTTAAGAGTCTCCATGCTTCCTTTCCCCCGTATGCACTCATCACGAGGAACCCTACGATGCTTGAAAGCACGAAGGATATACCCCTTTCGATTGCCACAAATTTTGCAGCGTCTCCAATCCCGAACCCCAGGCCCATTAGCACTCCTATCAGCCCACCTTCTACTATTCCCACACCGCCCGGCGTTATTCCCATTATTCCGAGCACGACGTTCGCTACGGCCACCGTTAGCGCCACGGATATCGGAACTGCGGCGCGCACGGCATGCAGTTCTACCCATATTCTCAGAACCTCCATTGTCCAGACTGTTGCCGATAGTGCAGTGACGATTGCCGCAGTTTTGCCGAATTTAAGGTTTCTTTCCAGCATTTTTCGGGATTTGGCATCTAGCATTTCTCCAGATAGTTTTTCAACCATTGTGAGCAGTAGATCACTGCGCGCCATCAGTGCAATCCCGCCAATCACCGCGAGCGCCACAATACCCGCTGTAATCGTGTTGAAATGAAAGCTGGCAGCTGCCAGTATTGCTAGAATGCCGATTATTGGCCCCTCTGTGGCTCGCTCGTATATGATTGCCGCGGTGACGGTGGATTTTGGTACGTTTTCCCGCTTATTGATCCAGATTATGCGCAGTGCTTCGCCTCCAGTCCTCGCGACAGGCGTGATGTTATTTACGAAAAGGCTTGCAAGATATGCCTTGAAGATTTCCCAATACCTTGCGTTCTTCCCAAACCCGCGTATGGCGAGGTATTCTCTCAGGGCATAGATCATGCTGTTTACGAAGTAGATTATTACTGCAAGGATGATGTACGCTGCGGCGCGCGCATCTGCGAGCAGAGCGAGGCCATCTAACATGATATCACAACCGGTCAGTCGGGAGGCAATGTCCTCATCAAATCAGGACACGTCGCTATCATCATCCCGTAAATTTTTATTTATTGGAACTCTTTTAACAGCATGTTCGTTTCGGTGGTTTTTGCAATCGTCGCAGCGCTTATTTACGTGGGATTTTTTGCAGACTACTTCTTTGACCGCATAAAGATCCCCGATTCGCTCATACTGATCCTGTTGGGCATCCTCTTTGGTCCTGTTGCGAACATGCTTTGGCCGCATTCGATCATTGCCCAAATCTTTAACCCTGCTGCTTTCAAGCAGTATGCAGACATCATGGCATCTCTTGCCATTGCCGTGATCATGTTCGAGACGGGCATGAACCTTGACGTGCAACGCGTGCTCAAGGAGGCACCTCGCAGCTTCTACTTCGCCACCGCCCACTATCTCGCCTCGGCGATTCTCGGTGGCATCATTGCAACTCTTCTCTTCCACTGGAACTGGACCCTCTCGCTAATGGTGGGCTTCCTGCTTGGGGGTACGAGCGCTGCAATTGTAATCTCCCTCGGGAAGCGTCTGCGCCTAGATCCAAAAACGCAGACTATTTTGGAGCTCGAATCCACCATAACCAACGTGTATAATGTTGTTTTTGTTCTAGCACTTTTACAATTCCTTCTCACACCGAATCCAAACTGGACTGTTCCCGTTCGCGATATCTTATCCGCTTTCTCAGTATCCATCGTTTTTGGCATTCTCGTTGGCTATGGCTGGGAAAAGGTCCTCAAAAATCTTGGTAATCGCTCCTACTCGTACATGCTCACATTCGCAACGCTTTTGCTCTTTTACGCGATTATGAACGAGTTCGGCGGGAACGGCCCACTCTTTGCCCTTGTGTTCGGAATGACCTTGACGAATCTGCACATCGTGTCCCCTCTTCGCATGGTCAATATGATCCAGCTACACCGAGAGATTACGTTCTTTGTGCGTGTGTTTTTCTTCGTGTTCCTCGGTGTGATCTTCTCCCCCACCATTAGCCCGGCGGTATGGGGATTCGCGGTTGCCCTGTCTTTTATATCCCTTGGGGCGCGCTATCTCGCCGCCAAGTTTATGGAGATTGCAGATCCCTGGCGCTTGGCAATTTTGATTCCAAGAGGCCTTGGCGGTGCTGTGCTTTCCGCCATTGTCTACGTGGAGCTCACTGCGCATGGTTTTCCCGACACTGTTGTGAACACAATCCTCCAGGTGGTCTCTGCTACGATTCTATGGACCAATATCTTAGGGGCTTTCCTCGTCTGGAAATACCTCCATGATCATCCGGAGATCGAGTCAGATACTCTTGCCGCTACCCCAGCGCCATCTCGGTCGCAATGACGAGGAAATAAGCCACTAGTAGCCCAACAGCTTCCCACATTGTTATTTTTTCCTCTGTTTCTATCTTCCATGCCACTATCGCGGAGCCCAGAAGAATCGCTGCCCCTATATGTGCGGTAAGGCCTACTGGGATCGCCCCTCCGACGATTGCAGCGCTTCCAAGAACTAGAGTTGTGTCTGCCACTGCGCTTCCAAGTATGTCCCCCACCGCTATTTCTGACCTGTTCTTGATTGTGGATACGATTTCCACGGTTATTTCGGGGAGATTTGTCCCTATTGCGACGATTATGAACGATATTACGAAGGGATCTACGCCGTATTCACGTGATATTGCCTGCACTGCCCATACGATGCCCTCTGCTGCCAGTATCAGCGTTGCCACTCCTGCCGCGATCAATATGATATGCTTCCACGCCTCTCCCTCACGACTTTGTTTTTCCTCAGATTTGCTGGTTTTCGACACGGTATGGACGTATGCCAGATATACGCCGAGCAGAATGATGCCCATCCACCACGTAATTTTTGTGAAAACAATTGCCAGAATTGCCACCAGCACCACGATTGTTATCGAGCGTCGTCCCAGCGTTTTTTCTTCTTTGTTAAATCTGACTTCGGAAATTAGCCCGATCAGTCCCAATGATAGTAGCAGCAGGCCAACTACTGAGCCAAAAACAGTTCCCGTGACGATTCCGTAGTTTCCTGACCTCGCCGCTATGACGGAAACTATTAGCTCTGGCAGTGAAGTCATTGCAGCAACGAGCGTCGATGCTATACCATACTTTGACCACCCCAGCTTTGCGGCCAGGTTCTCTGTTTCCCGTATCGTTGTGCTCGCTGCCCAAACTATTGCGAGAATACCTGCTATGAGGACGAGCCATGCGAGCATTCTTTCACGTCCTTGTATTCGGTTGCGCGCTGCCTGTGTTTGTATGTTTTGAAATGCGGGGGGCGGGAGTCGAACCCGCGCAGGGACTTACCCATCGGATCTTAAGTCCGACGCCTTTGGCCGCTCGGCCACCCCCGCACGCAGGGCTGCGCCCCCTACATCGCCATTCGCTTCGTCCAGTATTTCAGGCCAATACTTGCGCGCCAGTTGTGCATCACTGATCCCGCAACTCCCTGCCGAGCGGTCAGACAAAAATAGGTAGAAGGGAATTTAATCCCATTATGCCATGACCTGCTCCAGCGGTGGAACAATCTGCTTCTTCCTGGACATCACGCCTGGGAGCCATACTGCATTGTCCTTGATTTCCTTGCCAAATGCCTTCTCTATGGGCGCGACGTCGTCTGCCACAACCAAGAGCGTGGTACCCTCCTTCATGATGTCCGTAACCATGGTCAGCACGGCGAATAGGCCCTGCTCTTCCTTGATCTTCTGCATCTCTGCGATGATTTCGTCCTTTCGTGCCAGAACCTCGCTGTCGTCAATGACCTCCACCTGGTTGATGAGGATCTTTCTTCCGCCGAATTCGTACACCTTGTAGTCGTTAAGCACGATATCCCTGGCACTCTTCTCGCCAATCTTGCTCTTGGCCTTGAACATCTCAATGCCCCATGCAGTCATGTCGTCCACGCCGGCGATGGCTGCTAGTTTTGCTGCGATCTCCCTGTCTGTTTCCGTGGTCGTAGGGGACTTGAATATGACTGTGTCGGAGAGAATTGCGCTCAGCAGGCAGCCGGCGATGTGCTTGGGAATTTCCACGCCGTATATCTCGTAGAGTTTTGCCACGATTGTGGACGAGGAGCCCCAGGGTAGTGCAATGTATGTTATGGGCTTGTCGTAGGAGAACTTGATCTTGTGGTGGTCAATCACGCCGATGATGTTGGCGTCCTCAATGCCGTCAGCGCTCTGACCGAATTCGTTGTGGTCCATGAGCCAGACGTCTTTCCCTGCTGCGTTCTCCAATAGTTCTGGTGTTTCAACGCCAAACCGCTCAAGCACGAGTTTTGTCTCAGCGTTCAGCTCACCGAGTCTGAACGCCTTCGCATCTTTGCCCAGTTCCCGCAGCAGGTGCGCGTAGCCGATGGCTGAGCATACTGCGTCTGTGTCTGGAACCTTGTGGCCGAATACGTGTATCATGTGCCTCACCCCTTTGATTTGCGCCGTTGTGTTTTAATGCATGGTGCTATCGTCTTGGTTTGTCTTGAACATTCGGTAGTACACGTATCCCAGAGCGAGAATCAGCGCTGATAGAGATATTGTCTCTGTCCAGGGTTTGCTCTCGATTTCCAGCATGATTACCTGCCGCATAACAGCTATGAATGCTGCTTCCATGATCGAGTGGAGGTACATTTCTTCGTTTTCTACGTAAGTGAACAGTGTTTTCGCCAATTCTAGCACGATTATCACGAGGAGCACATCCGATATGAAGGATTCAAATGCAACATCTGCGTTTCCTGCACATAGTAGCCCCCACGTGTGTGTAACTGCCGATATGAGAATGGCCACCGCAGCAACAACGAGTAGTGCGCCCGTGCTAAGTTTTACTGCCTTTATTGATAGCTCCCATTTGCTTGCTCTGCGCTTCATTCGCTTTTCCCGCTTTTTCTCGTCCATTACACCACCTAATGAGAATGAGTGGCGGGGGCGCGCCAGCCCCGTAGCCGCTAGCCTGGGAACCCAGCATGGGTGTGGCGGAACAACCGCCGTCTCGGTTGACGCGACGCTAACCAGGGATTTTACAATCCCTGATTATGCATCGGTTTCCCCATATGGGGGCGGTGGGATTTGAACCCACGACACACCGGTCTTCAGCCGGACGCTCTCCCAGGCTGAGCTACGCCCCCGTTATTGATTCGCGGGATTCCATTTAAAAAACATCGTTCCTCCTCCCTGCGTGGATTGGTGGCCCATAATCCGCAGAATTATTTCCGAGTATGCCGATGAACCAATGCCTGCCCACGTGCGCGATGATCCGTTCCGTGTGCTCATTGGCTGCATTCTTTCTCAACGCACCAAGGACGAGACTACCGATGCCGCGTATCGCAGGCTGTTCTCTCGTTTCTCCGGTCCGGAAGACCTAGCACGTGCGGATCCTGCCGAGATAGAGGAGCTCATATATCCCGTCGGTTTTTACCGCAACAAGTCCCGTACAATCGTTAAGGCAGCTCGCTACGTTCTTGACGAGTTCGATGGCGTTGTTCCCGATCGTTTTGAGGATTTGGTTAAGATTCCCGGCATTGGGCGCAAATGTGCGAATATTGTGCTTGCCTATGCGTTCGGAAAGCCCGCAATCCCTGTGGATACGCACGTCTTCCGCGTGGCAAAGCGTCTCGGCATTGTCCCGCCAGATGCCAAGCCGGAGGATGTGGAGGATGCCCTTAAGCGAATTGTTCCTGAGGAATTTTGGATTCCCGTAAACCACGCTCTTGTTCGATTTGGCCGCGCAGTTTGTAAACCCGTAGGACCTAAATGTAATCGTTGCCCGCTCCGGGAGGTGTGTGCCTTTGCAAAACAGAAATCTGCCCATTAGTGTGTTGGTTGCGTTGTCCGTCGGGGTGATCGTAGGATATATCGTGTATTACAGCGCTCCATCCTCTGAGTGCCCACAGCCCCCATATTCGTGGTTGCACGTTCAGCGTTGCGGTGGCGGATATACACTGTATTCGTCTGATATTCTCCCATCTTCCGCGTTCTCTCGTGTTCTTTCTGGGAATGCACTGGCCGCATATGTGGTTTCCTCGCGCTATTCCTCCAATGTGGTCCGCATTCCTGGCGTTCACGTTTCCGGCCCTGCGTATGCGGTGGTGCTTCCGCATGATTCCAATTCTGCCACGCTCTTTGCATTCTGGTCTAACGGGAGTAGGGCATATGCTGCTTCTGTGCCTGTGGTCCCCGATCGCAGTATGGTAGATGCCGTGCCCGCGCACGTGGATCTGAACTTGTGCCACGCCGTGCTCACAGAGGTTAACATGCCTATAAAGTATTTCCGCGCGTATCTTGAGAGTGATCATAATGAATTACTGGAGCATTGCACGTACTATTTGGATGTGGATTTTAACACAGCGTCTAGCGCACTTTCCCGTGTATTCAAGGCCGTCCTTGAGATTTCTGGGAATGTGACGTATGAAATTCCCGATTTAAATGCTGCCGCAACCCTCTACTCGAAGCCGGAGGTAGTTCTTGATGTTTACCGTGCTGAGAAGGCGGCACGCTAACGTATATTTTCTGATTTCCGCAGTACTTCTTATTTTATCTGCATACGTTCTCGATCAGCGACCACCTGCGTATTACTATTCTGTTGCAAGGGTTTTACGCGTGGTGGACGGAGATACGGCCTGGGTTCGCGGTGTTTACGGATACCGTGCGGGTATTGACTTTAAGGTTCGCTTCGCAGCTATTAACGCCCCCGAGCTGGATACTCCAGAGGGTGTTCTTGCAGCCCGTGAGCTGAACAGGCTGTTGTACGGGCGGTGTGTGGTGGTTGCAGTTCCAAAGTCAGACGTGCGGGATAAATACGGGCGCACAATCGGCGTGGTGCTTTTGCCTGTTGCCGGCGGCTTTTTGAACGTCAATTACTCTCTCGTTAGAAGAGGACTTGCCCGTGCCGTAGACTATGGCGTTCCGCCGGAGGTGCTTCTACGCCAGGATATCTACGTGCCGGAATGGATTCGCGACGCGATCTCTCACAGGTGCTGATTATATTTCTTTCTGCGCAGCGTTCACAGTATGGATGTTGTTAGTTTGCTTTCTGAGGTTCTTTTGCTATACATCATGATTGATCCTACGGACAAGGTGCTTCTTCTGGGGTTGTTGCGCGAGGATTATCATCTGAAGGATTTGTTTAGGTTCACGCTGCGCGCGAATGTGCTCGGATTCATCATACTTGCATCTTTCGCTGTTGCAGGCCAGATCATCCTGCAGGACGTGTTCCACATTGATGTGAATGCGTTGCGGCTGGCGGGAGGAATAATTTTGTTCAAAATTGGTGCAGAAGCGCTAGAGGGCGGTATCGCATTTACCCGACAGGAGGAGAGCGATCTGATGTCTCTGGCAACAGTGCCCGTTGCCATGCCACTCATTGCTGGCCCCGCGGCTATCACCACAGTCATTACGATCGCGGTTAAGGATGGTGTTCTTGTCTCTCTCGCCGTCACTGCTTTGGCCGTTCTCGCTGTTGCAGTAACTATGCTTTTTGCCCTGCGGTTTATGAAATCCGTGAATAAAAAGCTTCTTTCTACGATTGTCCGCCTCATGGGTCTATTTATCATGGCGATCGGGGCTCAGATGGCTGTGGAGGGGTTTGCGGCCATTTTTGCAAGCACCGTTCACTGCGGTGCCTGATCTTTTAAACCCTTCTTTCCGTTCCTTATTTGCTGGTCCTTGCTGTGCCGGGGTAGCTCAGCCTGGTTGGAGCGCCGGACTCATAATCCGCCTGTTGGCGATCCGGTGCCTGCGCAGGCCGGATGAGAAATCCGGAGGTCGCGGGTTCAAATCCCGCCCCCGGCATTCCATGACTACTGAGTGTGGGGGAGTACGGGTGGGTCTGCTCGATCAGTTCAGAGAACTTTCCGATGACCTAAAGCTGAAATGGGAAAGATCTACAGAGTGCGGTCAAAAGCGCTGAAGAAAAACTTGCTAAAATACATGCTATGTTATCAACCGTTAAAGATGAGGATGAAATCACAGAGATGTTGCGTGAACTTTCAACGTTCTTCGAGGAAGATCTTGGGTTACGGTTACGGCACATAAACGCTTACCTGAAATATCGCACCTTTGCAAACTTCGGACTTGGGTTCTTTTCGATAAATCTCTGGAGCTTCCTGGCCACTACGGTGGACATGTACTTTTGCGAAATTTCGGCGTTCATTTGTTTACCAGCCACTCGTACTCCCTACTGAGTAATATGTCCGAGATCGTGGCTTCACATTGGCAGGAAGGCGTTCCATTTACACATATTATCTGGCATCTGGATGATTTGTATTCCATGCAGTGTGCGGCCGCATCTATGTTAAGCGCGAGTTTCGAGATTCCCATGCCGTATGTGCGCATTTTTGGAGTGCCATTTTCGCAGTATACGCCAGGAATGCTTGTCAGAGGCGTTGTCTTGTATGGAATGTAGATGTGTGTGGCTATTAAGTATGCTATTGCGATTAGTGCAATCCAGAAGAGTGTGTCATCATGTGCTACCACTTTATCTCGCGTATTTCCAGATACTGGCCGGCTAGATATTGGAACAATACTTGTGACCGAAATAGCGTTCACTTCTTGTCCAGTATATGATCTGCACGGAAGAGGCTGGATATATCCTTCGACATCGACGGCATATCCGTTATACGTCTGTGCGGTGGCTTTGTCGAGAATGAGCGGATAGTTATTTTCTGTACCATCGGAACCTGTAAATGCCAGACGAGCCGTGACTTCGAAGCAGCTTGGCCACAGCCTTCGAATGAAGTCTGTTTTTAGGACTCCTCGGGCTCTAAACTTGTTGCCCATGCACTCATTTGATCTATTCTGTGTTAAAACGTTTATCCACGATGATGCGCCCATACGATTGCCCACATCTCTATCAGACTATTATCTGTCCACGTTGTGTTTTCTTCGATTCAAAGTGCATAATGCCGACTATCTGATTCTGCGGAAATGCCTTTGGTGGTTGGAGATGGCGTGGATGGACCAGATGAGAGTGCTGAAGATCAGGAAGGATGTGCGCGTATTCTCTCTGTTTTTCTGGGAACTCCTCAAAGTAGAGCTCAAGTCTTGTGATTTGGAATAAAATCTCAGGATAGAAAGATTACTGGACCGGTATTTACCTCTCTGGCTATCTCCCCGCGCCGTAAAGCTTTCTCTCGGAGCTCCGAGTCGAGGACGTCAATCAGCTTCACAGTTTAAATAACAACGAGCTATGTTATAACATGGCAACAACTGCAACTACTACGGAGGAAATCGTTCACACACTTAGGGAAATAAGCACAAGGTTGCGTATCATAGAGGAGGCGCTGGGCATTGCATACGACGATGAAGGAATAATCGATCCCGATGTGGTAAAGGCGCTAAAAAAGCGTGCTGCAGAAGCAAATTTTATTTCTGAGGAAGAATTCTGGAGGGAAGTTGGTGTGGAAGATCGAATTTAGCAGAAGGGTATTGAAGGATGTTAGAAAATTGCCTAAAGATGTTCTTGCACGTGTGCGTGAAACGTTGAAGCCAATAAAGCAAGATCCTTGGAAACATTTAGAGCCTCTTGTAAACCTTCCATATCGCAAGATTCGCGTCGGTGACTATCGGGTTATTGTGGATATTCGCCAACAGGAGAAGAAAATAGTTGTTTTAATGATCGACCACAGAAAGAAGGTATACAAGCGCCTTTGGAAGCTTTAAGTTTTGGCTTTTATCAAAGTCATCAAAGACAACCAAGTACACGGAGGTCGCGGGTTCAAATCCCCTGCATTTTCTGGTTTTTGGTGTCCGATTCATGACGTTTTTGTTGTTGGGGCAGAAAGAGGGAGGAAAGGATCTAACGCGGTTCCTTTCCGTCGTATCGATGTCACATCCTCAGACAATCTTTTCGAGGTGGTACGACGTTATGTTTTACTGTTCTACTTGCTCCATGTCCTTTTTCGGCTTTCAAGGATTTTTCTGAGGTTTTCCGCTAACTTGTTGCTTGGTAGTGGCTTGCCGGGTACCCATAACTCACGATCTACCCCATGCTTTATATATATTGCATCTACGAGTTCGGGATCGTGCTTCCAGCCCAGCGCGACTGTCATCTTGCCGTATTTTCCAAAGTACTCTTCCAGCATGTCTAGTGCCTTCTTTGCGATCTCTTTCTCGGTCATTTTCTCTAGATTCTCTCTTGAAAGCAAGATGTGAATGCTGTCTATATTATGCCACTCTCCGAAATCTCCGAAAATGGGTTTTATAAGGAGCATTTCATCGCCGTTGTGTGCATGGATGTATACCGTGGGGTACTTGGCCCTTTCTTTTATGTCTTTCTTGAGATATGGATAGAACCAGTGGATCCTGTTTCCTTCTGCATCTTCATACGTTCTCTTGATCTCCTCGAGGCGCTCCTGCAGGTCTGGGTGTTTGTATAGTATTTCTCCAAGGATTGCAATGGGTTCCGGATCCCATTTTTCAAGGTTTTTGATTATCTCGAGGCGCTTCCTATACTCTTTCTTCAACCACTCATATTGCTCCTTTTCTTTCGGATATTTCTTTATTCTTCCCAGTTTACGGAAGATTTTATCCGTGAGTTTGACTTTCTCTTTCTGTGCTTGAAACATATCTTCATGGTCGTTAAAGAACTTCTTCACCTTGTCGGCAAACTCGTCAGGCTCTTGTGTTGTTTTGAGCAAATCCTCTTTCAAATATCTTATTTTTGTTTTTTTCCAATCCTCTAGTTCATTTTTCTCGCGTTCTCGTGGCGATTCCCGTTTAATTTCGTCCATACTCCAATATCGAATAGGTTATATATAAACTTTCTACAACGTCTATCTGTTAGTACTATTGCCTCTTCTCCTGATATTCTCTAATCACCACCCGCTTTTTCTCCACGTGCTTCTTGAAACCTTGCAGTTCTTCCTCCGGCACTGCAGCCATGACGACCGGATCGACCGTTGCGAGCGCATTAGCGAGGCGGACCGCGTGTCCCACATCCGTCTTTGGCTTGCCCTTCGTCCCGTGGTTCAGTATTCCATCCACGACGAGATTTATGCTCTCCTTGTCCAGTCCCATTCCCTCTAACCATCTCTTCGCCCACGCCGCGCCGATCTCCGCGTGCCTTTCGGGATCCTCTGCATGGCCTACGTCGTGGAGCCAGGCGGCGATTACTGCTTCTGTCCTTTTCGATGTCCTTTTCACCCAGTATGCTGTCCTTACGGTATGTATGAACCGCCTGTTGTCCTGGAAAGCCGCGTAAGCCACCGCAGCGCATTCGTACGATCGTTTTACCTGTGTGTATCTCCTCTTCCACTCATCCCAATCGCCCACAGGATCTTTTTCGCCATCCCAAACCCTGCGACCACATACGGACCATGTTCGGATAATATTGGATTGAATCGCCTGAACTGTTATAGTTTTCTCCATCTACTTGCACCCAGACGTGTCCGCCGGGTTTGAGGATACGCACACCCTCCACGATCCGTGCGTCGTTCCCCATAATATGCTTCATCACAAGCGCCACATCCCTGCAGCCCCACACGGTTTTCTCCTTCAGGATCTGTTCCGCGGTTCTTTTCCTCCACTCCCACATCCATTTTTCCCGATTCTCCATCTCCATGGGCACGTGTTTCAGTCGTCGGAAAAATTCGAGTGCTTTCCCGATTCTGTCATCCATAACATGCTATGTGTTTCGGTTTTCTTCAAAGGATACGTGCTATCTTGGTATTTCTACACGTCAAACTTCATCCAGCAGTCTGAAGAACTCTTCTCTGCAAATCTCTGCCTCCTTGATTATTAATCGTACCAGCCCTCGCTTTAACGGCTTTCCTTTGTGCAGAGGAACAATAATGAGTTTTCTATCCTTCTTGAGGATAACATGCGATCCCTTCTGGCGGATTTTAACGAAGCCAACTGTTTCCAAGATCCTTATCATCTTCTCTGGAGAGACCGCCGGAATCTTAGGTATTTATCTCCACCTTGGTGAGAAGAATGGCGTTTGGTAGATCACTGATGATTTCTTCACGCTCCTCATCGGAAAGTGTTTCCAGGTATAGTTCAATAGCCTCCTTAATGTTCTCCAACGTCTCTTCCACCGTTTCTCCTTGGGAGTAACAGCCTGGAAGCCGCGGGACATATGCATAGTAGCCCCCGTCGGGATCTTTGGCGATTACTACATCGAAGTCTAGAACACGGGTTTTCATGTTATTACTTTGCCGAGATCTTGTATTAAATGGAGTCCCCTCGTGATCAGTTCAAATCCCGCCCCCGGCATCTTAGAACAGAATCTCTCCGCGCACGCCGTATTTCTCAACGATCTTTTGTATATCGCCCCTTTTCGGCTTGAACCCGTCCATTCCAAGTATATCCGCATACTTCAGCGAGTCAAAGTAGTAGAAGTCAGCATAGTCCTTTGTTGCCCGCACAATTGCTTCCACATCTGTCTCTGGCAGAATCGGCGCGACGAACACGTACGTCCGGATTCCTATCCCTTTCAACTGCTTCAGCGCTTCAATCCTTGCCTTTGGATCTGGAGCATCACGTTCTACCTTCAGCTTCCCCAGTGAGACAATCGTGAAACCAACGCGTACGTTGTACTTCTTCAGCAGATCCAGGTCCCTGAGAACGAGCGGGCTCTTCGTCAGTATCTCTATACTTGCTCCCGCTTCCCCGAGCGCCCGAACCACGCGCTGTGTCAGTCGTTCTTCTGCTTCTATTGGTTGGTACGGGTCCGACATTGTTGAGAGCACCACGTGCATCCCCGGTTTGGCTTCTCTTCTGGCGAGTTCCGCGGCGTTCTCCTTGATAATGATCGTTTCGCCCCAGTCCTCTATTCCGTAGTATTTCCGTCCGAATATGCGTGCATAGCAGTACTTGCAGCGGTGCGCGCAGCCGACGTAGTGGTTCAGCGTGTAGAATCCGATCTTGCTCTTTGTAATGATGCGTTTCGCTCTAATCCTACGGATTTGCACGTATTCTTTCTGCTGCCATCTTTGTTAATTGTTTCTCCAACTCGCTAATTCCCCTGTTCCCGTGATTGTTGTTCGAGCATTTCCTTCGCGAGCGTGAACATGTCTTTTTCTGCGGCTCGTTCTGGTAGTTCCTTAGGTATGGTGGCCGTTTCTATTTCGCCAGTTATGATTTCCGCCCGTGACGTCCCTTTGATTGCGATTACGCGTTCCACATATACCTCGTTCGGCCCGATTTTCGTGTATCCTATCCCTTCCTTGATCAGCACTACCTCGGCGTTTGCTGCGGCGTGGTTGATGATCTGGATCCATTCTCTCCTGCTCAGCGGAATTTGGACCTTTTCTCCGGCATTTCCGATAATTATGCTATATTCCGGCGCTACTGAGTTGCCTAGGTTTCTTCTCAGCCGCAGTTCTCTGCAGATGTAAATATCTACCGTTATTTTTCCTGATACCTTCGTTGTGGTCGGCGGAATTGTGTCGAATAGCATCCGGAACTCTCGCGCATTTCTCACAGGTATATTAACACTCTCCACCCTTTGAATATATGCCTGCGGCGGAGGTGCAGTGGCTGGAAGATATAGATGACGCTTGTGCGGATCTTCTGTTCTCTCAGCCAGTTGCTTTGGCCACGGTTAATGAGGATGGCTCGCCCCACGTGTGCTTTGTCGCGTTCGTTAAGCGGATTGACGGACGTACCCTTCTCATCACGGATAATTTCCTGGGAAAACCCGTGAAAATATTGAGCGGACCGGCAGAGTTGCGCTGGCGGTCTGCAACTCCGACTGGGAAGAGGAAAGCATCGGTTATTATATCGAGGGATCTGCAGAGTATCACAGGGGTGATGAATTCCACGAGATTGCCCGTAAGATGCCGGAGAATGATGGGCTACCGTGCAAGGGCGTCATCGTTGTTTCTGTCGAGCAAGTAAAGAAGGTTGTGGTTTAATTCCTGTGTATTCAATTATTTCTATGCGTCTTTCCCTTCGTTTAGTGAGAGAGTTATCTGCCGCGGAAATAGGGTTTCTTCGTAGAAATCTGAATGTAGACGAGACAAAGTACCCACGCACTGTATACGACTGGAAGAGGACGGCAAGGGATGGTTTGGCAGTTGTTGCGTTCTATGGGGATGAGCTCGCGGGTATCGCTCTCGCGTATCCGGACAATGGCAATATACTAGTTGGTGAGATCGCGGTTGCTAAGAACCTGCGCAGGATGGGGATCGGACGGAAGATTTTGAAGTTCCTTGTGCGCATAGCCAAGAATCGGGGGGCTGACGAGGTCTACCTGGGCGCTCAGGATGGCGCTGCCGGCTTCTATCGTAGCCTTGGCTGGTGGGAATATACATATGTAGGGGAACTCTCGCGAGGTGCACCATTGAAGATCAATGCGGCCCCTGGCTGGGTGGTTGCCGGGGGCTATAACGGCATCCAGAGATTCTTTAGAAAACCTCTGCGGCCGTCGCTGGAGGTTAGACGCGAGGCGCACGGATACAAGATCCTTAGAAACACACACTCCTTGTTTGCCGAAACTTGGAATTCTGTGGTGGAACACATTCTGCCAAATCTCTATGAACTGGACTATATCCTTCCTTTTTACCGTCAGAAGAAGGGTAGCGTAAACTGCGGCCCCGTTTGCGCCAAAATTGCTCTGGAATTTTTCGGAAAGCCGTTATCAGTGCCAGAACTTCTTAGATTTATTCCTGTTAAAGATGGTACGTGGGCGCCTTGGATGTATAAGGGACTTACAGATCTTGGCATGGATGTTGACGTTTGGGTGTTCAACCCGCCCAGAAACTACGCGCGTGAACTCAGAATGATTCGATCAGAACACCTGCACCGCAACTTGCTCGCGACAAGGGATCTTCGACAGCTTTTGATAGATGGGTACTTGCTTATCATATCTGTAAACCAGCGAGTTCTGTACGGGGGAGGTGTGGAAGGACATTACGTAGTCGTTCGTGGGTTTAAGGGCAGGAAATTCTACATTGTAGATCCGACGTTTACATCCAGATCCGGTGCCCACTTGGTAGAGGGGTGGAGAATTCTGAGAGCAATCTATTCGGCGAAGTTCGGCGGAGAGGTCATCGCTCTGCGCCCAGAGATCGATTGAGGATTTGCAAGGGGTTTGTGTGGTCGGGCACTTCTGACAGTTCCATGCAGAGCCTTTTCGCGTTCTGATGCTTTTCTCCCATGTTTTTCTCTATCTTTCGCTCGAGGTTCTTCACTAGATTCGTAGCGATCTCTGGAGATATTGCATTGCTTCTCAGCCGGTATTCAATCCAGACCGTCTTGTCTGCAATGTACTCGGCATCTACTACGTCCCAACCCTTGGCGATCATACTGGACACAACGTAACTGCGTATGAAGAGGTATGGGTAGTATCTGGGCCACGCGACCACGGCTACCCTACTGTTCCCAGCGGATCTGGCGTTTCGAATGCAACGTATGTGTAATGAACGGCACGGATGTTCAGTGCGCGAAGGAGGTCGTGGGCACGCTCAAAATCGTGGATTATGCGCGTCCTGTATCATCGACTGTTTTTACGTTCTTCACCGGACATCTGGTCCCTTTTGAGTCATTGAGAACATCATCGACTCTGCACTTCTCGAACCGCTTCACGCACGCCTCGTCTGCATAACGTGTTATCTTCTCCTGGCGACGCGTGAGTAGTGGTGGGATCGCGCGCTCGGCCAGATCACTGTTTGACAGCACGTTTATTTCGATTTCCACGCTCCTACTCCCTCCTCAGCAACCCGTAGATATACACGTCGTAATACTTGCCGTCTATCGCGCCGTATTCGTGTTTTCGTAGTCTGCCGAGCAAGTCCCGTTGGCCGGGTGTGTTATCTGTGATTGGGCCTGCAAAGCTCTTATATACATATCTCTTTATATTCTCCGAAAAGTATAGTTTATACCGATGGGGGCAGATAAGCGGTATGTCTATGCGGGAATCGGCATATTGGTTCTTGTTGTTCTGGCGTTTATTTTCTGGCCCCGTGGCAGCACTGCGGGAATCCCTGCCGGTGGCACTGTAACGATTAGTTTTATGGGTGCTCAGATTCCCCTCGTGGCTGTCAGCGGCTCTGATATCGACTGCATCGGCGCGCCCTCTGGCTATATCCGTGTCTACTACGACCACAGTAGCGACGAGTATGGGGAGTACACAACTGTCGGCTACGCGAAGCAGGGCGAGGATGCCGACGCGGTGATCTCCTGGATAAAAGCACGGGCGGAGGCGTGCGGCTTTACCAAGACGTCTGAGTCCTCCGGCTCGGCGATGGGTGCATACGGCACATCCCTTTCATTCGAATCCACAGACGGCCAGAAGAACATGAGTTTTGACGTTGCGGTCGTTCCTGGCAGCGACGGGAAGAAGTATACCTTGATCCGCCTGAGCCTTGACGTGTATACGGAGGGTTCGGCGGAGGAAAACACTTCGTCCACATCCTCTGGCAGTTCCAGCTCGTCGCCGCAGGGCATCGTGGTCTCTGGGGATCTGAAGACGTGGGACGATACGATCCGTCCACTTCTGTCCAGCGTCTTTGGTGGCGTAACGCTTACGAGCGCCGTTCAGGTGCCCAGTTCAGGGGGATACGGGTTTGAGTATGCAACGGCGCGCCCCGTGGCGTCTGGTGATGCCCAGAAGATAGTGAGCGCGTTTACCTCCGCTGGATGGCAGCAACTGTCCCTTGAACTGACGAGTGACCACATGTCCATAGGTTTCATGAAAGACAAGGATGTTGTAGGTGTCGACGCGGATATCGAGGGTACTACTGTGTCTGTAGCAGTGTATTCCAGGTGATCGCTTCTCTTTCTTATTTTGTTGCATGTAGTTGCGCTGTTCCTTATATTTAGTTGCAGGGAATTTTCTGTGGAGGTGATCCAAAATGAAACGCATAATCGGTGCTTTGTTTGCAATGGTGGTGCTGGCTACCTCCGCGTTTGCGGCGGGTATGGTGGCTGCTGCGCCCGCGAAGGCGATCCCAGCGAATGTTATTAAGGCGGAGTTGAATACTGATGTCAACACGACGTCCCCTGCAGTTGCCCGCGCAATGGTTGCTACTGGTGAGGCGAATGCAGAGGGCAATGCAATACGTGAGCGGAACATGGTAATGGCCCACGAGATGAACGGCGAGGTCAACACAGTTATGAAGCAGGCTCGCGGCGTAGAAGGTAACGCCATGCGCGCTGCAAGCGCTGCCGGCAGGATGGGTGGCAATGTGGAAGTGAACGCTGCTGGCACAAATGGCAAGGGCGTGGTTGTAACCACTATGAACATGGGTGCAGGCAAGCAGCTCCGAGTCCAGATTGAGGAGAACGGCGCGGTTATCGAAGCGAACGGCATTAAGGTCAAGGCAAACACCCGTGTCCGTGTAGATGGTAACGTTGTGGTCAGCGAGCGCAGTGGAAAGCCCATCAAGGTAGATCCGGTTCAGGTAGTTGAGCAGGTGAAGAACCAGATCCGTGTGCAGAATGTAGAGGATGTCGAATTGGTGGACAACGGCCAGGGCCCTGTGTATGTGGTCAAGGCGAAGAAAGAGGCAAGACTCCTCGGCATTATACCCGTTGATCTGACGGTTGACGCAGAGATCAACGCAGAAAACGGTGCAGTGGTTGCGGTTAAGCAGCCGTGGTGGGCATTCCTTGCCTTGGGGTGATCCCACCCTTTCCTTTAGTTTTTGCGTAGCAGGTTCCCGGATTCTTTCTACTTTCTTTCTACTAATGTCATGGTATCAATTTCCCTTAACTATTGTTTCAACACATATATCTTACGGTGATTAACATGAAACGTGGTTTAGTACCTGTGGCGTGGCTGGTTGCTGCGCTGATCGCCGCTGTTGTTGTGGGTGTTGGCGCTTACGTTGCCACACACAATACGTCGACGACTGTATCTACATCCCAAGCTGCTGCTTCGGGAAATACGAGCAGTTCTGGGGCTGCTGGCTCGGAGCTGGGTTCTAACGGCAGTATTACTGAGCCCATGATTGCCCAAATAGATGCTATGCCTAAGCAGCCCCTCAGTCCTGAGGAGGTTAATGCGCTCATGGAGATGCGGGAGGAAGAGAAACTAGCCAGAGATGTTTACCTGACGCTCTACCAGAAGTGGGGTTTACCGATCTTTCACAACATTGCGCAGAGCGAACAGACACACACTGATACTGTGAAGGCACTTATTGACAAGTATGGTCTCCAAGATCCCGTACAGGATGACAATGTTGGCGTGTTTAGTGATCCAAAGTTCACAAATCTTTACGAGCAACTCGTTGCGGAGGGGTCCAAGAGCGTTGTCGATGCGCTAAAGGTGGGAGCGACCATAGAAGATCTTGACATTAAGGATCTTCAGCACTGGTTGGCAGTCACGGATAATAATGACATACGATTTGCGTTTTGCAACCTGATGAAGGGGTCCAGAAACCATTTGCGGTCTTTTGTATCGCAGCTTCAGAGGTATGGGGCGAGCTACACACCGCAGTACATCAGCGAGCAGGAGTATAACGCAATTCTTAGCAGTTCCCGGGAAGCAGGCATTGTTGAGTGCCCGTAGCATTCATTTTGATATCTTCATTTTCTTTTAGAATATGTTCTGCGGACATACCGATGCACGTAGGAGCAGGTGCAATCACGCTACTTTCTCCACACTAGCCGTATTATTGCCCAGCCCGCGAAGAACCAGAACATGAAGAGTTCTCCCATGCACTTTGGCGAGGTTATATTGCATTGTAGGCATGTTTCTCCGAAACTGATGCAGTGGATGAGGAATATCGTGATTATGCCAGCGATGGGGATTACCAGATCCTTTCTGCCCGTTTCAACGATCGATCTAATTACCACGTATGCCAAAATCCCTGCAATTGCCAGATGGAGCAAGAATATGATCATGGAATCCACCTCCAAGATGCGCCCGCCAGATATGCGAGGTAGTAGCTAACCAATACGAGGAGCGCAACTGAAGCCCGTTCGAACCATTTTCCGTGGTGCAGGAACACGTCTGATCTTTGGAATATGAATGCAATTATTGCTATGGGTGTTATGATCCCAAGTGCAAATAGCAGAGCGTTTGTTATTGCGGTAATCCAGCTGAACGATGTCGTTGCCGTCGCTATCGCAAACCCGATGGAACAAGGCGAGAGTGCTATGCCATAGAGCGCTCCGGAATGCGGTGCGGGCATCTGTTTCCCTGTGTATATTGCGTATGCGGACCAGAACGTAATTCCTGCGGCCACCAGTAGTAGTATTGGCTGTATCCATTCAATTGCGGTATATACCCATGCGAATGCAAGATTCAGTACTGAGAACAGGGCAAACTGTGCGAGGAAAAATTCTAATACAAAGCGCATGCGGTTTTTCTTGGTAATCATAACGGAGAGTGCAGGCAGCACGCATCCACTGAGCCCTGCGAAGAATCCATTCACGTACGCGAGCATGTATTCACCCCGATTCCGCATGCTTCTCCGTTCTGTGCCCACGTTCCGCTCAGTCCGTGGATCGCTGAGATGATTGCGGTGTACGGCTGTTCGCCCTCCAGTTTTTCACCTGTCCTCGTAATTACAATTGTGGGAGTTGCGGTTACGTGGTATTTTTCGGCAAGGCGCGGGTATTTAAACACGTTGAACGCAGATACCGAATACCCTGCAGCTACGAGTTTTTTGATCGTGGGGATCTCTGCGATGCAGTGCGGGCAAGTGGGTTGATAGAAGACGAGGATATCTGCGTTTTGCTCCTTTGGGAGTGTTTCAAAGAATACTGTGGAGTTTGAAAGTCCGAGCGCAAAAGATATTGCCAATCCTGCCGCCGCGAGCAACATAATCCATTTTGGCCCCATCTCTCTGCTGAGTGAAAACTCCACGTAGTGATTGTGCCGTTAGTGGTTATAAATTTCAATTCGTTTTATTGTGGTGGGCATATCCAGTGACGTTGTCGCATTTGTTCGCAGGGAGTGGCTGCTGAGCCTTTACTCCGTACTATTTGTCATTCTCCTATTCACAGTCCATCCATCCCTTCCCAAGCTTGTATCCTACCTGGACTTCCGCGTTCTGTTTTCCATTTTCGGATTTCTCCTTGTTGTGCGTGCGCTTGACGATAGCGGGTTCTTGCATTGGATTTCACATCGCCTTGCACGCTTTGCCCGTAGTGCACGCGGTTTTGCTGTAATCTCAGTGGTCGGAACGGTGGCGCTTGCGGCACTTGTCACGAACGACCTTGCGCTCTTCGCATTTGTGCCGATTGTTCTCGCCGCGCCACTGTCAGAGGATCTCCGTTATCGCATTCTCGTCCTTCTCGCCCTTGCGTCGAATGTGGGTGCGTTTGTATCCCCTGTTGGCAATCCTCAGAAGTTGATGCTGTGGCAGATGTCTGGCAGGCCGTTCTTCTCGTTTTTGAAACCGTTTTTGGTGCCTTTCGCGGTGATCTTCGCCGCGCTCATCGCATATACCTGGTTACTCGTTCGAAGTGAACCATTTGATTTGCGCGAGTCACTACCGAAGATCCATAGGCGTGCCGCCATCAAGGACAGCATCCTTTTTGTGGGGTATCTTGTTTTGCTTGTCGCAGGGCTTTGGCAGTATGCTGTGGCCCTTGCGGTGGTTTACTTCGCACTCACATATCGTAAGGTGTTCCGCCATGTCGATTGGGCATTTCTTGCGCTTATCTCCGTATTGTTCCTGGATTTCGGCATGATATCATCCGCGTTTAACGTGAATTCGCTCCTTCCGCACGGTGCTCTTTCTACCCGCAGGGGCGTTTTTGCCACCGCCGCCGGGCTCACCCAGATAATGTCAGATGTGCCCACCGCTGTGCTCCTGTCGAAATACACTACCCACTACGTTCCCCTTGCTATGGGCACCACGGTTGGTGCAATGGGGCTGATTGTGGCGTCTGTGGCCAATATTATTGCAGTGCGGTTATCTTCCCGGCGTAGGAAGTATTTGCTCTTCCACAAATACTCTTTACCCTTTGCGATCTTCGCGTTTTTTGTTGTTTGGGTATTCCTCTGATCGCCACAACTATGGGTATTATATACCACCACGCCCCTATTTCTATGCTATTTCTTGGTGGTTGTGCGGGGGGAGTGGGTACTCCCCGGAGGGAGAACTATGAAGAACGTAATCTTGGCGTATGGTGTTTGGATCAACGATGGACGCATTTTTCTTTTGGAGCGGGACGTGCGCGAGTACAATCTGCCCTGGCCAACTGTGTGGGAGGTTCCCGGTGGGCGGGTGGATTGGGGTGAAAATCCTGCGGATGCTGCGGTTCGTGAGTTTCAAGAGGAGACGGGATTGCATGCTTCAAATCCCCGCTTTCTTGGGATGACACGGGACGATGATGGCAGCGCGCGACGGAATATTTTATACTATCTCGTTGACGCTAAAGAGGGGCATGTGCGTCTTGGAGATCCGGAACACAGGGATTGGCAGATGATCTCACTGGATGCGGCTGCTCGCGTTGAAAATTTGGCATTCACCACTATTGCAGTATTGCATCTGCTTAGAATCTGGGGTATCTGGGATGGTGAGATCCGTTCCAGGCGTGATGACGGCTATGTGCCGGATATCTTTCTTCCACACAAGCCAAGGCATTAACTTTCTTTTTTGTCTCATCTTTGTTGTGATGAACGTCCTTTCATTTGGCTCGCTGATTCGTGGTGAATTCGTGTGCCGACCGAATCGGTTCGTAGCGATTGTTCGTGTCAATGATACTGAACGAAGAGTGCATGTTCATGATCCTGGACGTCTGACTGAACTTCTTCGCCCCGGCGCGCCTGTTCTTCTTCTCCCGAAGAGGAGTGCGAAGACGGATTTCCACCTGGTTGCCGTCTATCGCGAGGGCTATGGTTGGATCTTCCAGCACTCCGGCTACCACTCTCTGATTGCCCAGAAACTCGTAGAATCCCGCGCGCTCCCTGAGTTCAGGGACGCAGTGGCCTACGGGAAGGAAATACCCATCGATAACCACCGCATCGATTTCGTCCTTTCATACAACACTGGTGACATTCTCATGGAGGTAAAGGGCTGCACACTCTTTCGGGACGACATTGCCCTCTTTCCTGATGCGCCGACGAAGCGAGGGAGAGAACACGTAGATCTGCTGGCCGAATACGGCGATGCCATTCTCCTCTTCCTCGTTATGAGCGGTCACGTCCGCTACTTTGCCCCTAACGTTGAAACGGATCCAGAGTTCCAGAAATCTCTCCTGAACGCCCTTGAGCGCGGTGTGCATATAGTTCCCGCAACGTTTTCCTTTGACGGAGAAACGTTATACCACGTCGGACGGATTCCCTTCATCTCTGACCCCCACGACGACGAACTGTTCGCCCTTGCTGACCTTGCGGCGGAGGCAGTGCAGGATTATAATGCACGTTTCAGTCCGGAGGCGCAGGCAATCCTTTCTGGTGTTTCACGACTGAGTGGGATTCCTCACATCCATTTCGTTGTTCGCGGTTTGGGGGACTTGCATGCGTATCTGGGCGATTTGCAACACATCTTTACTGATTTTGGCATTATTGGGCAAACGTCTCCGGGCTTGCGCTTCGGGCGTAACGTTATCGGTCAGATGCGGCTGAAAGAATTTTGATTAGGTCCTCGCCGAGTCGCCCGAAGGATTGGACGATTTTTTCCTTCACATCTTGGTTGCTACTCATTGCTGGCCAGATGATTGAATCAATGTGTAGTGGTGGCACTCCCGTTTCCATCGCAACTCTGCTCCAGAATCGGATTGGATCTCCTCCGCCCAGCCGTTTCGTTGCTCGCTTGATCCGCGAATCGGCAGGAATGGGTACCTCTAGGGGATATGAGCGGAACGCATCAGTGGCTATGCGCATTGCGTAGCCAAACATCTTTACGGCAAACACCACGGTTTTTGCATCTCGCTTCGTTCCCAGCGCCGCTGCGATATCTTCCTGTAGTTGCACCATGTTTTTGTAGTATGCATTCCAGTCTGCGCTTTCTAGGAATTTGCGTATGCGCATTAGTCTGCGGATTTTTACGTTGGTTAGTCGACGATTGTTTCGCGAGCGCGGAAGAAATTCTTGGTAAGCATGCACGACATCATTGCTGTCCCTTTTCGAGAACCAGTCTGCAAACTCCCGCCACCAGTCCTCTCCTCGCCCCGACAACTGATAGGACACCAGTGCGTTGGCGATAACAAGTGGAACGAAGTTTTCTTTATTCGCCAGGTGTTCGTAGAGAAATACGAGCGCTTTAAACTGAGGATCCACGTGTTCTTCCATGAACCTTGCGCCGTTCACGCCCATTTCCCGTATGATGTCCGTGATGTCCACGTAGATATTCTGTTGCATTTTTATTTGAAGTTATCATATTTTCTATGCATGGATTGGTACCTTGCCTCTGCGGCGGTGTTGGGTGTTGTGGCGGTTGCAGTTCTTATTGCCCCGATATTTGCTTCGCATCCCGCCAGCACAGGAACGCCTGCACCCGAACACTATGTGCTCATTCATTGCAGGGCGTATTTCGAGGCAAATGGCGCGCCGGTTTCCGGGGTGACTGTTTATTCGGACCATGCGAGCGCATTTACCAACGATGCGGGGGCCTGCGATCTTAACGTGCTTGCATCCAAGTATGTGCGCGTGTTGGTGTATCCCCCCGGCAAGCAGCAGATCGTGTTCACGATTCCCATTGCCGACAGGAATGTAGTTGATGTGAATATCCCTATTTGATTTCTTCTACTAGAATTGCGGGACAGACGCGCTGTACGCCGGGAATGCTTTCCAGCCGTCTGACGAAATCTACCATCTCATCACTATCGTGGAACCAGCATTCTAGTAGGATCATGTGATCCCCTGTGGTGCTCTTCATTCGCTTGACCTCCGGCATTTGCTTTACCTGCTCTATTGCACGCACATATTGCTCTGGCTCTACGTCAAAGCCGATTTCTGCCACGATCTTGTAGCCTACGCGTTTGGCGTCGATGATTGCCCGATATCCCCGTATGATTCCCTCTTCTTCCAGTTTTTTGACACGTTTTCTTACTGCAGCTTCTGTGACGCCGAGGCGTCGTGCTATTTCCGTGTATGGCATGCGGGCATCTTTCATTAGGTATTCTATGATTTTAATATCTTTTTCCGAAATACGAACCATATTAGCAAGTGAACCGAACTCTATTAAAAGACTTTCGAACCAAATCATCGTGAGGTGATGAACATGGCAGAGATATATGTGCCTGCTATCGGGGACAAGTTCCCTGAGTTGGAAGTTACTACGACACACGGAAAGATGAAGCTCCCTGACGCGTTCAGGGGTAAGTGGTTTGTGCTATTCTCCCACCCTGCGGACTTCACGCCTGTCTGCACTACTGAGTTTGTGGCATTCCAGAAGCGCTACGACCAGTTTAAGGAACTAAACACTGAGCTCATTGGTCTCTCTGTTGATCAAGTATTCTCCCACATCAAGTGGACCGAATGGATCAAGGACAAATTAGGCGTTGAAATCAAGTTCCCAATCATTGCGGACGACATGGGCATCGTTGCAGAGACTCTAGGTATGATCCATCCAAACAAGGGGACCAATACGGTTCGCGCAGTCTTCATCGTTGACGACAAGGGCATCATTAGAGCGGTTCTCTACTATCCACAGGAGGCTGGGAGAAACGTCGATGAGATCCTCCGTCTTGTGAGGGCCCTTCAGACCACGGACAAGTATGGAGTCGCGGCACCGCACAAATGGCCGGAGAACGAGCTCGTCGGAGATCACGTGATTATACCACCTGCGTCCAGCATTGAGGAAAAGAAGCAGCGTGAAGAGGCGGCGAAGAAGGGCGAGATTGAGTGCTTTGACTGGTGGTTCTGCCACAAGAAGATCTAATCCCTTTTACATTCCCTCTTTCTATATTCTATCGGTGAGATGTATGATGTCTGAAATTCCAAAGGGTTTTGGCAAGGTGAAGGAAGAGGATCATCGTATGGCTGATTCGGAGCTCGTGCGCCTTGGTCTTATTGCAGAGCTAGATGCGGTCAGTTTGTACGAGCAGCTGGCAGTACAGGCAAAGGATCTCCTCGTCAAGAAGGTCTTTGCGGACATTGCGCAGGAGGAGAAAGAGCACGTTGGGGAGTTTCTTGAGTTGCTGAAGCGCTTGGATCCTAAGCAGGTCGAAGCGCTGGAGCACGGAGCCAAAGAGGTACGTGAGATGGAGGGGTGATCGTGGAAATTAAGACTGCTGACTGGAAGACTGAGAAGCACGTTCCTGTGATCCATGCGCCAGACTCTGTTCGTGCTGGAGAGCCGTTTGATGTTGAAGTGGTTGTAGGTGAACAGATTTCGCATCCGAACACCGCCGACCACCACATAAAGTGGATCGAGCTTTACTTTGTTCCCGAGGGTGGGACTACGGCATACGCTCTTGGACGCGTGGAGTTTGAGGCGCACGGAGAGATGCAGATATTTACTGAGCCGAGGGCAGTGTTCCGCGTTGTTGTTCCCGGGTCTGGAACTCTTCGTGCGCTTGCGCTGTGTAACATACACGGGCTTTGGGAAGGCGCGACGGACGTTCGCGTGGTTTGATCGCTGCGTTTATATACTTCCATTCCCCTTTTTTCTCATGAACAGATTGGCAATTGTGCTCTGTATTTTTGCACTATTTGCGACGTTTGTGGTTATTCTGACAGTAAGACCTTCCGGTTGCCGCGGAATACCCCTCTCTTTGAGCTCCACGGCGAGCAAAGCCATAACGTTCGACGATAAGAATGTGCTTGCGGAGCTAAGCAGTTACTTCGGAGATGCACGTCTTGTGGCTAGTGAGTATAATTGTTTTGATCCTGCCGGGAAGGGGCTCTGCAAAGTTGAAGGATGGAACGCAATTTTCTTCGTTTCTGGTGCCCAGAAGATCCCGGATCCAGACGTGATAATGAAGCACTTCTGTGCATCCTGGCGACCTGAGCAGGGTTTTTTACCCAAGAACCTTGATGGCACTACAGTGACTTACTTCGTCTGCCATGGTGGAACTCGCACGTGTCCTGAAACGCTGTACTATGCGTTTTTCCCAGCCTGCCTGAATGGTTCCTCCGGAGAGGGCATTTATGTCCGCGTCGTCAGAGACTGCTCCTTCGTTTACTCCACACGTTGATTTTGTTGTTTCTTTTATCGTTTTTCGGCATAGCTGTGCTTCTGATTGAGGAGTCAACAATTACCTCGACGGGCAGGGATGCCGAGCTTCAGGCGCGTGTACCGTTCTACCATGTCCTGTATGTCTGCTGCGTGTATTTTTAGCTCTAGTTTGCTCTGTCTATTTTTATCGGTAAGCACGATGCGCGCTTCTCCCCGCCAATTCTCTGCCAGTTGCCTGAGTGGGCCCATATCCCCTTTTGTGGCTGCCTCTAATGCTGTGAATATTTTGTATCCGTCGCCACGTATATCTGCTGGCGTGATCTCGTAGTGGTATACGCGGTTGCCGAAAACGACCGTTGCTTTTTCGATTCTGCCAGAGTTTCGCCCCCTGTGGAAAAGCAGCTCCGGACGTGTATCCCATTCCCTGTGCTTGGAGTCCTGGTATTTCACGCTGCTGTACTGCCGGAGGTATACTGTGCGGTCTCCGATTGTGTTGAA
>JAADDH010000021.1 GCA_013154035.1 Candidatus Iainarchaeum sp. | reverse complement strand
ATCTCTCCCTCAACTTCCCAGGGTGTTACCACGAAATCATTGCCAAAGACGTTCACCTGCCATCCTCCTCACCGCAAGAAGATTGGGTAAAGTGGATTTAAAACCGAGGGGACAAGATTCATCTGTGCTAGGATTCGTGCGGGCAGGCTGGCGCGCGGCAATCTACTACCCCAGCAGAGTAATTGTAGATATAATCCGGCCGATTGTAGGGGTTATCGTCCGCGTTGCGCTTGTGGCGTCCGTTGCAGCGCTCTCTGGGCGAACGACGCTCATGGGTTTTGGTATCAATGAATTGATGCTTTACTATGCCACGTCCGAGCTGCTGGCGGAGATTCCAACCACCATGATCCCGTGGCGGATACAGGACGAGTTGAACAGCGGAAAGATGAGCATTACACTGTCCCGCCCCGTGGAGCCAAGTGTATGGTATTTCCTATTCAGTTTGGGGCGCGCGCTGCCAGGCATCATTTCCAACGGGCTCCTCATCTTTCTGATCGCAGAGTGGCTTGGATATGCGGGGAACATGGGCGCGTTCTTCATAATGATGGCCATATTTGTTGCGTTCAAGGCGCTCTACGACGCATCAATTGGACTGATAACAGCGTGGACATACCACATTGGATACATTCAGGGGCTTATGGGCTGGATATTCTGGGGATTCCTTGGCGGAGACGTGGTGCCGCTCAGCGTAATGCCGACATGGTTCCAGCAGATCACATACTACCTTCCATTCAGGTATCTGCGCTACGACACAATTATGGTGCTTTTCAAGGGGCTGAGCGCGGAAACCATTGCGATAGCTATACTGTGGCTTATTCCAATGTTTCTGGTATATAGATGGCTATATCACAAGGCAATAGCACGTGCGGAGGCGTTCGGGGGATGATCTGGCGGACGATGTGGAGAATCGTAGTGCACAAGGCCGAGACGTATAGGTGGGAATTCATAGTGGCGCTCATATACACCCTCGTCTCCGTGCTATCAGCATACGTATTCTGGGGGGCAATGACAAGAAGTGGAGGAACAATCCCAGGATGGACGCTCAAAGATCTGGTGTTCTTTGCACTGGTGGCGGATTTCGCGCTATACCTGGACACGCTGCTCTTTGCGTTCATACCCACGTCTGGAATGATACGGCGTGGCGAACTCGCGACAATCCTAACGAAACCTGGAGATCTGTGGATGGTTATATTCCCCCAGAGAGTTGGGGCAGAGGACGTAATAGCCACAGCAGCAAAGGGGGTACTCGTAGCAGTAATTGGAGTGACGATAGGATACAGCATTGCAAATATTGCCGTCGGGTTCACCCTAATTCTCGCCGGTGCGATCATAGACAACCTCGTTTACTCTGTACTCATGTATCTGAACTTCTTCATAGGGGATGCACGACCAATACTCCGCGCCTTTGACATGGTCTGGGGCTACGGGAGGGACTACCCTGTAGATGCGTACAAGAAATCGCTGCTCTACTGGGCAATGATCGTAATTGTTCCCATCTACTTCGTAACCACCCTGCCCATGCACGCAATCATGGGATTAACCGACAAATACGTCCTTTTGATACCAGTTCTGATCGCAGTGTGGCTCATAATCGCCAGAGCTCTGTGGACAATCGGTCTGAAAAGGTGGGAAGCGTATGGTGGATGACATAATTGTTGTAGAAGACCTGCGGAAGACGTACGTCCAGACGAAGCGAAAGTGGTTGCTTTTCAAGGTGGGAGAAGAAAGAACTGAGGCGCTGAAGGGCATATCGTTCACCGTGGAGGCGGGCGAGATCGTCGCACTCCTTGGACCCAACGGATCGGGAAAGAGCACAACAACGAAGATCCTCACGGGCATCCTCCACCCCGACGGTGGAAGTGCAACGGTTCTGGGATACACGCCATGGAAGCGGGAAAAGGCATACCTGCAACAGATCGGTGTGATATTCGGGCAGCGGAGCGCACTTATATGGGACGTTCCCGTGGAAGATACTTTCTTGCTTTACAAGGACATTTATGGCGTGGGAGACACGGAGTACGAAGAAACGCTGGAGTTCCTGGATCAGCACCTGAAAATCAAAGAGCTCCTCCCCGTCCAGGCGAGAAAGCTCTCCCTCGGGCAGAGAATGCGCTGCGAACTCGGGCTGATTCTGCTGCACCGTCCGAAAGTGATATTCCTTGACGAGCCAACCATAGGCATCGACGTCTGGACACGCGAGAAGATCAAGGAAATGCTCAAACGCGTGCGCGAGGAGTGGGGAACGACAATCATCTATACTACCCACCAAATGAGCGACATAGAGGGGCTAGTCGATAGGGTGATCCTGCTCACAGAAGGGGAGATTCGCTACGACGGGCCAATACGCGAACTCATGCGCTCCGTTCCGTACAAATATCTGTCCGTGGAGTTCGCCGAAGATGTTCCCGATCTTGGCTATGAAATCATAGAGCAGGCAGGAAAATACGTAAAGTACCGCGTTCCGAGAAGAGAGGCGAAGAAGGCAGTGGAAAACGTTCTGAAGCACGAGATCGTTGACCTATCGTTGGAGGAACCAGATCTAGAGGCGGTGCTGAAGGAAATTGTCCGAGGGTAAACAGAAACGGAAGGGATGCGCCCATTCGGTGGTGTGATGTGGGAGGATTCAGAACGGCTGCCGTGTCAGCCGGCACCACGCAGCCGCCATCCCGGCTGGCGTGACGATGGGGCTACCGCCCCTATAACCCCGAAGAGGGTGTCTGCAACACCCTGCTATTGGCCTGCTAAGCAAACGAAGTGAGCGCATGCAGGACGCGGGCCACCACATCGCGAACTATGTTCGCGTGCACGCAAGCGGAGCTTGCGATGAAGCAGTTGGTGTGATGCGGGGGCGGGGATTCGAACCCCGGAAGGCACTAAGCCAGCGGATCTTGAGTCCGCCCCCTTTGGCCGCTCGGGCACCCCCGCACATAGGCGGGCAGAAGGCAAAGCACCTGCGCGATAATACCAATGAATGGGAAGTTTTTTATTCTGGCAGCACGTTGTTTTTGCGATGGAATCCGCCTCGCTGAACGCCTCTTTCTTCCAACTGGGCATTCTGCTTCTGGTATCACTACTATTCGGTAGTATCCTTTCGTCAATTGGACTGCCCTCCGTAATAGGATATCTATTGGCGGGACTGGGGCTAGGCCCGCAGGGTCTGGGCATCGTAACCGATAAAATGCTCATTAATTACCTATCAGAGCTCGGTGTGTTCCTCCTTCTGTTCTACATGGGTCTGGAGATTAGTATCAAGAAATTCAGCAAGGCCGGAACCTACGCAATATTTTTGGCCCCCATTAAGATCGGTGTCGGATTCGCGTTAGGATTCCTCACAATAAAAGCGTTCGGGCTGCCAAGCATGGTCGGCATTGTCTTCGGTGCCGCGCTGGCAGTCTCATCCACAGCAGTAATCTCCCAGATCATTATAGAGAACCACTGGGAAGAGGCGCTGGAATCGCAGATTGCACTGGCAATGCTCATACTGGAGGACGTATTCTCCGTATTCGTCATCGGGTATCTTTTGGGGTCGCACGGGGACGTATCTGTGGGCAAAATCATACTCAACTCCGCAGTAGTATTATTTATCCTGTTTGCCATAGGAAATAGGCTATCACGGCGATTACTGGCTGTTGTGGAGCGATTCGGCAAGCCGGAACACTTCACACTATATGCGTTCGCACTCCTGCTAATATTCGCGTATGGTGTAAGCTACCTCGGCATGTCTCCATTGCTAGGCGCATTCTTCGCAGGTATGCTGCTCTCCGAAACGGCAAACGCCAAGAAAATCGAAGACGAGCTGAAGAGCTTCCGGAAGCTATTTGTGATCATATTCTTCACATCGCTGGGGCTGAAATACCAGATATCCTTTGGCCCCATGGCGTGGATCCTCGCAGGGATCGGCATCCTCATCTTCCTCATCCAGCGGGCAGTGCTGATAATCACTGCACCATTCTTCGGGGTGGAGCCAAAGAAAGCTGCAAAATTAGCCCTACTCCTTCTCCCAGCAGGAGAGTTTGCCCTGTTCATGGCCGCCACGATACAAAAAATCCCATTCAACGACCCCACAACACTGAAATACTTCCACCTCACCGCGGCACAGGCTGCAGAGATCACGGCACTGGCGCCAAACCTCATGGGAGCAACGTTCCTGCTCATCCTGGCAACCACGATCCTCGCAGGAATACTTTTGCGAAAGGAGAAAGAATTAAGCGAGAAAATTGTCAGCATGATTCCACCGTGGCTCATAAAACTAGAAGAACGGCTAAAACCATATCTCGGGGCAATGAGCACAGCACAGAAGAACATATTGCACACCAAAAACATAGAAAAGAAGACTGAGCGCATTCTCGAATACATCCTCACACTCATTGCAATTGCATACATAACCGGCTACGCCATGACGGAGTATCCCCACCACGCACTCGCAATTGCCGTCGTCGGGTTCGCCCTAGCAGCATACCCCCTGGCAAGCATCACCATGGCAACATACGCGATTATGCTCCGCTACGCAGAGGACATAACGCGATACTCTCCCCTGCCATCGAGCATAAGTGTGCAAATAGCGAAGGACATTGCATACATCATGGTAGGTATTGTGATATTCATCGTCGGGCTTCTATCGCTAGCGATAGGACAGGGATTCTCTGTAGTAACATTCTGGGCAGTGGCCGCGCTCCTTCTCACGGCGGCGGTCGGTCTAGCAGCCTATGGTATCGTCGAGATGTTCAGAACGTTCATGACTCCCGTAAGCGAAGCCACTAAAACCAAGCGTCCAAGGAGGTCTGGGCGCCGGCGGCAGGGTGGTTCTCACTGAGCCGCTGAATCGCCCTCTCCACGCGCTCGGGGGAAAAATCATGCTCGTCCACTAAAATTGCTCGGATGCGAGACGGATCTGGCTTTCTAAAATGGATATCATACTCGTTCGTAGCAGGGGGATTCAGAAAGAGTTGTTCCACGGCATTCCAGTCATAATCTGGCTCGTAGTTGAGGACCTTAAAAATGCTTTCAAGAGAGTCGTGCTCCTTAACTAGGGCAAGGGCGCGCTTGGGACCCACGCCGGGAACCTTCTCGTTGAAATCTGTCCCTATGAGGATGGCGAGCCAGATGAGCTTCCTGCGGTCAATACCAAGATGTTCGAGAACCTCATCAAGAACGATAAGCTCTGGGTGCACGGGCACGTAAACGTCCTTTCCGGGAAGCTTGCGACGTCCCTCAATGGCGAGGTTGCGAACCAATCTGGGAGCACCAAATAAAAGAGAGTCGTAGTCCTGGGAGCCAGATGCCCACACATCTCCCTTTGCAGCCATGTATGCCGCCTGCGCTTCGCCTTCAGAGGGTGCCTGAACGTAAGGAATCCCCATGGCGTCAAGAAGGCGCTTGGCATCGTCCACCATATCCTTCGTCAGACGGGTTGCAGCCTGACTGTACTTGCGGGCCTCGGAAAGGTTACCCTCTGCAAGCGCTTTCTCCCACTTCTGGCGGGCCTGCTCGCGAATCTCCTTCCGCTTCTCAAGGGTTTTTTCCTTCAACTCTGGGGGTTTACCGTCAAAAACATAGACTGGGCGCACGCCGCGTTCAATCATACGTATTGTACGGTAGAATATGCCTGAGAGATGAGACGTGATCCGCCCCTGGCGATCCATGAGTGGCGTCCCGTCTGGCTGACGAATGGCTGAAAGAAATTGGTAGAGGGTATTGTAGCCGTCAAGGGCAATGGTGCGGGCCTTCAGCGCGTCGTAGTCCAGCTCGTGCTTTACGACCAGATCCCCAAGTTGAACGCCCATTACAAGTATATGTGGGCGGGCCCTTTATCTACCTTCTTCTTTCGCACCTTCTCCATAGCCTCGCGGAGATCCTGCATGCGAACAGCTTTGTGGCCCTTTCGGATTGCAAGAAGCCCTGCCTCTGTGACGAGAGCTTTCAGGTCCGCACCAGACATGCCGGCAGCAGCTTTGGCTAGTGCGCGGAGATTCACATCCTTCGCCAGCTTCATGCCCTTTGTGTGCACGCGGAGGATCTCGTAGCGAGCGGATTCGTCCGGAAGTGGCACCTCTATGATGCGATCAAACCGCCCAGGACGAAGAAGCGCAGGGTCCAATATATCTATACGGTTGGTGGCGCCAAGAACCGCCACACCATCCAGGGGTTTGAATCCATCCAGCTCCGCGAGCAGCTGAACGAGGGTTCTCTGCACCTCGCGATCCCCACCAGTGAGTGCCTCCGTCCGCACAGCACCGATGGCGTCTATTTCGTCTATGAACACAATGGCAGGTGCCTTCTCCCTTGCGAGCTTGAAAAGGTCCCTGACCAACTTTGCACCCTCGCCAATGAACTTACGCACCAATTCAGAGCCAACAACATGAATAAACGTGGCATTAGTCTCGTGGGCTACCGCCTTGGCGAGAAGGGTTTTTCCGGTACCAGGCGGGCCGTAGAGGAGCACACCCTTGGGCGGAACTATACCTATTTCCTTGAAGACGTCTGGATTCTTGAGAGGAAGCTCTACCACCTCGCGAACTTCCTGGATAACATCCCTCAAACCACCAATATCTGAGTAGCTGACCTCCGGGCGCTCAACAACCTCAAATGCCCTGACTCGCTCGTCCTTCGGCTCGGGAAGGACGTCCACAATCGCAACGGTCTGCTGGGACATGGCTACCTGCGCACCAGGGTAAATCTTGTCGTATACAGAGGACATCACGTTAACGAGAAATGTCATGCCATTAGAGTTCTTAACAACGGCACGATAGTTAGGGAGGACGTCCAGAACAGTACCAACAAGAAGCGGAGGCGTGGTGAGTCGCTCAAATTCCCTACGCAGCTCAACGTACTTCTTCTGTAGCAGGAACGTATGGCTCTCGAGCTTTGCCCGCTCATCTCTCAGGGCACGGAGCTCTTCCTCTAAACGATACACGTAGGATGCCAGATCCGCATTCTTGTCCCTGCTGTCGCTCTCAACCATCAGAACTATATAATCTTGCCCCATCTTTTAAGAGTATGCACTGCGAGATCTGCGGCAGGGAAATAACCAGGGGCTTTCTCGTGGAGATTGAGGGAGCAAAGCTAATTGCATGCAGCCGCTGCGCCGACAGGGGCACGATCATACGTCGTGTCTACGCTGACCGGCCAGAGCAGAAGAAGCGAAAAGCAAGACAGGAAGAAAAGGAAAAGAAAGAGTATGTGCTCGTGGAGAATTACGGGCAAATCATACGCGAGGCAAGGGAAAAGGAGGGCATAAGCAGGGAGGATCTTGCCAAAAAGCTCCACATCCGCGAGGGATATCTCCACAAAATAGAAGAGGGCGAACTTACCCCCACAGACGACGTGGCGAGAAAGCTGGAAAAAATCCTAAAAATCAAACTGTTCCGCGAGGTCAAAGAGGATGATGGAGACCTACCGCTACCCGAAGAAGACAACGCGCCGACACAGATCACGCTCGGCGACGTGGTAAAGATCCGCTGGGTGAAAAAATAATGGGTATCTCCCCTATTCTCATTCTAATCCTTGTAGGTATCCCCGTCCTAGAGTACCTGAAGCGAAAGGGCAGGGCATCGGGAGCGGTCATATACACTGTGCCGTGGCAGTGGCTAGTACGCCAGGTGAACAAGTATGCCGGACAGGCAGACTGGAGAGTGTTTGGAGATATTGCGATAACGTTCCTCGTCGGCCCAATCATCGCCAGGAAGATCATTGACCCGAAAAACCTGCGCACAGCGTACTTCTGGTTCTTCGCATACATCCTGTTCTACGCAGTGGGTCTCCCGCTGGCGCGCGGTGGATCTATGTTCGGCGGGGCAGACCTAATCACAGCGGCGGTACAGGGGGCAATCCTCATACTTTTGGGGTTTGCAGGTTACGGAATCGCATTACTCGGCGGATCGGCATACGCAATCATCAAGCAATATGTGCTGGGGATCACGCCAGAGCCAGGAATTGGGCTGGCAATACCCGGAACGTCATTCGGACCCATCCACATTCCCCTTGTGGAGGGCATCATTGCACTCGTCATCGCGCTTTTATTCCATGAGGGGGCGCACGGCGTCGTGGCTCTCCGCGAGGGGGTACCCGTAGATGAAGGGGGCGTGCTCTTACTGGGATTCCTCCCCATTGGCGCATACGTTGAGCCGAAGGAGCAGATCATGAAGCGAAAGCCCACGCGATCCATCAGCCGTATCCTTGCCGCCGGTCCGATGGCGAACATGGTTGTATTCGCTATTTTCGCAGTGCTACTCCTTGCAGTAACCCCTCTCAGCGAGTATGCCGCAAACGTTGAGTGTACTGCATCAAATGGCGTAACCATCCTTCACGTCCCCGAGAGCATACATATTGGCGATCAAATCATTCCCTCGGGGGCATACGGCGAGATAAATGCAGGGACGACAATACTCGACGTTAACGGAACTCCCACACCTTGCTCAAAATACTTCTTCAAGGCGCTTGCACCGCTCAAAAAAGATGAATACAACGGGCCCATAACGCTAACTGTGCTGGAAAACAACGCAGAAAAGAATGTAACAATCCAGATGCATTCCGGATACTTGGGCGTAGAAGGCATAGAGAACCACCACGTGAAACCGCTGCCCTGGTGGTATGGGATCGTAACGTTCATGGTATCACTCATATATTGGACCGCTCTGCTGAACTTCATGATTGGTCTGGTCAACATGCTCCCAGTGCCACCGCTAGATGGGGGACAGCTGTTCCGCGCGCTAGCGGAGAAAGAAGGCATGAAATTGCTCTACAAACTATTATTCTGGGCTACGATCATCGTATTCGTTATAAACGCGCTGCCGTGGGTAATCAAATAATCCAAGCGCTGAAAAAAGCAGAAGAAAGGGGGGATCAGCGGAGGTAATCCAAACCAGGGATCTCCTCTGCCATGCCCGCAATATCACGCGCCGCGCTGCTGTTGCCAATAGGCCCTTTTATAAAGTTGGAAGACACACCAGTGAAGATGGCAATCACGCGGACGCGATCCTGGAAGCTGGGATCAATGCGGGCACCCCATACGACGGTGGCCTTGGGATCAACGCGCTCCGTGAGAAGCTCGCCGATGTCGGCAGCCTCTCCAAGGGTAAGGTCCGAACCACCAGTAATGTGGATCAGAACACCCGTAGCTCCGGTAACATCTACGTCCAGAAGCGCGTTCTTAAGGGTATCCTCAACGACGTCCTGCACCTTGTTTACACCGCGGCCCTCGCCGACGGAAATGACGGAAAGGCCACCGCCGGTCATGATCGCGCGGATATCCGCAAAGTCGATGTTCTTGAACACGGACGGCTGCGTGATCGTCTCTGCAAGACCCTGAATGGTCTTGGCAATAACCTCGTCCGCCACCTTAAGCGCATCGTTCAGTGGGAGGTTGGGCACGAGCTCCACGAGACGGTTGTTGTCAATCACGATCACAGTATTGGCGTGCTGAGCAAGACGAACGAGACCTTCATCCGCATTGTTCATGCGTGCACGCTCAAGACGGAAGGGGTATGTGACCATGGCAACGACGATAGCACCCTGCTCCTTGGCAATCTGGGCAACCACAGGGGCGGAACCTGTACCCGTACCACCACCGAGACCGGCAAGGACGAAAACGAGGTCAGCACCCTCCAGAGCAGTCTCAAGTGCCTGACGGGAAACCTCCGCAGCCTTCTGACCAACCTCAGGGTTACCACCAGCGCCAAGACCGCGGGTAACGCTACCTCCAATGAGTATCTTCGTAATATCGTCAGAAAGCATGGATAGGTGCTGCTTATCTGTGTTAATGGCAATAAGCTCAGCACCCTTTATGCCCATCTGGGCAATACGGTTAACCATGTTGTTACCAGCACCACCACATCCGATAACAACAATCCTGGGCTGGGCAAACTCATCGGCCTTAGCAGCCGGCTGGGCATTTCTCCTGATGGCATCTTCAACCAAAGACCTCACATTTATCACCTCTCGAGGCTCCCTCATCGGGCAAACACTCGTGTAAATTTACGGTTTCGTAGTTTAAATAGGTTTCCCTTGTGCAGAACGTCGATTGGCGGTTATGTAGAACGACAGGAAAAAGAAAATATGGGAAATGTTCCACTATGTGCGTTATGTATAATTGCGCATAACCAGGAAGAAGAACAATCTTATAACGGGATGCAAGCATATAATACTGCGGCGGCAGCCGGGGGGTCAGCGGTCCCCTGTACCGGAAATCCGCTTATGCCGGGGCCATGCCCAGGGGACGGCGAGGCAAGTCCGGGTGCCGACCAGTGCCGTGTGCCGTAGAAGGCCTGTCCCGCCGGGTGGGCGCGTTGGGGTGAACCCGGCCAGGCCCGGAAGGGAGCAACCGTAGCCCCGCGTGCCCATGCTGGCGGGGGCGCAGGCTGGAGGTGCATGGCACGGGTACGGGCTCGGACCCCTCGTCAACCCCTGGGCGCCGCCGCATTAATATCTACGGTGTCCAAAATGAGGCAATGGTGGTTAATTCTCCTGCTTGCAACGAGCCTCGTTATAATCACGTATGAACACACAATACCGAGCACAAACCACTGCGCAACCGTCTACGCCCTCGGGTACAACGGCGAGCAGGGAGTACCCATCCCAATTACAGCATGCGTGGCCCAAGGAAATGGAAGAGTATATGTATCATCCGACGGCATAATGACAGAGGACTTTCAAACAGCGATAAGAACAGCCTTCAGCGTGTTGAGAAGCAGGTATAGCATAGGTAATAAGAACATATACATAACCGTCGGGGGGCCGTCGACAATCCTTCAGGGAGAATCCGCAGGAGCTGCGATATACGCAGCGATGTTTGCGGCAATATCTGGCCTACACCCACATGATCTCGCCGCAAGTGGAGTGATCTCCCCCAACGGATTTGTTGAACAAATCCTCTACGCTCGCGAGAAGGCACAAGCATACAATGGCACCGTGATTCTACCCGAAGGAAGCTGCATAAGAGGCGCTCGCTGTGTCCGGACAGTAGCAGACATAGAACGCATAGTCGCCTCACAAAGCGTTTAAAGAATATCGCAATTGCTTTTTGTAGGTCCCGCGCTTTAAGCCCGGGTAGCTCAGTTGGTAGAGCGGCCGGCTGTTAACCGGCAGGTCCCAGGTTCGAGTCCTGGCCCGGGCGCTCATATTTTTCCACATTCTCTGGCGAACATGGAGAAGTACGCACGCAAACACAGGCACGGCAATTTAAGGCGCCGCGAGCAGAAATGCCGCGGCAATCGCAAGAACGAGCCCCGCAATTTCCCTACTCGTAAGGGGATCACGGAACAAAAACGACGCAAGAACAACAGCGACAGCCACGTTCAGCGTTGTCAAGGGCAGAACAACCGTGGCGGGCGCTACCGATAGGGCATACATTAGGCCAAGATACCCAATTCCTGCGAGAACGCCCATCGCAAGAACCCAAAATACGTGCCTAAAACTCAAAGAGTCCACCGGCCAGCCAGCGTATAAGAAATATGCCAGACCGCCAAGAGATCCGGCCACCCATATGATAAACACAATTGACGTGAGTGAAACGTCACTAACGAGATATTTCAACACGACCGCCTGAGCGCCCCACGCGAGAATCGTGGCTGCCACGGCCAGCCTCCAATCCATGTGCATATTGGAACAACAAGAATTATAACGCAACATCCGGGCATTGTCCGCTGCTCCTGTGTCAGCCGGCACCACGGAGGGTTTCTATGGAACCCTGCCATTGTGATCTGATGTAAGCAACACAAGAATTGTGTGGCCGGTCGTCAGACCGACCCCGCTGAAAGCGCCGGCCGATGAATATCGGCTGAGTGAAGCGAACGCCGATGCAGCATCGCAAACTCCACGAGTTTGTGTGCACGCGAACATAGTTCGCGATGGGGTGCAGGGGGCGCAGCCCCTGCTA
>JAADDH010000013.1 GCA_013154035.1 Candidatus Iainarchaeum sp. | reverse complement strand
GCGAGAGAGGAGTGCAGCGCGTTAAGGATGGAAAAACACCCCTGACAAAAGATGCAATCGCATGGGATCCGGAACTCCGTCCGTACCAGGAAATCATACTTGTGGACGAGAAAAACAATGTGGTGGGGACTGGAAAGGTGCTTGTCACCGCGAGGGAAATGAAAGAGATCACTGCTCCTGCTCTGAAGATGCGTCATCGGATAAAATAATGCCGGAAACACCGCGGGGATCGTCTATTTCCAAAGTAAACTGCCGCTTACCGTCCTTCGCCTCGCGGATCTCGCGCAGCGCAGTCTCCTTCGCATCCTTCTCCTCTTCGCTCTCGGGAACTATCTTCTCAGCCGCGGACTCAAAACGGTCAAGAACCCCCTCTACAGTTGTTATAAAGCCGTTAGAGAACGGACCGGGTAGCATCTCCAGATCAAATTCAGGAATACGCACGGTGGCACCCGCGGAACGAACCACGAGGGCATTAAGTTTCTTGGGGTCATCAACGAGGATGCGAAGCTTCTTGTGGCCGCGGTCCTCCAGCTCCATGACGTCCGTATGCGTGTAACCACAGGCAGAACACTTGGACGTAACGAGGACGGCCCTGCCGAAGCGGGGGAGTTCCTTCTCCACAATTACGGTGCGCAGGGTCTTCTTCCCGCAGGCTGGACAAATTGCGTTGTCAATAACCTGCTCCATGTTAGCATCTGATCCAAAGGGGTAAAAACACTTATTCGCGAGATAATAGCATGCCCAGAAGAAAGAGTAGCAAAACGGAGGGCAAAAAAGAGGTTTCCCGTGAGACACACGGGGTTGAAAAGGCGCCCGCGCAGACAAGCAGCGGCGCAAAAGCAAAGCACGAAAAGGCTGTCAAGAAAAACCAGAGCTATAACCCCACATACGTGCTTGTGGGCATAGCAATACTTGCACTAGTCATAGGGCTCGTAATCGGGCTGGGAATCGGGAAAACACACGGAGTTACTGGCGGTGCGAGTGCAACATTCTCCAAGCCCGTGGCATACGTAATAACATCCCCTGACTGTGAATTCTGCAACGAAACGCTGAACCAGGGGCTCGCAATGCTGGAGCAGCAGTTCGGCTTCTCGAACAAGGAATTCAACGTCGTGAAGCTCAGTTACAACGACCCGACAGCAAAGAGGATCTATGAGGAGATTTACAAGAACAACCAGGGCGCAGCATATCTGCCAGTTGTTGTCCTTGAGGGAAATATCACGGGCACGACGCTCTACAAGAAAATAAAGGAATTCGCAGATAGCCGAAAGATTCCCGTACAAAACCTCATCCAGCCAGCCGGCAAGTACTACGTTCTCGCCCCAATATCTATTACGTACCGCTACGATCCGAACAAGCCAATACAGTACTTCTACATATACACAAACAATGCACAGCAGCTTTACCGCCTCGCCGGCCAGATTATGTCCCTGCAGCCAAACATGGTAGTTAAATTCGAGCCAGCGAGCGGAAACTACGAAATGAAGATGGTCGGTCCGAAGGGCATCGTCGAAATGCTGAAGAGATACTTCCCAACGGCGGAACTGGAGGGAAACGCGCTGATCGTGCCAAAGGTCCAGATCAGCGTTGAGGCTCAGAAGCCGATCTTGGACCAAGTCAAGACATATCTCCAGCAGCAGGTCGGAATGGGCGCGGATATTAACGCAACAGCCCTTCCGAGCGACAGCAACTACTTCGTTATCGTAAAGGGCCCGAAGGCAGTTCTACAAAACGTAATCCCGCCCGAATGGAACTACAGCAACGGAGAATACTACGTCCTCAAAACAGACAGACCAAAGGTGGACCTCTTCGTCATGAGCTACTGTCCATTCGGGTTGCAGGCGGAGAAAGCAATCATTCCAGTAATCAAGTTGCTGGGGAACAACGTGGACTTCCACGTCCGCTTCGTGAACTACTCAATGCACGCGCCGAGGGAGCCAGAACTCACGGAGAACACGCGTCAGTACTGCATACAGAAGCTTGACAAGAATGCATACCTAAACTACCTCAGCTGCTTCACAGAAACGGGCAATGCAAGCAAATGCATGGCAGGAGCAGACATAAACGCTGAGAAGATCAACGCATGTATACAAGCAACCACGAAGGAATACAACATATCTGTGAACAACAAGATAGGCATGTTCCCAGCATATCCAGTGGAGGAGCAGATGAACAAGGACTACCACGTGCAGGGTTCTCCAACCCTCGTGATCCAGTATGTGCCGATGGCGGGAACTCCCAGGAATCCAGAAGCGCTGAAAGAACTTATCTGTGCTGCATTCCTGCATCCGCCAAAGGCATGCAGCACAACGCTTTCATCCCAGAATACCAGCCCGGGAATCGGCGGAGGAACAACGTCGGCATCCGCAGCAGGGAGTTGCAGTTAAGGGTTTAACAACTCCCTCCCCATTCTTATTCTATGCATAAAAGAGATCATGGGTACATATTTGCTGCGATCATCGGATTCCTGCTCGGAGTCATCGTTGTTTTGGTTTCAAAGGGAATCACAATCACGCCAAAATATAGCCACGCCATGATCTTGCTGGACGATCCCCACTGTGACGTCTGCGCGCCGGAATTCAATACCGTGGCCAACTATATAGACAAAAACATCGCGGAGGGGAGAATCTCCGTCATAAGGCTGAATGTGTACAGTGGCGCAGGAGCCAAAATATACGCGCAACTACGGGAGAAGAACGTGAACCTTGTCCCACTCATTCTGTTCACAAAAGACCTGGCAAACACTCAATTCTTCACAGAGCTCAACAAAGCGCTTGCAAGCAGGGGTGGACTGAGGGCAAACCTCATAGACTTGGGGAACTACTACGCACTGAGGCCCATGTGGCCAACGCGCAGATACGTTCCAGGAGAGCCAACAGTCGAGGTAAACATATTCGTGGATAAGAACTACGATGTGAACGCGCTTAAACAGCTCCTATACCTATCCGCTGATAACGTAGTGGTGCACACCCAAAAAACAAATGATGTCGTAGTTCGGATAGACGCGCCGCACGAAGTAATCACTGCAATCGCTCCATACTTCCCGCTGGCAAGAGTGGCGTACACGGAGATCGTTCAACCAAAGATTTCTGCAACCGTGTTCAGTGACAGCATCTTGGCAAAACCAATATCCGAACGGCTGAAATGGGCTGACATCAACTTCCAGATCCACCAGAATAACAACCAATATGTGCTCGCGAGCATAGTTACGCCATACCCGGATCTCGTTGGGAAGATCTTCCCAGGAGCGCGCTACTATCCCAGCGGCATTGCAATAACGCCCTCCGAAACGATAAGCATTGATGCATACTTTGCAGGGAGTGATGACGAAAACTTCCTCAAAGAACTGAACGCGATACAGGCCACCCTTGGACGGAGAGCGATAATCGTCCCTCACTTTGCGGCCAGAAGCAACGGCACAACTGTGATATTCCCAGGCGGAAAGGAAGCATTTGATCGCGCAGCGCTAACATACTGTGCATATCTGCAAGCACCGCAGAGGTGGACCACGTTCGCTCTTGCGGTGGACGAGTGCAACAGCGTAAGCAAGACCTGTGTGGATACGGCAGCCAGGCGTGCGGACGTGAACGCAGATGCAATCATCGCCTGTGCAAACCAGAATGCCCAGAAAATACTGCAGGCCTTCGTTCAAGAAACTGCACGAACAAGAATCACAAAGACGATGGCAATAATTGATGGTTGGCTCACAAGCGGGCCAAAGGACGTCGTAACATACGTCTGCGCGCTCGTCACAAATCCACCAAACAATCTCTGCAAGGGGGTGAACGCGTGAAGATCTACTACATCGGACACTCGGCGTTCCAAATCATAGGATCGAAGAACATCTTGATTGACCCATTCATCTCTGGAAACCCAATGGCAGCAGATCTGAACGGCAAGCCGGATCTGATCCTCGTCACGCACGCGCACGGTGACCATCTGGGTGACGCAGTAGAGCTGAGTAAGCGCTACAACGCTCCCATCGTCTGCATGTACGATCTAGCCCAGCACCTGCGAGGCGCGCAAACATATGGTATGAACTATGGGCCAGCGAAGATCAACGGCGTGGACTTCGTAATGGTCCCTGCTTGGCACTCCTCATCCATGAACGGTCAGGAAATAGGGAACGCGGCGGGGTACATCGTCAAAATAGATGGGAAGACAATATACCACGCGGGAGATACGTTCGTTTTCGGAGATATGGCACTCTTCAGCGAACTCTACGGGCCAATAGACGTGGCGCTGCTCCCCATCGGCGGCTACTTTACAATGGGCCCGATAGAGGCCGCAAAGGCTGTGGAGCTCCTGAAACCGAAAATCGTCATACCCATGCACTACAACACGTTCCCGCCCATCCGCCAGGATCCAGAGAAGTTCAGAGAGATAGTCAGCGATAGGACGCACGTGGAGATCCTGCAACCAGGCGAGGAACTAGACATCTAATCCTTTTTAACTTTCCCCAACAATACTCTTTGCGGCTGGGGCCGTAGCTCAGCCTGGTCAGAGCGTCGGTCTTATAAGACCCGCTCTGGCAAAACTGCCACGGGTTGAGGAAAACCGAAGGTCCGGGGTTCAAATCCCCGCGGCCCCACTAGCAGGGGCTGCGCCCCCTGCACCCCATCGCGAACTACGTTCGCGTGCACGCAAACTCGTGGAGTTTGCGATGCTGCGTGCTGCCTTCGGCAGCCCACTGTCTGTTTCTGTTCGTGCATAATTGCCTGTCACGGACAAGGGGCTAGAACATTACCCGATCCTGATTTTAACTCCTTCCCCATCAAATTTTCATCATGTACTTCGACAAAAATGCCATGAAGATGCTGCAGCGCATGGGGCTGCGCGTGGAGGAAATCAAGGCAAAGCGCGTGATCATTGAGCAGGAGGACGGGACAAAGCTCGTTTTTGATGAGCCGCAGGTCATGAAGACAATCATGCAGGGGCAAACCGCATACCAGATCGTCGGAACGCCAAAAGTAGAGGAAGAGATCCGCGAAGAGGACGTAGAGCTAGTCATGCAGAAGACCGGAGCATCAAAGGAAGAGGCAGTAAAGGCACTGAAGGAAGCAAACGGAGATATTGCAGAGGCGATATTGAAGCTTATGTAAATTACACCGCTCCCCCAACTTCCTGCCCTATCGCCCGAACAGTGCCGTCCGCGCCCACTGTAACCTGGTATGAGATTCGCACGAGATCGCCCACATTCAGATCCGGCTGGACGAAGGCATACACGTTCAAATCCTGTGTTTTGTCCCCGAGCTTAACAGGAGCAGAAACAATGGCATCCCGAAGGAAGAAAGGCACGTTCTTCTCGCGCAGGAGGTCCAACGTCTTGTTAACATCGCTAACGGAGATGAAAACAAAGCCCTGTCCCTCCTGAACAACGGGCAGGCCGTTGAGATCAACACCCGCAGTAGGAATTACCCACTCCCTATCAACATACTTCACGAGTTTGCCCACAGTTGTTCCCGAATACGTGCCGGGTGCGACATAGTTGCCCCTGGGGCCGGCAACGATGTACACGAGGCTTGAAAGCACTAGAACCGCCGTAATTATGAGTCCTGCGAGTTGACTACGCTCCATGAGATGAGTTGCGCGGAAATGTTTAAGAGGACCGATTTTATTTGTTTTCCAGCAGATGGATACGGTGGTAATTCATGGTCAGGGTAATACTCGTCGCGTATGAAGGAAAGGACAAGGAAACAGGCAAGATCTTTGACAAGGTAGAGGAAGAAGAGCCTTACGCCGTGATTCTCGGCGAGGATGCACTTCTGCCGGGATTGGAGGAAGCACTGGAAAACATGAAAGAGGGCGAAGAGAAGGAGGTAGAACTGCCCCCGGAGAAGGCGTTCGGAGAGAGAAAGAAGGAGCTCATCTACGTCATTCCGGAGAAGGAGTTCAAGAAACGTGGAATCCGCCCAGTACCCGGTATGCCCATTGAGGCGGATGGGCGCGTGGGAAGAGTGCTCGCAGTCGGTGGCGGAAGAGTACAGGTGGACTTCAACCACGAACTCGCGGGAAGAACGGTCATATACAAGATAAAGGTGATCTCGGAGCTAAAGACGCCGGAGGAGATTGCAGAGGCACTCTTCCGCAGGTATTTCAGGACGAAGCTGGACGGCGTAGTGTTTAAGGATGGGATACTAGAAGTGGTCTACACGCCGACGGACACGAAGGACAAGAACATGAACAAGCTGCTCTTCGTTGCAACCCTCCTCAAGACGCTGCCAGACGTAAAGGAAGTCCGCGTGACTGAGCGATACATGCGCAGGGAAGAGAAGAAGGAGGAAGCTACGGAGAAGTCTGAGTGAAATATCTCCTATCCACTGGGCCCTCCGCGGCCCCCTTAACCTCCTCAAACACCACCTGTGCTATTCTCACGCCCGGCCAGAGGCGCATGGGGCGGGGAGACAGATTAACGATTTCTAAGATCTGGTGGTTGGACACTCCTGGCTGAATGAGATTAGAGGACACGTGAACGAGAAGGCCGATGCGCGCGAAGCGGGATCGGCCGGAGATCCACCCCATAACGCGATCGGACAGGGTTATACGTTCTGCGCTCATGCCAAGGACCAGCTGGCCAGGTTGTATTTCAATCGGCCCGCCCTCCGTATCCACAAGATCTCCGTAGCGCGCGGGGTCAAAGGAGTCGTCGCGGATGTCAATGAACTCACCATATCGATCAAATATGCGGAATTTTGAACTCAAAGCAATGTCGTAGGACGCGGGACCCAGCGCATTCTCGTCAAACGGGTCAATACGGATATCCCCAGTCTTCATGAGTTCCAGAATTGCATTCCTGCCGAGAATCATGGAGTTAAAAAGTATGCATAGTTTAAAACAATTGCCCCCCTAAATGCATATTGTTCTGTTTCTGAGGTGTTCTAATGGACGCGAAGAAAGGCACCACAACGGTGGGAATAGTTGGAAAGGACTACGTAATACTCGCGGCTGACAAGCTTGCATCCATGGGAGATCTGGAGGCGGATCGCCGCACCCAGAAGGTATATCCAATTTCTGACCACATGGCCATGACAACGGCAGGGCTCGTCGGCGATGCCCAGCTGCTCGTTCGCTTCCTCCGAACGAAGATCAACCGCATGCGCATTGAAGACGGCAAGGAGCCCAGCGGAAAGCGCGTGGCAACCATGCTGGGAACAATACTCAACTCCACGAAGTACATGCCATACATGGTTCAGCTCCTCCTCGGATCCTACGTGGAAGAGCCCATCGTGTACTCTATTGACGCGGCAGGCGGCATTGGATACGAAAAACGATTCACAGCAACGGGCTCAGGAAGCCCCGTCGCGTACGGTGCGCTGGAAGCTGGCTACAAGGAAAACATAAGCAAGAAGGAGGCAATCAAGCTCGCAGTACAGGCCATTGAGGCTGCAAGGCGCAGGAACGTGTATACTGGCGGAGAGGAGCCAGGCATTGACGTAGCCGTGATAACAAAGGACGGCGTGGAGATGCTCACACCAGAAGAGATTGCAAAGATCAAGAAATCCCTATAAGGGGGGTTTTGATTGGCAGAGAGTGAACTTCTGAAGAAGGTAGTGCAGATAGTAGGCCCAGAGGCACAGGTCGTTAAGGTTGAGCCGGAAGGTCCGGAAATAGGAGTGTACACACGTAATCCGAAGTATTTTCTGGAGAACGAGGATGCAGTGGCAAGCATCGCATCCGTTCTAAAGAAAAGGATCAACATACGCAGCGATCCGTCCATTCTGACACCACCGGAACACGCGAAGGATGTCATACTCGCCACGGTTCCCGAAGAGGCAGGAATCACGGACATAGACTTTGTTCCGGAGCTTGGCACGGCGTTCGTGGAGGCGAAGAAGCCAGGTCTGGTCATCGGGAAGAATGGAGAAACGCTCAAGCGGATAGTAGAGCAGATTGGGTGGCTCATCCACGTGTACCGTGCACCGGCAATGGAGAGCCAGATTTTGAAGGGGATACGGAAGGTCCTCATAAAGCACACGAAGGACCGCATCAAGTTCAACAAGGAAGTATTTGCGCGCATTAACCGCCCAAAGAAATCTGACAAAGAATGGGTGCGCATACACTTCCTCGGATCGTCCCGCTTCGTCGGAAGAAGCGCATATCTAGTGGAGACGCCGGAAAGCAAGGTTCTTGTAGATGCAGGTGTGGACGTCTCGGGCGCAGACGAAATGTTCCCCGAGCTGGGCGTGCTGGGCATACCGCTGGACGAGATAGATGCAGTGGTTGTCACCCACGCGCACCTGGACCACTCTGGAATGGTCCCATACCTCTACAAGCTCGGATACAAGGGGCCCGTGTATGCCACTCCTCCAACCCGCGACCTCTCGGCGCTACTCCAGTTTGACTTCGTGGACGTGCTCACAAAGGACAACAGGGATCCACCATACAGCGAGAGGTGGGTGAAGGAAGCATCACTGCGCACAATAACCCGCAACTACGGCGAGGTCACGGACATCACGCCAGATATGCGCATAACCTTCCACAACGCTGGCCACATACTCGGATCGGCGACGGTGCACATACACGTGGGCCAGGGATTCCACAACATCGTGTTTACCGGGGACCTGAAGTTCGGCTTCTCTCGCCTGCACAACCCTGCAGACACAAAATATCCGCGGGTAGAAACGCTCATCATGGAGAGCACCTACGGTGCACGGGACGATGTGCACCCGCCGAGGAGGGAGACGGAAGCGGCGCTTGAACGCATACTGACAGAGACCATGGAGAAAGGGGGGAAGTTGCTGATCCCTGCATTCGCAGTGGGCCGTGCGCAGGAGATTATGCTGACGTTAGAGGCGTTCTACCGCAAGAACGATTATGAGTGGCCCATATACGTAGATGGCATGATCAAGGAGGCATCCGCCATATACACAGCATACCCTGAGTACCTGAGGCGCGACGTGCAGAGGAGAATACTCACGGACGACTCGCCCTTTGAGATGGAGCACTTCATATACGTGGACTCCTACGCAAAGAGAGACGAGATCATGGAGGGCGGCCCTGCGGTGATCATCGCCCCCTCTGGATCCCTCACGGGCGGACCAGCCGTGGACTACTTCCAGCGCATAGCAGAGGACTCCAAGAACGCCATCGCCCTCGTAGGATATCAGTTTGAAGGATCCCTCGGAAGAAAACTGCAGAAGGGCATACGGGAAATACCCATGAAGGTGAGCGGCGGAAAGATGAGGGCAATACACGTGGAAGCACGCGTGGAGACGCTCCATGGATTCTCGGGGCACTCAGACAGGAGACAGCTAGAGGCGTTCGTGCGTCACCTCCCGCAGAAGCCTGCAAGAATACTAACGGTGCATGGAGAAGAGGAGAAGTGTGTGAGCCTTGCGAGGGATCTGGGAAGAAATATACGGACAGAGTCATACGCGCCCCGCCTGCTAGACGTCCTCCGTCTGAGGTAGTACAATGAAAATCATCATAACGGGGGTTCCGGGCACTGGAAAGACGAGCGTGGCCAACGTCCTCGCAGAAAAAACAGGGTGGCCAATAATTCGCGCAAACGACCTGGTCCACAGGGAATATGTAGATACCAGAAAGCTACGCATGAAGGCGCTCTGGACAATAAAGAACATGGACAACGCAATCCTGGAGGGCCACCTCTTCTGCGAGGTAAAGCTACCAGTAGATCATGTTATAGTTCTTAGAACGCGGCCGGACGTGCTTGAGGAGCGACTAAAACCAAGGGGCTACCCGGAAAAGAAAATACGGGAAAATGTAATGGCGGAAATGCTGGACTACTGCCTGAGCAGAGCCGAGAAGAAGTACGGTGAAGTGTGGCAGGTAGATACCACGAAGCGCAGCCCGGAGGAAACGGCAGAACTCATCCTTTCAGCAATAAAAGCCGAAAAGCGCATATGGGAGCCCGTAGATTGGTCAAAGATTCTAGAGGAGTGGCTAAGAAAGGGCTATATACAGTGAGACCCCAATTATTACATGCGGAAAATCCTCTTCCCCCTAGTTTTGGTTCTCATCGCAGGGTTTGCAGGCGCTACAACGCTGGCAGAGGCAGGCGTAAACCCTGTTGTCCAGGCACCGCAGAGCGAGCAGAACTGGACGCTACCATACCCCTCCGCCAAGGACTGCAACAACATATTTGTATTTACGCTGATTTCCGGCAAGGCGCGCATATACGACAACAACCGCATAGTCTTAAGCGCAGAGCGACCCGGAAAATACCGCGCGATTCTCTCCAGTACCGGAGGAACAATGACAATAGAGCTCATCCGAAACGTCGGCAGCCCGAAGGCAGAGATCGCGGCGAGCTCATACATCACGTGCGACAAAGTCCCAATCTTGGGTGTGACCTTCAAATACCCCCCAGTGTTCCACGCAGGCGGATACGATACCCTCGAGTTTAACGTCACAAACACAGGCACAGCAGAGGGTAAGTTTCACATCGTTCTGCACCTGCCTGACGTCGTAGCTCCAATGGATCCCCTCGGTCAGTACAGTATAGCACCAAATTCGCAGAAAACAGTGAAGATACTGGTGACCACTGCCGACACATTCCCACAACAGCTGCTACAGCCACAAATCATCGAATACAGCGACCGTCACGGCAAATACGCTGTGAAAACAAAATTTGGCATAATCGGGAGCGAGTACTGGGTCCCACTCAGCTGCATTATACATAACCATTCTACCACCGTCATAAACATCGGAACGAGGCCGATAGAAATCAACGGCACACTCTTGAACCCGGGAGCCACCCTGACACTCCAGCAGCTGGATGCAAACACGGAGCAGCACTGCGTAAATGCTCTGAAAATGCAAGAATTAGGAACTAGGCAAATTCAAGACCATCGCAGTGCGTTCACAGCAATCTGGGCAATCCTAGGCATCCTCGGGGTGCTCATGGTAGAGAAAGAAATAAAAAGGAGTAAGGCGTAATATGTGCGAAGCGGCTCGGCCGCTTTAAGAAAAAGGAGGTGGATCCCGATGGCAGAGCTTAAGTTGGCTCAGATTGAGAGGATCATGAGGAAGGCTGGCGCGCAGCGCGTCTCTGCTGATGCGAAGGAGGCCCTTCGTGAGATTCTCGAAGAGGTCGCCCTTGAGGTTGCAGGCCTCGCAGTCGAGATCGCACACCACTCCGGCAGGAAGGGTGTGCAGGCAGAGGACGTCAAGCTCGCTGCAAAGCAGCTTCTCGGGTGAAGTTTTTCACCCAACTTTTATATTTTCGGAATCCTGCGCTTCTTCTTGGGGCGATATGTCCTGAACACATATGTAATGAGGGCCAGAAAGGAGAGCAAGCCAAGAACTCCAGGGAGCCAAGAATCACTATTGCTACCATAGCCGTGCATCAACGGCTCGGCGACAGCGAGGGCGAGCACATAGTCCCCCCGATCATAGGCAGACTTAGCCACCGCATAATCCCTCTCGTGGCCCGGCATGCGCGAGAGTGCTGCAACAGAATAGCCCGCTTTGGCGCGGAGCCCGTCCCGCTCGTCGCGGAGAACGTTGTAGAGGACTGAGAGTGATGGCCGATCTGCAGAAGATAAGAGCGCCTCGGCAGAGTGGAGTGTCTCGGGAGAAAATGGGAGGAGGTATGTGACGTTAAGCTCCTCAGCACGCCGGTAGTAAGAATTTAGCTCGGCAATCAGAGAACGAATTCTCTCGCGGAGAACGTTGCTCTCGGAAACAACGGGCTGCGAAGATGGAGAAGGCGCATCAAAGGAGGTAACAGATGCGGAATGTACTGCCGGTGAAATCTGCACATCCTGCTCCTGCGCGCCATCAGGCAGGGACGTAGTGATAATAGGACCGTGAGAACCAATGCGAATTACTCTGGAGGAGTAAGGGTCAAGCGACACGTTACATATAGTCACATTGCCATCAGAGGCGCAGTAGGATGGTGGGTGCTCAGTGAAAAACGGGAGAACCACCGTTCCATGATAGCGAACCGCGGAATCGTTGTGAATGGTAACGAATCCGTTGCTATCTGAGTAATCGACACGGAGAGTAGGGATTTCAACAACGGCGTAGGAGTGTGGCGGGAAAAAGAGATAACGTCCCGCCCGGTAAACGAGACCATCACTGCCAAGGAGCACCCCGTCGAGCGCGTATTTCACAGGAAGATCGCTGTTATTGATTAACTTCAGCCGCGAGTGCCCCATTGAATCGCCGAGGTGTTCAACGCTGAGGGGAACGGGATATGCGGTGATTTCTAAGAGTGCAGATCCGCCACCAGAAAGCAACATGCGGTTACCATCAAAACTGACAGACAGCCCATTAGACTCCAGCGTGCGGTAAGACGCGACGCGGAAGGGAACAGATACTACACGGCGTGCGGACAACCCATGAATACCGTAAACGACTCTCAATTTCAGAGAAGATACCTCCTTTGCGTCAAAGTATCCCACATAGCTCACGTTCAGCGGCGCACAATCTGCGGCGACAGACGCATACTTGCTACGAAGGGCGAGCAGATCTGTAACTGCATCGCGAAGCTTATCACGGCAGGTAAACTGTACGGGGAGCGCAGCAAGCTTTGCATCAAGATCGGATAGTCCACAGAAGGCAGCAGTCTTAGCAAGCTCCCTACGCAGCTGCAAATATGATGTATACAATGGCGATGAACGAAGTTCGGCAACCTTACGCTGGCGGAACGCCAGACAGCAGTCTAGACGGCGCGAGGCATCATCCTGGTGACAGGGATAATCTGTCCAGCACGAAATGGAGCGTTCGCAGGCCGCAAGCATCGCCTCATCAGAAGCGTAGTTCCGATCAAGAAAGTACACATCCAGTCCGTCCTTGCAGTAAAGTAGGCGCAGGGCAATGTTCTGATCTTGCTTCATGGCCGCAGCGATGGCAGGAATGCGAATACGTGCGTAACTGCTGCGAGGTCGATACTTTGAGAGAAACTTCTGGCAGCTATCCGCTAGAGAGTCCAGCGCAGCCAAATCGTCGGAGAGACCGGCGTGGAGATCACTGAGCTTGCGCACATCGCCCCGTGCGCGCACCCACCAGACGAGAAAGTTGGAATCCCTGCTACGGTAGCGAGAAATAGACTGGTAGGTATCCCAGTACAGTGCATCCGCCTTTGCACGAACCGACGCAGAATCACTGGTGTTCACCACAATGGAACGATATTTGATGGTGTTGGGCGCTATAATGGAGACGTAACGCTCGCCGAGCACAGTGTACGCAGATCTATCAAGTTCACCGCTTATTTTATAGATTCTATCCCTCAGATCCGCAGCATCCGACAGAAACTCGCTCGCACGGCGGTCTGCATCGTCCTCCGCGGAGTAATATGACTCCATGAGCGAACGGTATGCAGAAAATACTGAGTCGTGGATGCCCACTGCGGACTGTAGAAGACGAACGTCGGAGGAGCGCGTTGATAGAAAATATGACGTGACAGAGGCCCCAACATATACGAGCTCATGGAAGGGGGATTTTACAGTAGAAAGCAGGAACTGCGATGCGTTGGGAAGATATTCGGAAATCTTATGGGTGAATTCAGATTTTGCTGCGCGATAGGATAGGATTGCTGAGGAAAGAGCACGGTTAGACCGATTATGATCTAGATCGTAAAGAACGAGGGATATCTGAGACGCCACTGCATCGTAGGGAGTGCCCGATACGTATTGAATGCCGCCGCGATGAAGAGTATCGCTCACGCCGCGAAGGCTGTTCTGAACGTAAGTTACAGACGCGTCCGCGGCAAGCATAGCCGATTTCAGGTGCTGTGCGGAGTCGAGAACGTATTTACCATTCAAAACAATGAAAGCGAAATCGTTCGTCTCGTTGCTCCGCCCGCAGGATTTTGAAATTAATGCCAGATCGTTGCGGAATTGATTAACGAAATACCAGGCGCGGCCCACCTGCCACGCGTATGCAGAGGCACGATTATCAAACTGGGCGATCTTCATGCAGCCAGAGAGCGAGGAGCATCGCGGAACATCCATCTGCACGTAGTTGCCCGGGAGAGAACACGTAAGCAAACCCACAAGCGCGGCGCCGAGAGTTACAAGGAGAATAACAGGAATGGCAATGTGGAGAGCACCGCGCACAAAGAATTATGGATTTTCTAATTTATATAGCCGGTAGTCTATGATCTCCTTCCAATCCCTGAACCAGAACCGTCCGTAAAAGCGCTTCCCGGCAAGGAGCAAAGGAAACCAGTAGCGATCATCCCGCCACATGTTGTCGTAGGGGATCTCGTCGGTCCCGAACCAATGTGGTTCCGCCTCGTCGCTCTCACACAGCTTCCCACTGTATGATTCCGCAATGAAGACATGGACAATCATTTCCAGCCGATTATTGTTGTAAAACTCCAGAACGCCCCGCCACTCCAAAGGGCCAGGCGAAGCGCAGAGTTCCTCCTGAAACTCACGAATCGCTGCTTCACGGAGCGTCTCGTCCCAACGCACCTTCCCACCAGGCCCGTTGTAGTAGCCCTCGCCGAACCCGCGCTTCTTGCGTATGAGCAGAACTTTGTCCCCCTGAATCACATAGACTAATGTGTACACCCGAGGTTCCAGAAAGATCTCGCCCTCTGCCATGAAAAGCAGGGGACGGAAGAAAAGAAAAATCAACGTATGTAATCTACGGGTTTCTTTTCCTCTTCCTTTGGAGCTGAGGCAATCTTCTTCAGCAGAGCGTCCAGCGTCTCCGCCGCCTTGTCCAGCTCCGAAAGATCTACGTTAAAGCCCAAATACTTGGACAGCACCCGCAGAACCGCTGCGGCGGAAGTGGGGTCGCCGTGCGCTGTCAGCTGCGATGACGTCTCCCCCATGAGGCAAGCCCCACGAATTCCCCGCAAGGCACCCAAACCCACCAGAAGGCCCGCGGCACCTGTAATCGCACCGCCTTCATCCACCTTCGCGCCAAGATCCTTAAACGTGGTGACCATATCTGCATCGCTGCCCGCAACAACAACGCCAGGAGAAGCAGTGAAGCGCTGGGTGCCCCGGTCTATTCCGGCCATGGTTATAATCTCCCTCACGCCACGGGGCTTGAAGAAATCCAGGAGCGCGTCCACATAGGAATAGAACTCAGAGGGGTGCGAACCAACGGGCTGCGAATCGCCGGTGAGAAGGAAGAATGGACGCTCAGCCGGAACGTAGTAAACCTCATTGGAGAAGAGCCGCATGACTCCGTCCTCGCCTATGATCACCTGCGGGGGGAACGTCTCAAAGTAGAATGTGGCAACCCGCTCCACGGGGAGCTTGGAAGCAAGATAAGCCGCGGCCACATGCCCCACTCGTCCAATGCCAGGAAGGCCAGTAACAAGAACCTCCGCACGTATATTCTTGTGTAAAGCGACGCGCATGTAAGAAAATATGCTAACGTGGTTTAAGATCATTCTTCAACGAGACCCAGTTCCAACTTTGCTCTTCGACGGTATTCGCCCCACTTGTCCTCGGGAGAAAAACGGGGAGGATGCGCGGAAACTGTCTTCTCGCCGCAAACAGGGCAGACGTCCTTGAGCGTATACCTCCCACACTTCGGACACTTTCGGAGGCGGAGCTTCATGCTTCCACCTTCTCCCACGATGCACTACCGCCCAGTTTTTGCACGTTCTGGACGAGATCGTCGCAGACGGATGCGAGAATCTTGTCTGCGACCTTGTAATCCGTGGTGGTCACCTCAATGGCGTATCTGGGCGCGCCAACGTAGTAAATCCTCGCTTCACTGTGGGCGTTCGCCTCTATCTGCTCCTTCGCCTTCAGAAGAAGCTCACGGATCTTTTTTGCACCGAAAGGTCCAGGAACGTTAATGGAAACGTGGGCACGAACGGTCTTACGCGGAATCTCAATGGATTTCTTTGCTATGGCGATGATGGCAGATTTCCAGTCTGCGGGAAGGTCCTTAACCTCGTCAAGAACATGCTCGCCCTCAAAGACCACTGATTCGAACGCCGTCAGCGCATCGCCGAAGTGTTCGGCAAGCAGATCCTCGATCTTATCCACCTCAGACTCTGGGCGAGAAGCGAGCTTGGCAGCGGCGCGGAGGAGACCACGACCGCGCTTCTTCCTGCGGACCTCCTCCAATTTCCTCTTCTCAATGGCGCCAGACACGCGCTTCAAAGACAGGTCGCACATTCTCTTGTGAGTGGAAACGCCAAGGACCTTCGCAACGCGCATCTGGCCCTCCTTAATGTGGTGACGAATGTTCTTGACCCACGAGTTGGAGATCTCAGAAATGTGGATAAAGCCGCGGAAATCTGGATACTCTACAAGCTCAACAAACGCGCCGTATGGAACAATATCCTTTATGCGGACAATGACATAATCTCCCGGTTCGGGTGCTTTGGCGCTCATGTTAACGACTCCACCACTTTTCCGAGTATTTCTGCCTTGCTGCCAGTGGGCCTGGCAATGATCTCGCCACAAGTATTGCAGCGAACAACAATCGCGGCCTTGTTGAAGACGACCTGCTCATTTCCACACTTGGGACACTTGACCACGAGGAACTTAGACCTGGGCATTGGAATCCTCATCATTCACCACCTCTGCAAGATTACGCACCAAAAGGATGTCCGCCACGCCGGGCGGGAGATCCACAACGTCCCCCACATCGTAGGGACCGTAGGTATTGTAATCGGTACCGATAAATGCGGGAATGGTTTTTAATATCCTAACTCTCACGGTCTCAGGGGCAGTCTCGGGCTCGGGTGGCGTCGGTTGCACCGGCTCGGAAAGCTCCGGCGGAACGGCCGGTTCAGCGGTCGCTGGTGTAGCATCGTGCGGAACAGCGGACGGCACCTCATGTTTCTGGGGCCTGCCAGACCCAAGACCCACAAGAGACAGCGCGTGCTCACGATACCTGCGAACAATATTCAGAATCTCGGCATACATCTCCCGTTCCCAACCCACGAGGTTCTCGGGCTCGTAGAATTCGGAAAAGGACGCGCTAATTGCCATCTGAACGATCTTGCGCTGACGAATAGAAATAATATCACCTACGAGCTTCACGAGATTCGCAAACTGCATAAGGGCCTGAACGTCCTCCACGCCGGGGCTATGGGCAAGAGCATCACGTTCAGCCTCAACATACTTGCGCAGAATGTCGTAGAAGTCGGCTGGCACCTTAGCAAGGCGCTGCGGCGACTTCCGCTCCTGCAAATATACGTGTCTCAGCTTTCTGAAGTCAATGTCCAACGGGCGACCCCCCTACTTATCAGGTATATACTGACATGAAGTGGTAATAGAACCTTTTGGTTGCGATATGGCCCCCACGTCTCACCGGCGAACTCAAATTCTGGGGCGATATCCACATCTATCTCCAGCTCGGGACGGGACGGAAGCGCAACGGCATCCTTGAAGGGATCAAACTTCCATATATCCGTCAGACGCTTGGCCAATAGCCCCGTTCCGCCATGAATCGTATCTGGAACGCGAATTAGACGGTGAATATCAACGGAGGTGTTCGTATCCACCTCTTTGCCCATGTATGGGGAAAGTCCACGGACAAGGCGCTGGATAGGAGCGAAAATGTCTTCTCCTCGCTTCGTAGGGACCGGCCAGACTCCACGCTTCACCGACTCAACGAACATGGCACGATCGTGGAAGAGTTTTCTAGCGCTGGCGGCATCCATACCGAGCACGACGAGATCTGACACGCGCTTTGCCTTGCTCAAAGCATTCACTACCGCACGAGCCACGCGTCCGGGCCACCCCGGGTCTGAGGGCTTCGGGCCGCGAAGGGGAAACTGCGTCACATCAAAGAAGTATCGAACATCAAGCGCCTGGCCCGTAATATACTCCGTCAGTTCAATCCTTGCCTCCTTGTCCAGTTCGCGGAACGCTTCGGCGCGTATGTGCACGTGGTAGCCACGGTTGCCCGAAAAGTTCAAGGCAACCTCAGAGGGAGAAACTCCCCACTCGCCAATAATAAAATCCTTGACGAGGGTATCCACCTCGTTCTTCAGGCGCTCCTCGCGGTCCGGGTCGGGAAACATGATCACCTTCACGGGGTCGCCGCAGCGGGGGCAGGCCACAGGGTTCTTTCCGCGGTCAAGGAACTCTTTCACGTAGCCCTTGGCGCCACAGTGGGGGCAGACCCACACGTCGCTTGGGGAGAACAGACCAAGTTCGTCGGAATCAAACTCAAATATGAGGTCAGCGCCGAGAAGGTGCTTCTCATCCATGGACGGCGCGTCGGGATACTCAAAATAGCCCACAGAGTATGAGATGTAGTGGGGGGCGTTAGTCTTCAGGTAGTTCTGGAACTCGCGCTCAGAGGCGAAAGACATGTGCCGCTTCACGATCTTCCTTCCATATGCCCCTACTCCGAATTCCCTCTGTTCAATCGCCGGCGGCGCGGGCACCTCGTGGGAACGATAGTATCGCCGGAACGCATCGGTGAGCAGTCGTTCAATCATCAGAGCACCCCCATCTCACGGAGCATCTTGACCAGCGCGGGATCTCGCTGCTCCACGGTTTTTATACTCCACGGACGCACGCCACGCTTCTTGACGTTCTCAGCATCGGCGCGCACCCAGGACAGGAGAACCTTCTGTCCCCCCTGATTCGCCAGCCACTCCTGGACACGGGAAACGGCTTCATCCACCGAAAGTCCACGAACCGTGACGAGATATGGCATGATCCAGTATAGGATAATGCGCTTTTTCCCATCAGGAATACCAGAGGCGGAGAGTATGCGCTCAATGAAGCCCCAGCCCTTGCCCCCGGTGCGGCTGACGGTAACGGGAATAGCCGCCTGTGCGTAGCGCTTGAAGACATCTGGCAGGCCTGACACCTCTGCGGGGAGGGCGCCCCGGACCATGGTATATGCCACAGTGCCTGCTAAGTAGGGAACCAGCCGGCGCGGGAAGAATACACGTCCATTCGCCACAGGGAGGTGGTAGAGCTTCGTCTCCGGGTAAATATGCTTGAACCGCATATACTCCGCCACGCTCAGATACTCTGGATCCACGCCCACCTCCGCGAGAAAATCATCGGGGTTGCTGTGCAGCCTCGTTCGCTCGGCGTAGTACATGGCAAAGCGATCGTAGTAATACTCGTTGCCGAGAACGGATAGGAAGAGGCGCATCAGCACGTACTGGAAGACTTCCTCCCGCGGGCTGAGAACCACGCTGTAGTCGGGCTGTTTTGAGAGAATATTACGAAGGCGACGTGAAGCAGATCCGAGAAGCATCTCTGGGACTAGATCCAAGGAGAGATCCTGCGGGAGAAGCCTGCGAGCCCCGGGAAGGAAGGGGTGCAGGGCGTAAAAATCGCTCATAGTATCATATGCGCCAAGAAGAATGTAAGTTTTATGCCTGAAACGTGGTACTCAATCCTGGCAGGAGTATCATTCCTGAAGGATATCGTTATGAAGCTGTCCGGATCAGCAGCCTTGACGATGTTCTGGACGTAGGGCAGGGAGTAGCGGGAAATAGACTCTAACTCGCTGGAGATCTTCACGTCATCCCCGGGACGAGCCACCACCCGTGTGACCCCCTGCTGGCTCTTCGCCTCAATCATAAAGACGTCGGGACGGGCAACGAAAACGGCAGACGTGGCGAAAAGGCCGGAATCGCGTAGAGCATCCTTCAGGAGCTTAGCGCGGATAGTAACTGTGGTGCTCGCTTCAGGGAGAGGTATATCGGCGTCCCGGTCGGAGATGTCCATGAGGGGGAGGTAGAACTCGCGGCGGAAGGACCCATTCACTCGCTCTATGATCACGGAGAGCGAAACGTCCTCCAGACTCATGCGGACGCGGTCATCCCCCCCAGCGCGGGAAAGGATCTTCGTATACTCGGAGAAGTCAAGGGCCACGGGAACGCTGGGGGCGCCGAGCTCGTACTTGGAGAAGACATCCTTTGGCGCGAAAAGTTCCACGAGGACGACCTGGGACGGATCCATAGCGCGGAGATGGACACCGTTGCCGGAGAAGTAAAGCGTACCCTCTGGAAGGAAAGAGTAGATCGTATCCATGGCAGCCTTCCAGGGGCGGGGATCATCCAGCACGACGTCCAGCACGGCAATCACCCTCATCCAGTCTCAATACGCGGCGCGAGGAAGTACGTGAAGTTCGCATCGCCGATAGAGTATGCCAGCTTCAGCGGCGCATCTGTGGACAGGGATATGGATATGGCCGCAGTCTTGTTGGCTTGGGAAACCATGTCTGATAGGTAGTCCAATGGATACGAAGCCCTCGCCTCCTCGTTCACCTGCAGATCCAGGAGGGCATCGTGCTCACCCATCTTCAGCTCAAGCACGTACTCGCCCTTGCTGCCCGCAGCGCGGATCGCCATTCCGTCAGTCTTAAGATGAATCGTGGCGTGGGTGGAGAAGGACGAGGCATCGTCAACCGCGGATGCAAAGACCTCTGCCAAAACCTTGGCGGACGCAGTGAACGGAATCTTTGGCACCGGGAGCTCCATACCGCCCAGATCAATGACTGGGAGGGTAAACCTGCGGCGCGCCTTGCCGTGGAGCGTTATGAAAAAGCGGGAACCATCCTCGGAGAGCTCCATCTCCACGGATTCTCCTGCGCGAACCTTCTTGAACACACCCTCAAGGTCACTCATGTTCAGACCAATGCGCACGGGCCCTGGAACGTCATATTCCTTGAACGCATGCTTGGGCAGGTTAAAACCAACCATTGCAATCTTGGACGGGTCGGTTGCGCGGAGCTTCATCCCTTCGTCGTCAAAGAGGAACTCCCCCTCGTCTATGAGCGCGGAGAGCGCCTTTATGCTCTTTTTGAGCACGTCCGCAGATTCAAACAGCACCTTCATCATAAACCCTCCTTTCAAGCGAAACGATGGAACGATAGGTATCCAAATCGGCGTCAAAGGCCTGAACAACCTCTGCACGGATGAGCGGAATGTCTTCCGTAGTGTATGCCCGCCCAATTATACGCACAACGCTTCCAGCAGTCATTTTCTGGGCAAAGAGCACGTCATCAAGCGCGACTCTCGCCACGCCGGTCCCATCGTCAACGTGACCGCCCATATCGGACGGATCGAAATCAACAACGGTGCACACCACTGAAACCCTCTCGCCCTCTCCGGAAATCTCAGAAATCCGCAAATCCTTGGCGGGCCTTCGCTTCACAGCCACGAGTAAATACTGGGGAGAAGGGCATATAAATAACCTCGCCCATCTATGAACATGGATCGCGTACCAACAGGCATAGACGGGCTGGACGAACTCATAGAGGGCGGTATTCCGAGAAGGAGGATGATTCTCGTCTCGGGAAGCACAGGAACTGGAAAAACAATATTTTCATCTCAGTTCATATACAGAGGAGCCACGGACTACAACGAACCAGGCATATTTGTGACGCTTGATGAACGGCCAGATACCATTCGGGAAGATATGCTGCAGTTCGGCTGGGACTTCAGAAAGCTGGAAGAGAAAGGAATGATACGCATTATTGACGGTACGGTCTCGCGAGTGGGCATCCCGTCCGAAGAGGAGTACTCGCTGCCGGAAACGGGATTCAACCTGGACAAGCTCCTCGTGGAGATCATAAAGAGCATAAAGGAGATGGGCGCCAAGCGCCTCGTCGTGGACTCGCTCCCGGCGCTAGGATTCAAGTACGATACGGAAGTGGAGATACGCAAGGCGATTCTGAAGATGTCCTACGTCCTATCCCGCTCCGGCGTCACGTCTATCGTCACGACCGAGATTCCCGAGAACTCAGGCACCTATTCTAAGTATGGTGTGGAGGAATACGTGGCAGATGGTCTTATTGTGCTCAGGTATGGGGCCCTCGGCGGGCAGACCACGAGAACACTCCACGTCCGCAAGATGCGCGCCACCAAGCACTCCGAGCACATTCATCCGCTGGAAATAACGAGGGAAAGGGGGATAGTGGTATACCCCATAGACGAGGTGTAAACGGTGTTCAGGGAGATATACGAGCGGATAAAATACAGGGATGCGTACAGATTTGCGGAACGAAAGGGGCTGCCACTAAGCGATTTCAGAACGCTAAACAGGATGTATGGAGAGGAGTTCTGGAAAAAAATACGCGATAGGGCAACAGAGAAACATATATCAAAGCTCGGAGACGATGATCTGCTTAGATTGTTCACTTACGCCAAAGAGCGCCGAGATGTAGAAAACAGGGAAGAAATACTCGCCACAATAATGGCAGAGATGAAAAAGCGCATGCAAAAGTAGCTACGCGTCCTTGTCCGACGCGCTGAGAGGCTGCTTGAAGTCAAAAAGTGAATCATCATCGGCAGGTTGCTGTGCTGGCGCCTGACCAGGGGCGGGTGGCGCGGAACCGTGAGGAGCAGCCATAGGTGCACCCTGATCTCCGTGCCCGTGCTCCAGAACCTCGCGTATGTACAGGTAAGCATCCACAAGCTCGTCCAACTCTACCCTCTCCCTGTGCATCTGGAGGAAGAGTTTGAGCAGTTCAAGTGCGACTTCGTTGTTGTCCATGTGTGTATAAGCAGTCAGGGATATTTATGCGTTGCGCTAGCGGAGAGAGACTGCCCGAACGTTGCCGCGCACGGGAAGCCGACGGACGTTTACGATCCCCAAGCGTTCCAGCTCGTTGATATAGTTACGGAAAGCGCGCATGGTAATCTTCCCTACCCGGGTCACGTACTCATCGTAAAGGGCAGATACGCGCATCTCCCCGTTTTCTCGGAGGATATCCACAATGGGGCGAAGCTTCGGATCAAGGGAGGATACGCGAGCACCATCCACAGACTCCGCAACCGCTTTTACGTGGCTCACGGTTATTCTGTCATCCCCCTTACGCTCAGCAAGAATTGCAGCCTCGCGGAGACAGGATATTGCAGCCCTCGCATCGCCCCCGCGCTTCCAACCGATGGCGGCGCACATACCGAGCACGTTGTCGTCATAACTCCCCTCCGCAAGGGCAATCTTGGCACGCTCGCGCAGAATCTCCTTCAGCTGGGGAACGGTGTATCGCTCAAAGACCAATTTTTTGGAAAAGAGCGTAGACGTTATGCGAGGATCCAGGGAATACACGAAGTTCTCAGTGTTGGCAATCGTGATAAGAACGAGGGGGCCGTCCACAAAGGAGTGAAGACGTGAGAAATCGTAGAGCACATCGGAAGACGCTGAAGCAATGCGATCCACCTCGTCAAGAACGATAACCGCCCCCCTATAATCCCCGAGCCGTTCAAATATGCGGGAATATGCTTCATCAGGTGCGAATCCTCTGCGGGGAAGGGGTACGCGGAGCGCCCCGGCCAAGGCAGAGATGATGGAGAAGCGTGAGCGGTATATCCAGCAGTTTATATACGACTGAAAGGTGAGTGGAGAATACGAAGAGAGTTCCCGCAGAACGTAGCGAATGGATGCAGTTTTCCCCGTCCCCGGTGGCCCGACAACGAAAATATTGGAAGAACTGCCAGTTTCAAGGGCGTAGGAAATAGACGATGCGATTTCCTGCAAATGGGACTCGCGGAACGGCAAAACATCTGGAACGAAGTCCGGATCAAGCACTCTTGCATCCCTAAGGATCCTCTGCTCCACCGGTTCAAAGAGACTCACGGGGAAAAAACGCAGCCAGAGTATTTAAATCAACGGTATGCTAACTTTCCCCTGCTACGGCATGAGCGCCCATTTTATCACGGTGACATAGGACTGGGGCGTTATCTCGGGGTAGTGCTTCCTCAGATTCGCCAGAAGATCATCAAAACTCCTGTACCCCTCCATACGAATCTCCTGGGGCGTTAGACGATTAAGCTGCTTTACCTGCACGGACGTAATCTTAGCACGGGCAATGGGCACGTTCCCCACTGCAAGAAAGACCACATTGCCAGGACGGACGCGGTATTTCCTGCCGTAACGGATGGTCATGCGCTTCTTGCCGGAAATGAGATCCTTGCGGTAGCGGGGAGAGAAGTGAAGCATCATCAGATCTCACCGAGGTACCAGCGGATCAACCCGTAAAGAATTCTGTCAATGCGGCGGGCAACCTTCATGGGATCGCGGTTGAACACGTCTCCCACGCCCTTCCAGGTGCGCTTCTTGAGTACCTTCTCTACGAGGTATGCCTTATCCTTCTCGTCCATGGGTGGCTCGCGGGCGCCGGTAACGAAGTAGTGTACCACGAGGCGATACACCACGTCAGACACCGCATCGTAGTGTAGGCCCCCATCCAGGAATCTCTGAAGCTTTCTACGGTCCGCATCAAGGAGGAGCGGCTCATAATCCAGCGTCTCCCCCTCGCTCAAGAGGCGAATTGCAACCTCGGGATCCATGTTTCGGTAGAAGTTGTCCAGCTCATAGGCCACACGTAGTTTAATCCCCCGGTTGGCCAGGGAAATGAGGGGCGCTACAGAATCAACGAGCGGCTTGAGAACGGCCGTTGAGTACTCGCCGGACTCGGGGTTACGCTTGGGAGACACGTGAATGGGTGAAAATCCGTTCTTCCCCCAAAAGTTCAGGAGCTGAGAAGATGCTCCAAAGACCGCGCCCAACCAGTGGAAGCCCTCTCCCGCCACGTGGCTAGCCAGGCGGTCCAGTGCGTAGGATCCGATACCTTTGCCCTGCAGATCGGGATGTGTGGCAATACGCACCACACGGGCGCCGCGGGAGCGAGCAAATGCCTCGTAGCCATAATACTTGATCATGAGGTCTGGAAGAATGTTGCCCTGAATCACCTCGCGGTCCTTCATCGCATCTATGACGGGCTTCGGCAGCCCACCCTCTTCAGCCACCTGGAGGGAACAAACAATCTTGCCGGACGGGGTTTTAACGGCAAAGGCCCTCTGGTTTGGTGCGTCGGCGAGGATTGCTATATCCCGTGGGTTGTTACGATAGTGCGCGAAGACGTATATGCCGACGAACTGACGGAGCGTCTTCTCGTCCTCCAAAAACATCTTACGCACATCAAGTTCCTCAAACAGCAGTTCCCCTCGCTCAACAGCGGCGATATCTTCCTCGCTCAGCTCCGCCGGCTCGGCATCAAAGAGGAACACATCATAAAGCCATTTTTCAATGGGGTCGCCCTCGCCGTAACGAATGGGTTCGCTCATCCGCAGAATTTCAACGTCGTACTTGGACTGAAGAAGCGGGAGGAACTTATACTGGAAGAGACGACCCGTACCCTCGTAGCCGTGGGTAGTTGTGGCGAAAACCAGGCGTTTGTAGCGACGGATGATGCCCTTCAGCACGGAGACGTATATACCTGCAGCCTCGTCCACGAAGAGAATATCCGCCTTTGAATCAACCGCATCCAGCGGTTCCATGAATACGGCCTCACCACCACCCTTAACGACGATCTTTCCCCTCTTATCGCTATACTCAACACCGAGCGCGTCCAGTGCACGCTTAATAAACTCAAAGACCTGCGCCGCGTTGTCAAAGGAAGGTGCCGTGACGATGATCTTCCACTTCTTCGTGCCGATGATGCCGCCGATCGTCAGACCGATAACTGCGGATTTCCCACGCCCACGGTCAGCTAGGAGAACGTACGCTTTCTTTTTGGACTTCACGACGGTTTCTAGAACCTCCAGCGCATCCACCTGGTCCTGCGTAGCCGCAAGCTTATACACCGTGTCGGGAATGATTGATTCAACCGGAATCTTTATCTTGCCCTTCTTCTCTGGCTTCTCCTCAGATTTTGGAGCTTTAACAATTTCGCCAGAGTCTGAGAGGACATAAATCCCAGCGTGCTCAAAGAACTTCTTGGCAACGCGGTTCAAGAAAACGTCTCTGCAATCATTAACGCTATATGGCGGGGTAACAACGGAGTTGGCGTGATAAAACATCTTGGATGTGACCCATTTGTTGATCTCGGGTATGAGGAGAATGATTATGCCAGGGCCGCGCACGGTCTCCACGATAATACCCATGTCGCGCGGCGGGAAGTTCTCGTAGGCTTCAATGACCAGAACGTCAAAAGTCTTGCCCAGAACAGTTGGGGCCATGGCAAAGGCCTTCTTCTGGACAAGGTAGCCCTGCCCAGAGATCTGACGGGTGAACTCCTTAAACCTCCGCTCCCCAATGTCTGAATCCTTGGGAAACTCAGCGAAATATACCAGATCCTTGCCAACATACTTCTTCGCGGTGCGGAGAATCTTACCGGCAACCTTCATAGACTTCTTCCAGTCGCCAGATATGACGAACATGCGACGGTGGCGAGTACCCACTGCCGAGCGAATGGCCTCTTCTAGCGCATCCATGGTCACTCACCGTGGACATCAAGTATGTATGTCTCCGTAATCACAGCCACGGGGAGCACCACGTAGAGCGCCATGGCCAGCGCATACAGGAAGTATCCGAAGAATACATTCGGCCAAATGCGGAACAGATCCGAAAAGACGAACTCAACGGCGAGCAAAATCACCGCAGCGAAGATGAGCCCAAAGATAATCGTCCAATAATGGCGCTTGCCGACGAAGGTGCCGTGGCGCAGAGCATCAGAAATCCGCGGCTGGTCGATGCCAAGAGCCGCAAAGGAAGGTAGCACAATAGGAAGATAAAACACGTAAAGGAACAGGGTAGCCCAGAAAAGATATGGCACCCACCCTGCGGGAACGACAGGAATTAGAAGCACGAGAAGATATATGGGCGCGTAAACGATCAGGAACAAGACGAATGCAGAAAGAAGCCTGTGAAATGCTGCAGCAAAGGGATTAGATGGCTGCCCGGTCCTGCGCCGGCCAATCCACGAGATCACAAGCATGAAAAGGTAAAGCTGGAGGAAACCGTACACGAGAAGTATCAAAAGGTTCGTTGGCTGGAACAGGAAGGATATGATCGCAGACACCATTGTCTGAAGAAACGCGTATGAAAACGACGGGGACACCAACAGGGGAGAAATCACCTGGGAGAAAAGGTTTGTTAGAACGTCCATGAATGCGTACGTAATGCCCCACTCAACAAGCACCACAAGTAGTGCCAGTCCCAGGTCGAGAGAATCGGAAACAGCCCTGCGCACAACGGCAAAAACGCCCATACTTAGAAGAGTGCGGCGATTATATTTAAACCGAACTCTCGGCAAAGCCAAGTAAACTTAATAAATCCTACTTTGCTATTCCTTCCGATCCATATGGCAGAGGAAAATGCCAAAAAGACGGATGAGACGTTCATAGACGAGGACGACTTCAGAGAGGAGGACTGGGACGAGGATTGGGACGAGGAAGACTGGGACGAAGAGGACTGGGACGACGATATTGACGATGACGAGGACTACGACATCGACGAGGAGGACTGGTGACTACTTCTTTAATCTGGTGAACAAATGAACCCCTCTGACAAAATATACCAGCTATGGCAGGAAAGGGGGTTCAAAGAGCCCACGGATGTTCAAAAACAGGCATACGGCCCAATATCTTCCGGGAAAAACGTCCTAATCGTTGCGCCAACAGGATCTGGAAAAACAGAGGCTGCTCTGCTCCCGGTTCTTGAGCGTATCCTCTCCAACAATGCAGAACCTATTTCTGTCCTATACATAACCCCCCTCCGCGCGCTAAATCGCGACATGCTTGACCGCATAAAATGGTGGGGGGAAGCCCTGGGGCTAAGAGTGGACGTGCGCCACGGAGACACATCCCAGTACCGCAGATCCAAACAGGCCAGCGAACCACCACACATACTCATAACGACCCCTGAAACCCTGCAGGCTATACTACCCGCCCAGAAAATGGGAGAACATCTGAAGAACGTACAGACTGTAATAATTGACGAGATACACGAGCTAGTAGGAGAAAAGAGGGGCTACCAGCTGGCCATCGCGCTGGAACGGCTGGAAGAAAAGATAGGCCATTCATTTCAGCGTGTGGGAATATCCGCAACGGTGGGATCGCCCAAACTCACGGCACGCTTTCTCGCAGGCAGCGAAAGAACTGCAGAGATCATAGACGTGAGTGCGAAGAAAGAATACTCCGTGCGCGTTCTGTATCCGCGGCCAAATGCAGAGGACAAAAAAGCAGCGGCGGAAATGGGCATGAATCCAGATGTGTACATCCGCCTGAAGGCAATGTCGGAGATCCTGAAAAAGCACAAGCAAGTAATCACGTTTGTAAACACGCGCAACATGGCCGAACATCTCTCACTATACTTCTCCGCGTTCCATGACAGCACAGACGTTCACCACTCGTCCCTCTCCCGCAGCGTGCGCCTAAATGTGGAGGAAACATTCAAGAGGGGGGAGATAAAGCACCTCATTGCCACGAGTAGCATGGAATTGGGAATTGATGTTGGGGAAGTGGACGCTGTCATCCAGTACGGCTCCCCAAGACAAGTGACCCGTCTAATCCAGCGCGTGGGCAGGGCGGGACACAGGTATGATCGCGTATCCATTGGTTACATCATCGCTCTTGACGCGAACGACTTCGTAGAGGCTGCAATTATAGCAAAGCGGGCAAAAGAGAAAAGGCTTGAACCGGCGCGACAGGAAACCAATGCCCTAGACGTTCTAGCGCACCAGATCGTAGGCATACTTATGGACTGGGGGGAAATGCGCCTGGAGGATGCGTACAGAATAGTAAAACGTGCCCAGCCGTATGAAACGCTGGAAGAGAGCGAGTTCATGGACGTAGTAACACAGCTGGAGAGTGAACGGTTTCTACGCGTAGTGGGAGATCGTATTCGGCGAACAAGGGATACGTGGAGGTACTACTATGGAAATCTGAGCATGATCCCCGATAACGAGAAGTTCCTTGTCATTGATGTGGTGAGCAGCAACCGCATAGCCAGTCTGGACGAGGATTTCGTGAGCACATACCTCGGAACGGGCACCGTGTTCGTCGTAAAGGGCAGGCCGTGGCGAGTAATCTCCATTGAAGACCAGAAGGTGTACGTGGAACCATCGGAAAGCGTGGTGGGGGCGATTCCATCATGGATTGGTGAAATGATTCCAGTGGAAGAAGAGGTAGCACGAGAGGTTGCAGCAGAGCGGAGAAGAATGCGGGATGGGACGGCGAGCGTGACGGACATTGCAAGCATATCAGATATCAGCGCGGCAGCAGAGCAGTTTAGAGACGCTCCCAGTGAGAACACAGTGCGGATTGAAGAGAGTGAGCGTTTTGTAGTGATCCACGTCCCCCTCGGGTCAAGAGGCAACGCCACGCTGGGGCGCATACTTGCAGCGGAGATCACAAGGCGCTACGGGCTCCCCGTACGCATGTTCTCGTCCCCCTACGCGATAATACTTGAGTTTGAATCGGAGGGGTTTGGGGCGGAGAGCGTCGCCCAAATTTTGCGAAGCATAAACCCGGAACTGGCAGACCTCGTGCTTGAAAATGCAATAACGAAGACGAATATGTTCAAATGGCGGTTTATACACGTGGCCCGCCGCTTCGGGCTCATATCTAAGCATGCAAAGCTGGAAAAAATCAACGTGCGCAAACTCCTGGACGCGCTGGTAGGCTCACCCATCCACCGCGAGGCGTGGAAGGAAATACTGCACGAAAAGCTGGATCTAGACGCCGTGAAGAGGTTTCTGCGCGATCTGGAAGCGGGCAAATACAGCGTGGAAACGAGGAAAGAGATAAGCAAGGTCGGGAAGTACGAACTATCCCACGCCCTCAACGCCCCCGAACTCGTTAACCCGGACACGCCAGAGCATACGATCCTAGATCTCTTCAAAAAGAGGGTTCTGGAGAAGGAAGTAACGCTACTATGCACCTCCTGCGGCACTCACTTCCGCAGGAAGGTAAAAGATGTAGCAGATAGGCCCAAGTGCATACGATGCGGCTCCCCAATGGTTGCAGTAGTTCACGACCCGGAAGATGCCTGGAAAATCCTGCAGAAGAAGAGGCCGAGCAAGAAGGATCAAACACGCATAATGGAGCTCATACGCAACGCGGAGCTTGTTGGAGAATTCGGGAAGCGAGCGATTATAACCATGGCAGTGCCGGGAATCGGATCGCAGACCGCTGCGAGGATCCTACGGGTACCATACCAAAACGATGATGAGTTCTGGAAAGCGCTATTGGACGCTGAGAGAACGTATTTCAGGACGAAGATGTTCTGGAAGAAATGAATACAATGAGGGCATTGCGATCCGGCGCGTAGTATATGCTAATGTGCCCGTTCTTATCCGCCATGACCATCCACTCCCTGCCAGGGACGATCTTGGTAATTCTATAGCCGTCAGAGCGCAGGGCACGGACAACTGCGTTCATATCGGGCGTCCCGTGCACAGAGTAAAGCAGTTGTTTCCCCGCCGGCACGTCAAGGACGCGGAGAGGACAGACACCCCGTGCGGAGTCAGAAACGAGCGAATAGTACTCGCGAAGGATTGGAGAGAAGGTGTTCAAGTCGCAGGACTGTGCGGAAGGGGAAGAGCTGTTCAGAACGTGCGCAAGAGCGAGTGCAACGATAAACAGAAGGATCCAGTATATGCGCTTCACGGCAGAATATGGGCGAAACTTTTGAAGTGTTTGCGCGGAATTGGATTATGCCGACCTTTGTCATGTGCACGCGGGACCCCGCATCCATTAAGATCGGGGAGTACCTCATTGAAAACTACTTTGAACGGACGGACAAAACGTTCCGCAACCGCCCCGTCTTCAAATACGAAAATGCAGATATGATCGTCATAGATACGGAGCACACATACGCAGACTGGCTGACAAAAGAATATCCCAGCGATCTCTACATCGTCCTCTCCCGCCACTCGTCCCAGAGCGGCGAACCAACCCTCACAGTGCACACCACCGGGAACTGGGGCGACGCGCTGTATGGTGGGCAGAGTAGGACGCTTTCCCTGGCGCCTGCCCAGCACATGCTTGCCGCTCTAGAGGAAATAAAGAAACGGGCGATTCCCGGATTCTCCGTATCCTACGAGGTAACGCACCACGGGCCGACACTGGATGCTCCCATTATGTTCGTAGAGGTGGGTAGCACGGAAGAGCAATGGGAGAACGAGGATGCCGCAGCGGTTATCGGTGAGGCAGCAATAGCGGCACTTAAGCCAAGGGACGTTCCAACGGCCATTGGCGTGGGCGGAGGACACTACGCACCGCGATTCACGAAGATCGCATTGAAGAAAGGGGTAGCCTTCGGCCACATGGTTCCGAAGTACGCATTCCCATTCGTGGACGAGCACATGCTCCGGCAGGCGATAGAGCGCACCACACCGCGTCCAGAATACTATGCGGTCCACGGAGTCAAAGATGAGATGCTAGAAATGGTCCAAGCAATAGCCGAGGAGTATGGGCTCAAGCAGATCAAGTAGAGGAAAGCTGAGTAGCTATCAGACGATCCAACATCTGGACGAACTCTTCTTCTCTCCCCCTTGGTATCCTAGCGCCTGCGGCGGGCTTGTGTCCCCCAGCCTCGCCCCCAACGCGTTCGGCTGCCCTGCGCATTGCCACTGATAGGTCAACGCCGGCAGATACAAGGCGAGACGTGGCACGGGCAGACACCTTTGTGTGTTCTTCGTCTTCATAGGCCATTCCCACAATGACCTTGTCAAAGGAGGCGATGCCGGAGCTGTAAATCATCCCCGCAACGATGCCTACGACGCTAGCAGGGATAACATCCTGGGCGTGGAAGTACTGAATTGCGGACAACGGTGTGAGCCCATTGCTGACGACATAATCAACACCCATCCTTAGTGCCTCACGATGGCGCCGCAGCAGAGATATTGCCTCCTCATAGTATTTGCCCCGATCCCCCATGGCCACGTGAACGCCGACTTCCGGTTCTCCATGCCGCCCACAGGCATTGAGTAGCGTGGCATACTCGCGGACATCGCGGAGTGGAGAGTGCGCATCTTCATCGCTTAGCTCATACACCTCCCCGATGAGTCTGGAAAGCTTATCCGTATCCCAGCCTCTGTTGAGCAGATAAAGGGAAAGGCCAGTGAACAAAGAACGGCGATCCTCCGGTGTGAGATCAACATAGGGGAGAAGATGCCCAGAGTCGTCGCGGTAGCGTATGCCTAACGAGTCCAAGAAGTCATACACAGCAGACTCGTTGGCCGTCAGCCCAGGAAGAATGGGATCCGTGGAGTACACGAACATATAAGGGAGTGGGCGGGAAACCCTCCCATATAGCGCCAAATCCCTAAATGCGAATATTTTGCCCGCCTCAATCGCCTCGGAAAGAATCTTGCGATTGTAACCAACAAGGGCACCGCCAACCAGCTGCACATCTCCGACGGCGCCGACCACCGCCAGGGCTGACAGATCCCGGCGTCCCGACAGCTCGCGGGCAAAAATGTATGAAACTCCCGCGCCGCTGAGCTCCTTGCTGCCATCCAGCCCAAAGAGATGGGGGTGAAGGAGATAAGGATATTCCTTGCCAGGTGGGATCTCGTGGTGATCCAAAACGATGAATGGGGCGCGCATACTGTCAAGCAGGGCGGAAATCTGGCCAATCCCCAGATCTGAGAATATAAATGCGGAGCCCAAGTCCTTTATCTCTTCAATCTGGTCGGAGTATAACTGCTTCACATTGATGAAGCGAACATCCTTCCCGATGGATTCTAGAGCCGAGACGAGAATGGCGGCAGAGGTGATGCCGTCGGCATCGTAGTGACTAACAACGGCAATGTCGTCCCATTTACGAACCTTCTCGCCGAGCTTCCGCGCTAGCAGAGAAATCGCATCCACGTAGGAATATGGGGAACAACGTTTAAAGCCGTGGAACTAGTATTTTATGGTGATTGCATGAAGGCCGAAGAAGAAGTGATAAAAACGCTGGAAGCACTGAAATCCGCGGGGTTTGAGCCTATTGACGCCATATTCAAGGGCATGATAACTGTGATGAAGAAGAGTCAGCTGGAATGGCTGCAGCAGCTGGCGGACGCGCAGGAAGCAGTGGGAACAATTACGATCGTGTACAAAACTCCGGACGGAGGAGTTAGAACCGTTGAAATCCCCGTAGGAGAGGAGGAAGCTCCCCAGGAACAAGGGGCTGGCGAGGCGGTACCCAGTGGAGGGCAGTGAAGAGACTCCCTGGAAAAAAATATGGCTGGCGTTCGCCGTGGGGGTAATTCTCTCTGCCCCCGTATTCTACATACTCGGAAGCAGTATGCAGAGCACTAACTGCACAAGCAAGCTTCAAGACATTCAGGAGAAATACAGCATGACAAGCAAAGCGCTCCAGGCGCAGATCTCCCAAAATAGCGAACTTTACGCTCGCCTGCAATACCTCGAATCCAGTGTGAAAACGCTGTCCAAGGCGCTTGAAACAGTATCCTCCCAGTTAAGCAAGGTGGAAAACAGTGGCACCGCCAACGGAATTAACGTAACTACGTCTGCGGTCCACATAGTAAAACCAAACTTCTGCATTAATCTAACCTTGAAAAATACCACAAACCGCCAGAAAATTGTGCTGATAAACATCCAGGGGAACGGAGTAAGTGGCAATCCACAAAAGATATCCGTTTACGCGAATGGCGAAAAAACGGTTAGCGTATGCGGAACACTCAGCGAAGCGGCGGCAACAGCAAAAATAACGGTAGATGGGGAGCCCGCAACCACAACAACGCTAATTATGGATTGAGCGTCGGTGTCCTGCACGAATACACGACATTAACACCAAACGGACCATAATCCACAGTACAACTGCTTACAGGACCTGAAGAGCAAGAGGCATGGCAGGCCCCCGCCCCAGCATAGAGTAAGGCAAAAAACAGAACGAGATACAGCACCAAGAACACATAGAATACATTTCTATGGATCTCTGAGCGCTGGCTAAACCAACTCCAGCGGCCACGATACCAGAGAATGTGCAACGCGAGGGCAATGGGCACAGAAAGCAGGAATACAAGAACGTCACTGCCGTGAACGACGATCCTGCCAGCTTCTTTGGAAACAGTCATGAAGAACCCAGTAAATCCAAAAAGTGCCAATACATCGAGCAATAGATCCACAAGGAAAAATACCAGGATGAACAGAACGATGCCATGAATATGCTTCCACTCCATCACATCACCCTCCTAACTTGTCCATTCGGCTCGGTTTCGGCAAATACCTCTGCAGTAAACGTATATATCTCAGTATTCGGCCAGGTCCAGGCATCCGGCGGCAGTCCTGCCTTTAGTGAGGCATATGCAAGAAACTCACCCACATCCCAACCCTCCTCTATGGGAACCTGGGGGAGGAGCAGGCCAGAATAGGCACCGTTACGGATGATTAGCCCGTGCTTGCCCACAACGATGTGCTCCGGCACCTCACCCTTTGGCACATCAAGACGTTGGGGCGGAGTAAGGGCAGAAACCTCCACTATGAGAGAGTCAAGCTCATCGGGCGAGACTGGAGGAAAACGAGGATCTTCAGTGGTAGCGAGAATTGCAGTTTCTGCTAGGGCGACGTTAAGAGGCTTTATAGGATACGGGTAGCCAATGCAACCGCGTAGATCCCCGGACGGGTATGTCTTAAGCGTTGTGAACACGCCAAACTCGCGAGAAAGCTTCCCCGTAGGAGGTTCGGGCACAACACGGCGGCCACGAATAAGATACTCCTCAAGAACGCGGCGAGCGGCACGAACCATCCACTCGCCATCTTCGTCGGAAAAGTAGGGCATATTATAATAACTCAGCACCGATTAAAAGTATGGATCCCGTAGCACGAAGCATTGCAGATCTACGTGCGCTTAGATCGGCCGTGCAAAACCCGTTCGACCGCGATGCGGTGAAGGAATACTTCTGCAAGATGGGGGACGATCTCGGGTTCAAAAGCGTGAAAAACTACAGGCAGAGTGCCGCACATATAGACTGTGCGTGGAAGGACGGCACCAGCATTTTTGCCGCAATAAACATAGAGTACGGCAGTACCCGCGAGATTCTGGGAGCAATCGCCGAAACACTGCTTGTTCACCCGGAGATCAGCGTGATCGTCACGGCAAGCAACCCGATGAAACCAGTAGACCACATAACCACAGCCATGCGGGCAATTCGGCCAGGAAACACAAACATTGTCCTCGACGTAAACGGGCGAGCAACCGTGGTGAACGAATGATGCTGTGGGTCGTTATCGCAGCAGGCATATCCGGTCTGCTCGCAGGCATTGCAGCGACAGCAGAAAATGGAGCAATTTCCAGATCTGCAGCGGTAATCGCAGGCGCAATTCTCGGAGGCGCGTCAACCAATCCGAGCGTGGCCACCGTCGCAGTAGGCATCGCAGCAGGAAAACTGCCAATACGGGGGAGGGGGCAAACAAGCGTGGCGCTCGGGGTAGCAACGTATCTTACCGCATACGTGCTCATGAACGAACACATATACATACTGCCAGCAATAATCGTGGCGATTGTGGCGACACTGGACGAAATTAGAGGAAAATGGACGCGGGGACTAACACTTCCGGCAACGCTCGTAGCAATTAGCCCATTAATCGGATGTAGTGGGCCCGCAGCGGCCGGAATGTTCTGCGCAGCACTCGGCGCGACGGGGCTACTTATACAAACTCGCAAGAGCGCCCACGGCACGCCGAATAACAGCGCGTGACTGAGAAACCTGGGCAAACACGGAATCAACGAATGCCGCTGGGTCAGAGGGAGACGAATCGAGCGCGCGTGTGAAGCGATACGTCCCGCCACGCCCCTTCGTTCTCTCAACTATGCCCATACCCTCAAGTCTGCGAAGGTGGTAGCGAACCGCTTCGAGAACCACTGGCTTCTCGCCCCGCTCCTTCCTGCGCATATTCACGTAGAACAGAATATCATCCGCGGTGGGCTCAACATCCTTAGAGAAAACATAGTGAAACATGGCATCAAGCACATCAATAATTCCGGCTCGCTCGTCGCCTGGCGTAATTAATCCAAGCGATATTGCCACCCACCGAAGCAACTGGCGCTTACGAGACAACATCTCTGGGGGAAGATCCATCAAACGGATTGTCCACTCGCTACGAACCAATCTCCCCTCCGGATGCTTCATTCCATAGCGTTTATACATAATCGACACCCCAAACTCCTTATTTTGTTATAGAAAAAGAATGCTTGCGAAAGATATATAAATAACCTTCGTGTTATACAGACGGGGCGATGGAGGCGAGGAGGACGACCGGGAAATGGATATGCTCAGGTGCGAAATCACCCAGGTTCCTCTTCGCCCAGAGGAAGCAACGAGATGTGAGGTCTGCGGCAAGATAATACGCAGCGACCTGGCAGTGACCCATAGGGGCATTCGAATGTGCCCTGAGTGCTATCGGCGCGCGGTGCGGCGTGAGGGCAGGCGAAATATCGTCGTGGAAGCGGCCGTGGCGAGGCTTTGATCATGCGCCTCACACCTCTCGAGGCTCCCGAGGGTGTGGACCACACCCTCGGGGTTCCCACTCACTCCGATTCTGTTTTATAGCAGAACGACGTATTTACTGTATGCTTAGTATCAGAACACTGATTAGCCCATACAAGCTTGTTCTCCATGAGTCCGGGCGCGTAACGCTTGAAGTCACCGTAACAAACAAGTCCTCAGAACCACGGCTTGTATCTGTAACCGTAGAAACACCTCACGAGCTCGCACTAAACACTGGCGGATTCGTACACAGAGATGAGAGACGAATTGGGACGCTAAAGCCAGGGGAATCCAAGACAATTGTGTTCACAATATTTGCAAGGCCCACAACAACACCCGGCAGGTACGAATTGCGAGTAGTGGGAATGGAGCACGAGGAGAACTACGATTACGTGATTCAGGAGAGTGAAAAAACGGTACCACTCACGGTGATTCAATGATAATTAAAGCCGCAAGGGCTTGGTGGAAGAACGCTGGAACATTGGCAGTAGCAGGACTTGCAACGTACGCAGTAGCAATTGCAATAGCCAGTGTAGCATACATGGTAATAGCGCCGATAAGCAGAGAGATCGCTGGGAGCGTTGGCACAACTGTGCTTATAATCACATACTTACTTCTCGGCGCAGCAATTACGAAGAACACATCTGAGGAAAAACAAACATCGATAGAGCAAATTATTGGCAACGTGCGGCAGTCCTGGGCAGACATAGGAATAGGTGTAGTCTTCACAATGGTGCCTATGATTGTTGGAACCCTCGCGCTCGTCGCCGCAGCAGTATACTCAATATCAACCGGGACTGAGTGGGCGGCAGACGTAGGGCTAATTGTATTCATATGTGCATACCTAACAACCGTGTTGCTAAGCCTCGCACCATACATTGCCGCACAAAAGGGGTGGGAAACAGCCGTAAAGGAGGCGCACACCATCGGCCGCAGAAAATACATAACGCTCTTCGCAGTTGGCATAGCCTTTACAGTATTCTACATAATCTACGTGGCCATCCTACCAACAGCCGCCGGACTGCTATTCGCCGCAGCAGACGCCATTGCAATCATGCACATCCGCAACATCACGTACTACGAGATTCTAGATTCGGTATCGACCCACGAATGATCGGATCTATGTCCATTCCATTCCTCTTATTCTTCAGAACGACGATCCTGCTCGCCACGTGCTCGTCCATGTATTCAAAGCCGTCCAAATGCTCCTCAAGACCGCGAGCCCACTCTTTGATATACTGATGCGTTGGCATATTCTCCTCACTTAAACGCTGGCGAGAACGGCCAATGTACATGTACGCCTTTACCTCGACGAAATGCGGGTTGAAGCGGTTGATGAGATCCGCCCACTCATCGTAGCAGCAGTCGTTGTAGCCACGGATTAGCGTGATCCTCGCCACCTTCCGCACGGGGGCGTCAGAGAGGATGTCCAGCGTTCTGAGGAAGCGTTCCCAGTAGTCCGGATATATGGGGTGCGATACCTTTCTGTAAATCTCGGAATTCGGCGAGGTAAAGGAGATATAGAACTGAGTTGGCCAGACGTTCATCTCCTTCATGCGCTGGACCTCTTCGGGCACCTGACCGTTGGAAACGATGAATATGCTCTTTATCCACGGCCAGTTCTTGCGCAAATACTGGATGCTCTCCGGCACGTAGGGGTAGAGAAGCGGTTCTCCCATTAGCGAGAATGTCACGTGGTTAGGGAGGAGTGCCTCCTCGTACATCTTTGGATCCACCTTTGGATTGCCGCCGAAGCCAGAAAGGAGCTTTGCCCGCAGCTCCCTCAGTCGCTCAAGGATCTCACCGGGAGGATCCACTTCATCCTTCGGCAGCATATTCGCGCCAGGCATGAAGTCCTCATTGGCGCGCCAGCAGTAGATGCAACGATTAGTGCACCATGCCACGGCCTGGCTGATCTGCATGCATCGGTGCGTGTCAATGCCATAAAACTTGTTCTTGTAGCAGAACTCGCCCTCCGTAAGCGCCTTCTTCGTCCATGTGCAGATTTCCACGCCAGAATGGTTGTATATGCGGTAACCCGCGTCCTCAAGCGCCCTCTTTATGTCCTCGCGAACCGTGAGTACCATGATGGAAAAGGAATAAAACGGTGTTAAAACCCATCGCAGGAAGCACGTATTCATTTGCAGAAACGCATATTGAGATGTGGTAGTCAAGGAAAAACTGAAGTCGGGTTTCGAAATTGGGAAGCAGGGTGCCAAGAAGGTGGAAGGCAAGGCACGGCGCGCATCGTGGAAGCCGAGAAAGATGGTACCAGACCGCCACGAACTTGCCCTCGATCTCGCGATTAGGAAGTATGCAAAGAAGAAGGGCATAGATCTCAAGGAGATTGCCAAAAAATACGACGAGAGGGAACTGCTCAAGCATGCAAGCGATGTTCTCTGGAACTTCGGGCTTGACTGGTTCGGAGACAGGTACGCATATGGGAAATCTTACAAGGAGAGGGCCAAAGAGGCCGTTATGAACATGAAACGCACCGAGAGCGAGGCAGAGTGGGACAAGGAAGAGGATCCATTCCCTAAGCACATCATAAGATGGGGAAGCCTGAGTATGTCAATGGCTGCGATACAGATGGACAAGATCGGGCGAATTCGACCAGAATACCTCGCAATAATGGGATCGAGCGCCGGGAGTATTGCTGCAGCATTTCTCAAAAGATATACGCCTGCATGGGAAATGTGGCTAAGGGAAGAAGCGCCAGAACGCTTCAAATATCACATAAAGAACGCTCCGCCAGAAGAGGTCGTGAAAACATATCTTGCACTGAAGGCATTACAGAAGAAGGAGATCCCCGGCAGTTTTGCGAGCAGAATTAGGAGCATATACATGCGCGCAATGAGGAAAGCCATTGAGGAACATCTCGAAGAATTGAAGAATGATCAGATATCGTAAAGATCCGTGAGTTTACCCAGCAGGAACTCCTTGGACCGATCCAGCATTTTCTCCTTTTTTTCGTCAAATGGATAACGTACTCTTCCGTCCAGAATCACATGAGTAACAAGATCGGAGTGTCCGTTGAAGACCAGGTTCGCCAGAATGTTGTTTTTGGTCGCAGGGAAGAAGCGCAGGCCTGAAATATCTACTAACATCCAGCCGGGACCTCTCGCCGCCGAGAGCACCTCCTGAACCGGGGCAACCGTCGCATCCCAGTATCTGTTCTTGGCAGTGAGGGCAGCCATGCGCATCTCCATGAACATGTCCTGCGTGTTGTTGCTCACCTGGGAATCCGTGCCAAGAAGGATCTTAATGCCCCGCTCTTGCGCCTCGCGCCAGGGGAAGAAGCCATGGGTAGCTAGTTTTGCGTTGGATACCGGACAGTGGACGAGAGCGGCACCCTTTCTAGCGATAAGATCCAGTTCGCCATTCGTCAGCCAACCACCGTGAACGAGGGTCGTTTTTTCGTCCAGAGGAACGTGCCTATCCACATATTCGGCTGGATAGAGCCCATACTTCCGCTTTATATCTACCACTTCCTCGCGCGTCTCGGAAACGTGGATCTGGTGGGGGACATCGTATTTCTCCTTCAGTTCGGCAACCGTTTCCAGCGTTTCTGGGGAGCAGGTGTAGGGCGCGTGGGAGAAGATCGTGGGGACAACGTAGTTCCACCGCCTTCGGAAGAAGGATTCGGCGGAGGAAACGCGATCGCCCATCTTGTGGTCATCAACGAAGACGGGCCCGATGTAGTAGGGTAGTCGGAACTCGTCCACCGCACGTGCCGTCTCCTCGTAGAAGAAGTACATGGATATGGCTGAAGTAACGCCGCCTCGCAGGTTTTCGGCGATTGAAACGACAGAAGCATGATAGACGATCTCAGGCGTGATTTTTTCCTCTACCTTCCAGACACCCGCCAGCCAGTCGTGGAAGTACTGGTCCTCATGGTTCCCGCGCATGATGATCATGGGAAGGTGCGTGTGTGCGTTGAAGAAGGCGGGCATGAGTATCTTTCCCGATCCGTCAACGACCAGATCTGTCTTGTCCTGACCGACGCGCGCATTATCCTCGTCGTCGATAACAACATCTACGTTCTCCGCAATCCTCTGACCGTCGTAGAAGAACCGCACATTTTTAATCTGAATCAAGGATATTCACCTCCTCGATTATGAAACGCTTGCCTTCAGCCTTGCCGGACACGCTCAGCTCGTAGAGCGGGGTTTTAACCACGAAGGTCTCGTACTCGCCCCCTTCGCCCGCGGGGTTGAACGAATGCTCCTCGGCGAGTGCAATGAGCTCGTCCACATTTTCCTCCGTTATTCTCTTGCCCAGCCAGGTTTCGTCCAGTCCCTCCGCCGCCAC
>JAADDH010000008.1 GCA_013154035.1 Candidatus Iainarchaeum sp. | reverse complement strand
TCGCGTAACCCTGTAGGAGCGGCCTTGTGTCGCGAAAGGGCTGCAAAGCAGCCCCACTGGCCCTGTCAGGCCAGCTCGGGCTCACAGCCCTTGAGCACCATGCGGATGATGGTCTCGGCTGCTGCGTCATAGTCGCTGTCGGCCAGCTTGGCCTTGCCGGTCACCGCAGAAATCTGCCAGTCGAAATCGGCATAGGTCTGGGTGGCCGCCCAGATGCTGAACATCAGGTGGTGCGCGTCTACATGGGCGATCTGCCCGTTGTCGATCCAGCGCTGGATGCACTCGATGTTGTGCCGGGCCTGCTCGTTCAACTGCGCCACCTGGTTCGGTGACAGGTGCGGGGCACCGTGCATGATCTCGCTGGCAAATACCTTGGAAGCATGGGGCAAGTCGCGGGAAATGCGGATTTTCGAGCGAATGTAGGCGCTCAGCACTTCTTTCGGGTCACCGTCGGCATTGAACGGCGTGGACGCCTGCATGATCGGCGCGATGATGCTTTCCAGCACCTCGCGGTAGAGGTTGTCCTTGGACTTGAAATAGTAATACACGTTCGGCTTGGGCAAGCCGGCCTTGGCCGCAATATCGCTGGTCTTGGTGGCCGCGAAGCCCTTGTCGGCGAATTCCTCGCTGGCTGCGCGCAGGATCAATTCCTTGTTGCGCTCGCGAATGGTGCTCATGGTCAGGGATCTTCCTCGTGTCTGGCCACCTCTAAGAGGGATCGGGCATGGTAGCACCGGGCCCGACGGGCGCTCAAGGCAGCGGCTTTGGGCTAGAATTCTGGGCATTTACTCATTCGGATGCAGGCAAACATGGCAGGAAGCAGTCTACTGGTACTGATCGACGATATCGCCACGTTGCTGGACGATGTTTCGCTGATGACCAAAGTGGCAGCAAAAAAAACCGCAGGCGTGCTGGGCGATGACCTGGCGCTCAATGCCCAGCAGGTGACGGGTGTGCGGGCCGATCGTGAACTGCCGGTGGTGTGGGCGGTGGCCAAGGGTTCGTTGATGAACAAGGCCATTCTGGTACCGGCGGCCCTGCTGATCAGCGCTTTCATCCCTTGGGCGGTCACGCCCTTGCTGATGCTGGGCGGCGCGTATCTGTGCTTCGAGGGCTTCGAGAAGCTGGCGCACAAGTTCTTGCACAGCAAAGAAGACGACGAGGCGCAAAAGGCTGCGCGCAAACAGGCTGTGGCCGATGCCAATGTCGACCTGGTGGCGTATGAGAAAGCCAAGATCAAGGGGGCTGTGCGTACCGACTTCATCCTTTTTGTCTACCATCCTAAAGTGCACAATACGGCTTCCTTCCCTACCTTTTAAGCAGCTCCCCCGTTCCACACGGAGGCCATCCCTCACCGCCTTTCCAATGCTCCGCTGCTATAGCTAGGGCAAGGCTCGATGCTCAAATCTGCTGGCGTGTTAAGAGGCAGCTCGAAGCAACACACTCCAAATCCCTTCCTATCCTGCGCTTGGTGCGATTTTGCGAGAGCACCATGCTTGATGGCTGTTATCCATCTACCAACTGCTTGGAAGCGACCCCTCGTTGCGCTGATTACTTGTCTTTTATTTGCCTTGGGCAATATATGAATAATTAATCAATAATTAAATTAAAATTGCTGGTTATATTTATTGTTGTGTCAGTAAGAAAATGTTCTAAAGTTAGGTGAATTATTTCTTGCGATGGCGTAGGCTAATCTTTATCGTTTGCGCCATGAAGATTGTTAATATCAGAACGCAAGGTAAGTTAAAGTTATGTCCAGTGCTGTTTTCCAAAGATGGAAGTATTGCAGAGCTACCAAGTTCTTATTTAAAGGCTAAGGCTGAAACTAATAAGCATCCACTTCCGGTAATCCTTTTATATGCCGATCATATCAAGGGCTTTTGTGAGCATCTTGAGGGTTTAGGTGTTTATCAGGGGTATACTGTTGATGATATTTTGTGCGGTATTTCTCGCACTGTAATAAGTGCATATTTGGTCTTGCTTAAAGGTCAAGGGCTCGAAGCTGCCTATATTAGGCTGCGGGAAACAATTATAAAGGGGCTGTTTGTCTGGCTCGCGTCGAGCGAAGGTGGTCGAGTTAGGAAAAGTAGTGGCTTCGAAAATACAGGGCTAGACACGCCGAAACCGAAAAGGAAAAGGCCAAGGTATGTCACTCAAGAGCAAGTCTGTAAGTTACTTGAAGGGATGTATTGGGAATCGCACCGATGCGCCGTCCACACATTATATGATCTGGGTCTGCGTGTATCAGAATTAATAAGGATTACTAAGGATGACATAGATGAGTTAGAAGGGTTGCCAGCTGAATTGGCTTACCTTCCTCTTACGGTGCGAGGAAGTAAAGGGCGCGCGGGAGTTCCAAAGGAACGAACTGTAATAATTACTCGTGCGATGTATTCTAGAATCAAGAAGTACCATAGTTCTTCCCGTTATCGGTTTGCGTATTGTAAGGATGCTAAGCCTGCGTTTTTGAATTCTTTTGGAAAACCGATCACCGTCAAGGGAATTCAGAAGCTCATAGCCGACACTGCCAAAAGAGTTGGATTTAAACCAAGAACAGTGAGTCCTCACCGATTGAGGCATGGTACGGCTCTCACTTTCCTAACTGGAGAGCTTGGTGATGATCACGTTCAAAAGTTGATATTAATTAAGGAGCAGTTAGGTCATGAGTTTTTGTCCACGACCAATATTTATGCAGGCGTTTCTCCTATGCTGTTTGTTGATGAGCTAGGCGTTAAGTACGTAAAGCCGAGATATATTGAGGCCAGCAAAATTTATCAAGCGACCTATCTGTCGCGTAGCAAAGAGAAAAAATGAGCCGTGACCTACTCTGTATTTGAACATAGCCTGCCTATTGCAACTCAAGATAATCCTTTGGCTGAAGTTCACGCAATCTTCGATGCAAGTATAGCTAGGTACACTGTTCCAGCTACTAAATCAACGTACAAGGGGGCGAAAAGTCTAGTCATAAACTTTCTAGCTTCCGATGTCAGATTTGCAGGCAAAGTGATACGCGTAGGGCAGGAGATAGACCAATACTTTTTGGTTCATCTCAAAAACCACATGGATTTTCAGCCCTACTCTTCGTCATACCGGGCGACAGTTTTATCCGCTGTGCGCGGAGTTCTCTCATATGCAGTCGTGAATTCATTTTATGATTACCGGAGCTTTTTGGATGTAGTCCTTGATCCTACCTTCCGGGAAACTTCGACGCGGAATTCGTTCTCAGAGAGCGAGTTTCAGAGTTTCGATAGGGCGCTCGATGAAGAAATCACCTTTGTCGAAAGCAAGCTTATGTCGGGATACATACCTACCGGATGTGGACGGCCCCCGGATTTTGTCGGTACTCGTTTTGCTCCAGGATGGAGCGATGATGAAAACAATTTGAAATGGTGGTTCGAGAATAAGCTTGACTGTGAGCCTTTTGTTTACTCTAAAACCATGAGTCATGCTCAAAAGAAATTCTACATGGCTGCAAAGAAACATGGCGGAACAAGAGTTCTCTTCCTTCGATGGGGTGTGATTATGGGGCTTGATGCTTATGTGATTATGCCTTTTTTATTCAAGCTTGTAACTTGGACAGGCTTAAATGCAACCCCTGCGCAATCTCTTAAGACAACTGACTACATCAAATCTCATCCTCTAACCGGTAAGCCTTGTATCTATTACTGGAAAGGTAGGGGGCAGGGTGATACAGATCTGCATGAGGGTCTCTTGACCGGTAATTTAGATAAAGTCAGTGCTGAAAAGCAAGATGTCATGCCTCTTGAGGTTAAGCAGTCTAGTAAAATTGAAGAAATCTGGAATCGAGTTCTTGATATCACAGGGTCTATTCGACCTGAGGTTGTTGATGGTGAAGAAGACTACCTGTTCATTTATATGCCTACACATGGGCCTGCATCGGGGCAGGTAAGAAACTTGCTCCAGCCTAATAGGTATATGTTTGAATGGTGCCGATATATGGTTGATAAATATGGCTTGCGAGATGATCATGGTGAGGCTCTTGAAATTAACATCTCCCGGTTGCGGCCATCATTAGTGTCCAGGCTTTTGGGGGCGGGAGTAGACATTTCCGTAATTCAAGCGATTCTTGGACATAGCGATGTTGTTACTACAATGAGATACATTGCTGCGCATAATTTTGCTCCGAAAGCTAGGCGAGAGCTCCACAAGTGCCTTTCTAATATTCGAAAGAATAGGGAGGAGCAAATTAGGCATCCCAAAGAAATTGCAATGAAGAAAACTAATAATCCGGCAATTATTTTTTCTACTGCAACAGCGCTTTGTCTCGATGTGTATAACCCGCCAGCCCGAATTAAGAAGGCAACAGGGTGGGTAGAAGGGCAGGCATGCACAAATTTCAATATGTGCTTGAGATGTTCGAAGGTTGTCATTTTGGAAGAGCACTTGCCTAGACTATTTGCAATGCAGCGGGGTTATAAGTTTGCATTAGAAAATGGTGCAGGTGCTACAACGCATCGCGCTGTACTCATCCAGAATCTTAGTGTTCTGGATGGAATTCTAGGGGAGAACAGTGACTTTTTCTGAAGAGGTTCTTTGCATGGCAAATCAGCAGTCTAAAAATCTCGAAGTTTACACGGATCCTTTCTTGGTGAGGGGGAAACATGAAAGAGGCTGAAGTACAATTTCTACTTGATGAGGCCAAGAAGGGAGCTTGTTGCGAGCTCGTCGCAAATATCAGGGTTTCGTCGGTCTCGTTAGTCGGAGATCTTGTCTGGGATTTTGTAGCGGATACCAAAGAACGAGCGCGTTCTATTGATGCGACACGGTTGAGGATAAATTGGGGTGAGCGTCAAATCAGTCCTAGGATTGTTGCCGAGTTGCAGGCAATATTTTTATATTACCTCAAAATCCCATCATGGTTTCGTGGGAAAAGGAACTTGAAGGCACAAACAGTTGTTCCTCGGGCAAAAGTAATCCTTAGGCTGCTGGAAAAGTTTTTGGTTGCAAATGATATCCTTTCTTTGGATGTTTCTCTGGCTGATATCACAGAGGCGGATGTCGAGTCTGCTCTTATTGGTTATGGTGGGAATCGGAGTGAGCTCAAGCCAGTTTTGAACCTGGTCTTTAGTGCTGCCGCTGGTCAAATAATTGGTGGGGTCATGAAATTTGACGCCAAAACGAATCTTCGTATCAAGGAGATTCTATCTAAACCCAAGCAAGACGTAGTCCCTGAGGATACGGGTGATGGGAGGGAAGTACGATGGTTGACTGACGAGCAATTTGCTGAGGCTAGTTATTCGTCATTGGCGCGAGTGAAAGATTTTTTACTTCGAATGGGGTTGCCGCTACTGAATGAGGACGTATACGAATACGCACCTAGTGATGCAATCGCAAATCACGACATGAAGTACCTGTTCGGACAGTATGTGGAATATCGTGCTGCTTATGCCGGTGGTGGTCGAAAAAGCTATATTGAAAAGAGATTGAGGCGTCATGGTACTTCAATCGGTGAGATTGCCGGTTATTTGCAAGAGGTTAATATGGCCTCGCAATGTGTTGTCGGTTTATATACTGGTGGTCGCTTTTCAGAGCTCACGAGTTTGAGAATGGGGTGTCGGAGCAAAGCTGATGGTTATAATGTGGTCACTGGAAAAGTATTTAAGACTAAGTCTGCTGCAGATTTGAGTGATGAAAGCTGGGTGGCTATTGATGCAGTTATTGATGCGGTTGAGGCATTAGAGGCGCTCGCGCCTATTAAAGGTAGTAGCTACCTGTTTTCACAAAATAATCTGATGACAGGGGCTGATATGGACAATGGGGCAGAAGGGAAGAAAGGTTACTCATATTCAGGTTTTCATGTTGCCATGAAGAAGTATTTCACTAAAATTGATCGTGGTGAGACGTTCGCGGGTTGGGTTTTTAACTCCCATCAATTTAAGCATTCACTTACGCGGCAAATGATCAAAGCAAACCTAGGTATGCCGTATATTAGTTATCAGTTGAAACATGTGTATGATCAAGCGCTAAGTCTGCCATCAGAGGCTACTATGGTTTATGGTAACAGTGCTGCGTTACTTCAGTCTCAAATGGCAGGTTTCTTCCTGTCGGAATTTAAGAAGCAGAAGGTTGAGAAAATCTTCTCCCCTAAATCGGTTGTCTCAGGAGGCGGCGCTCGTGAATTCGCCCAGAGGAGGCAGGATTATTTCGAAGGAATGATGGGGGCTGGTTTTACAAAGCCTGAGATTATGGGTGAACTGGGCAGGCTGACTGACGCGGTTTTTGCGAATACTGCACTTGGCTATTGTTCAGGCCGGAAAGATGATCCAGGCGGATCAGAAGGTGCGCCATGTATAGGTCAGTTGCGGTGTAATCCAAACCAATGCAAAAATGCGGTGATTACTGATGAGCATATTCCTGGATGGAAGGCTGTGAGAGATCACAATATGGAAATGCTGAATGATCCTCGGTTTTTCTATGGTAAAGAACAGTTTGAAGCAGCTGTTGCAGAAGCCAACGGTGTAATCGCGTCGCTTACTGTGGGTTAACTTCATGTCAGCATTTGATTCAAAGAACTCTGAAGACTTCGAATTGGTGACTTTGGCAATCACAGCTGCTTTAGCGCAGATCGAGAAGGATGCCAAACTTCCTGCTACGCAATCCAGTCTAGCTAAGCAAGCGAAGGTTCACCGAAATACCATACGAAACCGATCTAAGGATAACAGTCTGATTGAGGGGGGGCTAGGGTGGCCGCTTTCAGAGCTCGAAAGGATCAAGCGGGAAAGGGCGGTCGGTGCGGTTGTTAGTGCTAATCTTGAAAAGTCTGATAAGGATCGTATTGCACATCTAGAAAGTCAGTTGGAGATTGCTCGTCGGAAGGCTGGGCATTGGTTTCATCGTGTAATTGATATGAAGCGAGATCTCGAAAATCTTGATGTCATGAGGCAGCGGAATGAAACCCGCATAAAAATTTTGACAGAAGAAAATAATCGGCTCAGGCAGCTCAAAGTGGTAAAGTGAGGCTGTTGTAAATAAGTAATGCCCCGGCAGGAGCGTGTCGACTGTTTAAGGTGGTAATGAACAGGTCTAGACTAGCGGGAGTAAAGCACCTATGGGCCTGCCACCACCCTTCACAAATGGCGGTCGCTTGGCTTGAAAATAAGCAACCCACTAAGACGGCCATTCGCAGTTCCCATCCCGGCTTCCTCACCTCGCAGTTGTATTACACTTGCATCTCTGTAGCTAGGGTAGGCACTAAGAGCGGTGGCTTCTCCTATGCTGCTCTGAACATCAGCCCTTTGATGCTTGGTGCCACAACCGACGCAACGTCGACTCAGGCATGCCCAGTTGCCTTGCAGCCTCAGCTTGGGTGAGTCCTTTTGCCTTCAGCTCTTGGACTGCTTCCAGCTTTTCCCTTGCTCCTGAAATGTTCAGAGGAGTCAGCCGTTCCGGCTCGGCAGGGACAGCGGCATCAGCGAGATCCAGCGCCTCTATCTCAGCGAGGGAAGCGAGAAGTATTTCTCGAGCCGTCCGTTGGTGGTGCGAAGCAATGGTGAGAGCGACCAAGGTCACTGCCTCAATCTCTAGTCCTGCGGCGAGCTTATAGCCCGTATCCAAGGTCACAGAGCTCTTGGCCAACTCCAGGTTACTAACAGTCCGCTGATCCACGTGCTTGGCCATCGCGGGCTGAGATATCCCTTTGCGCAGGCGCAGTACCTGTAGCGCTGCCGCGAAGGACTGACGGAGCGACATTACGAATCCCCAAAAACCAAGAGGTATGCCCCGTTTGCCTGCCGCCAAACAAACGTCTATAGTTGTTGTTTTGGCGGTCGCGCGGCTTAGCCAGCAATTTATGGGAAATAGAACCGGGGATGTGCTTGATGGATGACCCGTTCAGCGACGGTCTGATGGGGGAGGGAGGCATTGATCTGGTGGGCTCTGAACTGCCACTCGATGACTTGCTCCTCGCAGCTCGAGAACACTTCAAGTGGATGCCTCTTTGCGTTGTCGAGGAGTGGGTGATCTTGGATGCCATCCTCACGGAAGATGAGCAGGCCAAGGTATCTGCGGCAGGATGTCAGCCCATGTTCTTGTTTGCCCACAAGGTCGTGCATGACGAACAGCGCCGTTTCGAGCCTGGCGATTGGGTGCGGTCGACAATCGCTAGAACCTTCAATGAAGGCTACCTCTTCGAGACTAGAAACACCGTCTACGTGCTCAAAGGGCCAGGACAACGCAAGTCGTCTTCGCTGCAAGGCATCTTCTCAATCTTCTAGGTGTCGCGGCCCCCGCTTGTGACGACTCGACTGTTTCAGAGATCAAGATATGTTCCGTTCTCACCAAGCTGACATGGCAGGCATCCCCGGTATGTTCGGCGACGGGCTGATGCATTGGCATGGCGTTTCCCGAGCTCTCGCTACCCACTGGTACCACGTGAGCGTTCAGCGTCTCCATGAAGGCCAATTCAGGAATTATGAGGAGATGCTCAACGATGAGGCTCGGCTCGTTGAGCTGCTGTTGGCTCAAGATGAGAGCCTGGTTGTTCGGGAAGTCCAAGCCGTCACACCCGCATGGATGAACAAAGGCGATGGCTGGAAGATGCAAAAGCTGAGGTCTCTCTCCATGGGCTTCAGCGTGGATGAACTGCCGGTCTCGATCCTTGAGGTTGAGGGCGGTGAGGTTTACATCGACTCGCATGAACCAGGCCTCAACGTCGATTCCCTGACCGGGCTGAAAGAGCTGTATCGCAGTCGTGTCTCGACTTCCGCTACTGTTGCAGGGCTTGGGGGGAATTAACCATGACAGAGAGCAGCGAAGTGGAAGTCGACTTCTACGTCAAACGCTACTCAGATTTCGACCTGCTTCGGATTGCTCGAGCGGTCGGGCAGGGCTTCGAAGAAGAGGTCACGGCGGTTCTTGTAAATGTCCACATCAGTAGGCACAGCGCGGTTGGCGTCGTGTTCGGGCATACCAGGAAGGGGCCGCATGGGCGATACGCGGATGGCCACCTTATTCAAACCTCCGACATCCTCGCTGCAGCCAAGGAGGGGAGGTTTTGGGTCATTACCACGATCCACTCCCGATACGCGATAGCTACATTCCAACGCGATGGTGGGCGGCGTAGCTTCAACGAATTCCGGCGCCTGGTGGGTAATCGGTACTCCAACACCTAATCGCGGGAATCAATTTTTCGAAATGAGCCAAGGGTATGGCTGGTTCATGCCCTAGGTATCCCTGTGCCTGCAATATAGGCAGTTAAGCAAGGAGCTGTAAGTGACTAAGTTCGACTACCTCAAAATATCGGGATGCTTGGAGGAGATCCGAGTTTTCGAGCATTTTTCTGACGTCGTTCAAGTGATTATGCGAGTGGATGGAGTGGTCATCCCGAACTTTAAAATTCCATTGGCTATCTATGAGGAGCTTGAACAGGGTAGTCAGGTCGAGTTTTACGCGCTTGTGCAGAATTCGAAGAATAAAATCAGGAATATCGCAGTTGTCTATGCTATTCGGACTGCGAGCGGTAGGCTGTTGTCAGTGCCAAGTATGCGTTATAAGGTTCAGATTAATATCTTAATAACAGCAGCGATTATGGCTGCAATAGCTTTTGTGGCGAGCTTCATAGGTTTCGCATATTTGGTAGATTTCTTGTTCAGTGGTGGTCGTATGTCTATTTCCGGCCAAGGAACTCTCGCTACTTGGTTGGCATCGATCACAGGGTTAGCGGTTGGCGCTTTCTTTGCCGGTACAGGGGTGTATTTGTTTTACAAAACCACTGTGCTCGATACATGGCAGTCGATTGCGCCAGCTCGGGTGGTGGAGAGGTTCAGTAAGCTTCACCGATAACCAATGAGCGGGCCGCTTCGCGGACGGCTGGCGTGAACCAAATCCCGCCCAAGGCGGGTTTTGGCCCTGTCGGGCTTTCACCCTCCCGTCTGCGCGCTCCGCTTGCCGGATCTCTGAGTTCCAGCATGGTCTCGCATAGACTTGCTGCTGGTAGCAATGCAGCTAGTCGGGCTCCGCATGAATGAAGTTACTACTCATCAATGTAGAGCCCAGCCTGGTAGCTAATTTATGTAGAATTAGCCCAAGGGGCATTGGTTCAAGGAGAGCAGGTTGTTGTTCCATTGCCCATCAGCATAAGTTCGCAGATAAGCAGCCTTGCCGTTTTCCCTAACTACGCCGATGTAAGCCTTCTTCCCACTAGCCGGGTCTTGGACATAAAAAGTATTCGATTTAGCATCGATGCTTTGAATCACCTGTTCCCTTGTCCATTTCCAACCCGCAGTTGGATTACCCAAGTGGGTGATGTGCTCGTGAGCACTGTTCACGTTAGGTTTTGTAACGCATGTCACAGCTACGTCTGCCATTGCGAGTTCCTTTCGTAGGGTTTTTAATGCGCGTAGAGTCGCGCCACTACCTTGTAGTAACTTTCGGCTATGCATGTCAATGGTGCGGCGGGTGTAAAAAATGACGCCAAATTGTTGGCTTCAGGCCCGAAGATATTCATAAAGCCCTTCGCTTCTTGCCTAGAGTGGGCTAGTCTCTTCGAGTTGAGGAAAGATTTTTGACCGTTTGTATTCGTCAAGTCAAGGACAGTCATGTCAGCGCAGAAACTCCCTCCCGAATCCGAAGTGGTAACGTGGTTGCAGCAACTTATAGAGCAAGAGGAGCTCTTGGATACGATCCAGGGTCAGGAGGCTGTCCTGTCGCTGGCAGATCTAGGTAGTGAAGAGTGCTTCTTGCCAGCCTTTAGTATCGACTACATCTCGCGACGAACCTCCGCTGAAGCGGCTAGGCATGTGCTTGGTAGGCTTAGCCTATTGGAAATAATATCGATTAATAAAAGCATTTCTCTTACTACTGGTGAAGTGCTACGCCCAGACATCCTTTGTTTCAATTCAGAGACCAAAACTCTTGTGGTTTTTGAAGTGAAGCGTGCGAGCGAAACAGAGCGTCAGACTGTCACAGAACTTGCGGGATATGAGCAAGAGCTTCGAAACATGTTGCCATTCTTGGGGCATTTCGATGTGTGCTTCGTAGTTGTCGCCTCAGATTGGTCAACTCTTCTGGTTCACGCTGTAGGTAGCATGAATGCTTGGTCAGGAAAGCAGTGCCTGGCACTTCGACTCACCAGCAATGAGTCTGGATTTGGCCTGGTTGCGCACTTGCCGGAAGCCTGGCACCTGACGGGTAGTACGAACCTTCCCCCCGAAGCGCTGACGTCAATTGACCTTTACCTTGCTTACAAAGGCATAGATCAATTAGGAGATGAGCTCTCCTTGAATGATCGTAGGGGCTTCGTTGAGGACGATGAGCGTTGGCCCCCTAGAGCTGTTCTTTCAGCTATGGATGTGATCGCTAGGGCAGGGGATCGGGCTGGATCACACGGATTTATGATGCTTTGGCGTGACGTCCACGGATTTGGGAGGGGTAGGTGGTGCATTACGCTTACCGCCATCGATCCCTATGCGATGTATGCGTGGTGTAGAGACCATGGTCTACCTCAACGAGAATCCGAAGCTGGAGCGTTCATTCACAACCGTAGAGGTGACCTTCTAGGGCAGACGCCCACCACTGTTTATGACATTGCGAAAGCTGCGTTTCCTTTGTTGGAAGAGCATTTCGATCCGGAGTTTTGCGGCGATTTCCAGTGGCATCTCAAGACTCGACAATACCGTCATAGGGTTGTGCCTACGAGATTCGATTTCTGGGGGAGCTTGGGGCAGCATGCTCGGGACTTTGTTTGCAACTCGGCAGTCAGACAGAACTACATGCCATTCGTAGGGAGGAGTCAGCTGGACTGGACAGATCCTGCGGTTGGAATGACCTTGGTGGCGAACCTCTCGCTTGGAGTGCCATTCTCAGGAGGTGTGATTAAGTGCAGCGATGCCTTCCTCGCTGGTCGTGTCCTCGGAGAATTAGCGGTCGCTGCGTTCAATGCGTCACCCGATAAAGAACATGCCGCCAAGATAGAGCCAATGGTTGAGTGGGCACAACTTGAAGCACTCCGATACGCCATCGAGATGAAGCAGATGTACGATATCACTGAAGAAGTCGTCACGCCAATGCCCCACCTGTCCAACGAACCCTCGAAGCGGTTTGAGTCCGTGCAGAATCTGGCTCAGTGGGTCAGCGAAGACCTAGTCAGCCAACGCCACCCATTTCATCAGGCTTGTTTTGATCTTGGCTATTGCAATTCATCTCTTTTTAAATTGCGGGAGGAGGGGAGCATTAGTCACATCGAACCAAATGAAGCAGCCAAGCTCATTCGAAGCCTACTCGTTGCCGTGTTAGCTAAAGCTGAGGGAAGTCAAGGACAGACGTTGCATTCTCAAAGATACCTTCGATTTATGGCGTTCCTAGAGCCGCATCTCATTCCGGGTATGGACTTGGCGAGTGGGGCCGCTGTTACCGAAGTTTTGAGAACTATTGATGATGAAGTGCTTGTGTCAGGGTTTCCTGATGAGATCGTAGGAGGGTTGGATTCAATCATCCCTGTCGTTTTTCACACCACCAGGCCTCCGCATCCTGGGAAAGTGGACTGGGAGTGGTTGAAGGCTGGTGTGAAAGCTCTATACGAAGGAGGGGATCATTGTCCCGCTGTCATTTTCAGCCAGAATGGGATGATCGGTAGCGGTCGTTTGCAGGAGCCTTTCCGGCTGGTGTCGCCGATCAGTGACCCAGAGGGGGAAGTCTATGTAATAGACGAGTCGTCTGCATTGAGCATCGCGATCAAAATGACGTGGGATGAGGTAAGAGAGTTTCATGCCAAACGAAGCCAGGGAAATTCGCTTCCTTCTTTAGATAAGAAGTAAGCGTCCGGCGAACTCACCTTCCGAACTCCAGCATTAAGGGCGATGGTGTCCGCGTATTTTTAAGCGGACGCGATCACCCTTATCGCC
>JAADDH010000068.1 GCA_013154035.1 Candidatus Iainarchaeum sp. | reverse complement strand
GAATCAGTGGAACGACGGAAAGCAGCAGGAGTTTATGGAGCGCAAGCTCTTTAGCCTCTCATAAACCCCTTTTCTTTCTTTTTGGTGATATCCGTGAAGCTCGGCGGTATTATACGGTTCACAATGGTGGACTTCCCGGACAGGCTTGCATGCGTAGTTTTCACCGTTGGCTGCAACTTCCGCTGCCCCTTCTGCTACAACAAAGATCTGGTACTGGGAACGGCAAAGGAAGAAGACATCGAGGCATTTTTCCAGTGGCTCGAGCGGCGGAGGGGGAAGCTGGACGGCGTTGCAATAACAGGAGGCGAGCCCACACTCTGGAAGGACCTGCCCGAATTCATCGATCGGATTAAGGAAATGGGATTTGAGGTAAAGCTTGATACGAACGGAAGCAATCCGGACGCGCTTGAGGAGATTCTAAAAACAGGGAACGTGGACTACATCGCCATGGACGTCAAGGCACCCCTTGTCCCCAAAGAGTACGCGCGCGTTACGGGCGGCTGGAGCGACGTGGAGAGCATCCGCAGGAGCATAGACATTATCATGCACGCGGGGATTCCGTACGAGTTCAGGACAACAGTAGTCCCGACACTGCACGACGAGCGGAGCATCGAGAGCATCGGCGAGGCGATCCGCGGCGCCCGGCTCTGGGCGCTGCAGGGATTCGTGCCAGCGGAAACCGTTCTGGATCCGGCGCTGCGCAACGAGAAGGCATATCCTCCATGGAAGATTAGGGAACTTGCGGAAATCGCACGAAGATTCGTAGAAAAAGTGGAATTAAGGGGAGTCTAATCGAGACGGCGCACAGTTATCCGCACATAGTTGCCGTCGATGCTCTCCTCAACCGTTTCGCCGTCGAGCCTCTGCTCGCTGCTGAAGGCAAGGTCCTGAACGCCAGCCCTGCTTTGTATTAGATCCATGTGCTCCTCGACTGCCTCGCGCACCTCTTTGTCTGCCCACATTTCTACGAGGATCTTGTCCTTCTCCACAAGCCCCATGCGCTTGCGCATCTGCTGTATCCTGCGGAGCACCTCGCGGGCGAGGGCCTCACGATAAACATCCCTCGACAGTTCTGACGGTACTGCAACGACACCCTTGCTGAACTCCTTGGAAACGTAACCGTCAGGCACGGAGTCAACAAAGCGGAGATCCTTGGCATTCACGTAGCGCAGGAATGAATCCCTGAACGTCTCAAAGGGTTTTGTATCGTCCGTGACAACAACAACATCCTGTACTGGCCAACGCAGACGGATACCAGCGTCATGGCGCGCCGCAAGGGCTGCCTCCGCAGCATCCATGACTTTGGCGAACTGTTCCTCCAGTTCTGGACGGTGCTGGTACTTGACCACATCTGGATAGTCGATGAGGTGTACGCTCTCCGGCCCGCCGAAGGGGCGAACGACATCCTGGTATATTTTCTCCGAAATGAAGGGGACAAAAGGCGCAGTCAGGACCACTGCACGCTTCAGAACGTCGTAAATCGTCTGGTATGCCGCTACCTTACTGGGATCACGCTCTGGGAGGCGCATGCGCTCACGGACGAGTTTCACATACGTCCTGCTGAAGTCGTTCAGGATGAAGTCAATGAGCAACGACATCGCTTTGTCATGACGGCGATTCTCCAGATACTTACGAACTGCCCCCGTAACGGTCTGGAGGCGCGAGAGTATCCACTGGTCCTCCGGAGCCTGGTATGATGTGCGATCCCTCTCCGGATTGAAGTGGAACTGATCCATATACCTTCGGAGAAGCTGAGCGAGGTTCCAGTACGTGTTCAGGAAGTTGTAGTACTCGCGCACCTCGTCCCAATCGAAGCGTATGTCCTCGCCCACGGGACGTGAGATGAGGTATGCGCGGAGCGTATCCCTCGTATACTTCTCTATGACGTCTTCTGGGGCCACGACATTGCCCAGTGATTTGCTCATCTTTATGCCGTGGACGTCCAGGACGAAACCGTGCATAACCACGTTGTCAAAGGGCCTCCTGTCGAAGACGATAACGCTAGTGATCATCTGGGAGTTCCACCAGCCGCGCACCTGATCCACACCCTCTATCTCCAGATCCGCCGGCCAGTATCTCTTGAAGAGCTCCTCGTTCTTCGGATACCCAAGGGCAGCCCAGGTCGTGATCCCCGAGTCGAACCAGACGTCCAGCACGTCCTGCGTCCTGTGCATCTCACCGCCGCACTTGGGACACTTCAGGACGACCTGATCCACCCACGGACGATGTAGTTCTAAGTGCTCTGGAACCTTGACCGCCTTCGCGAGGAGTTCGTCCTTTGATCCTACGACCTCAACGTGACCACATTTGTCGCAAACCCATATTGGCGTGGGAATTCCCCAGAAGCGCTGCCTGCTGATGGGCCAGTCGCGTAAGTTATCAACCCAGTCCTTGAAGCGCTCGGTGGCCCAAGATGGCGTCCAATTGACCTTCTCCGCCTCGGATTTCAGTTCATCCTTTATGTCGGAGATCTTGTAGAACCACTCGTCCACAGATATGAAGAGCAGGGGCGTCTTACAGCGCCAGCATATTGGATACTGGTGCTTTACCGTGCCGGCGTGGACCAAAAGTCCCTTACGCTCCAGATCCTCGAGAATGACCTTGTCGGCATCCTTCACGAACATGCCCGCATACTTTCCAGCCTCTTCGGTGTAGGTACCGTCTATGCGTACTGGGGAGAAAACAGGAAGGCCATACTCCTGCCCAACAAGGAAGTCCTCGCGTCCGTGGCCAGGAGCACTATGAACTAGGCCAGTACCGTCCTCCATGCTCACGTAGCGCTCAGACATTACGACAATATGAGGCATCTCGCGCTGCTTCGGCACCTCTTCCTCCAGAACGCCCCTGTACTTCAAGCCATTTAGTTTCTCGCCGGGGAAACGCTCGAGGACTTCATAGTTTTCCCAACCGACCGTCTTGGCAACCTCATCCAGTCGCGCCTCCGCAAGGACATATACGCGATCGCCCACACGGACGCGGACATACGTCTCCTTGGGGTGCGCCATGATGGCAACGTTCGCCGGAAGCGTCCAGGGCGTCGTTGTCCAGACGAGGAGGAACTCATTCTCCTTCCCATCCACGGGGAAAGCAACGAAGATCGACGGATCCTCCTTCTCCTTATACTCTACCTCTGCGAAAGAGACAACGGTCCCACAGTGGGGGCACACGTGCACGGGATACTTTCCCTTGTAGAGGAGTCCTCGCTCATATGCCTTCTTGAAGGTCCACCAGCCCGACTCTATATACTCGTCGCGCAGGGTCACGTAGGGATTCTCCCAATCCATCCAAACGCCGAGATTCTTGAACTGCTCGGTCATGGCGTCTATGTGCTCCGTGGCGAACTCCTTGCACATCTCTATGAACTTCTCCACGCCAACATCCGTCTCGATCTCCTTCTTCGAGGAAACGCCGAGCTTCTTCTCAACCTTATTCTCGATGGGCGTGCCGTGTGTGTCGAAACCTGGGCGGTCGAAGACGTCGTAGCCGTTCATTCGGTAGTATCGGATGTACATATCCTTCAAGATCTTATTCCACGCCGTCCCCAGGTGAATGCGGCCGGTTGCATAGGGGGGCCCATCCATGAAAAAGAATGGCTTTCCATCCTTCCTCTGCTCTTTGGACTTTTTGTAAACGCCATTCTCTTCCCAAAACAGGCGTACATGCTCCTCTATATCTTTAGAATACCTACTCATGGCAAAAACCTCCTCGAACGAATGAGCGCTGCTACTGCTGCGGGAGGGACATCAGAACAAGCCAAGGATTTGACACTCCCTCCTCACAACACCACCGGGAAGAAATGATGAGAGGTATTTTTATCTCTTGCTGGCTACCTCCCACCAGCGGGCAACCCAACCCGCCACAAGGCCAGGAAGCATCGCCCAATAGGGCAAAAACACGAAGAGCTTCAGCAGCGTCTCACCAACGGGTATTTTCATCCCCATCATAACGAACGTATACCCAAAGGCCCAGATTCCCAAAACAAAACCAGCAAAGTAGAGAAGCAAGACTGCCGTTAGGAACCAAAGGCTACTAGATTCCACGGACTTGGGCACCTTCGACTTGTATCCGAAGTATGCGAGGAGAACCAACGCGCCGACGATGAACAGCGTCATGATCGCTGAGCTACCGTACGCAAACAGATAGAGCAGCACGAGGAAAACCGCGCCAAAATAAGACGCCCAGAAGAACCAACGCGTCGCCTCTCCCTTGAACTTGGAGTCATACCACTCCGCAAAGAGGTATACCAAAATTGCACCCACCGCGGGCAGCAGATAGTGCGTCCATGTGATTGTATACAGGTGCGCGCCCCCGTAGAACAATCCGTCGTTCCACGCCGTGAATGCGAGATACGTCGGAATTGCCAGCACATATGCGAGGAACACCGCAATCCACAGCGGTGCAAAACGCAGATAATCCTCCTTTGAGTACGAGAAATTCATTCCTTTTTCACCTCCACGGCCGTACCGTATGCGTATGCTTCATAGATACCATAACCAGCCCGCCAGATCTGCAGGGTCACCCCCAAAACAGCATTGGCACCCATACGGCGAGCATTCTCGGACAGGCGTAGAAGCGCCTTATGCCTGAGACGTCGGAAAAACTCGGAGTAAAGATCATCGCGGGCCGTTGAATGCCAAAGCGATCTGACAAACGCGTAGATAACGCGGTCGTAGGGGACAAACATCACTGCGCTACCCATGGCGAAGCCCTTGCTCTCCACCACAGAGTAGCCAGGTATGGCATCCGTGGCAGATAGGAGCACGTTTTTATCAGGAGCGGGCCCAATACTCATGTAGTCAGTTGAATACTCCTGCATAAAAAAGTGGTGGTATGATGGAATACGAGCTCCCCTGGACGGAAAAATACCGACCGAAGACCCTCGAGGAGATGGTTGGCCAAGAGGAAGTCGTCGCGAGGCTAAAAGCGTATGCCGAGAAAAAAGAAATGCCAAATCTACTGTTTGCCGGACCTCCAGGAACGGGTAAAACAACAGCAGCAATGGCGCTGGCAAGGGAGATATTCGGGGATTCATTCGAGCAGAACTTCCTAGAGTTAAACGCATCGGACGACAGAGGCATAAACGTCGTAAGGGAAACCATAAAGGACTTCGCAAGAACGCTGCCCTTCGGAGGTGCGAAGTTCAAGATAATTTTCCTCGACGAGGCAGACGCACTAACGTCAGACGCGCAGAGTGCCCTTAGAAGAACAATGGAGAAATATGCGGCAACGTCCCGATTCATCCTATCCTGCAACTACTCCTCCAAGATTATAGAGCCCATCCAATCAAGATGTGCGCTTTTCAGATTCAAACCCTTGTCCGAAGAACAGGTCAAGGCACGGCTCAAGTACATCGCCGAGAAAGAAGGGCTGGACATCGATGATTCCGGACTGAACGCCCTCGTTTACGTATCTGAAGGGGATCTGCGCAGGGCGATAAATCTACTCCAAGCATCGGCCGCGCTCAGCAAAAAGATAGACGAGAAACTCGTGTTCCAGGTGGCATCCAAGGCCCGGCCAGAGGAGATTAGAAAAATGATGCAGACTGCGCTTGCAGGAAACTTCATGGACGCAAGAAAGATGCTGTACAACCTCATGATCGAGTACGGAATGAGCGGAGATGACATTATTCGGCAGATGCACAGGGAAATATTCAACCTCGAGGTGCCAGACAAAACAAAGGTAGAGTTGGTAGATCTCGTGGGGGAGTACGAATTCCGGATCGTAGAGGGCGGCAACGAAAGAATACAGATAGAAGCACTCCTCGCACAGTTCCTCCGCTTCAGCAAGCAATAAATAGGAGGTCTCTCCCAATATATCTGAGGTGATTCGCATGAATATATTCTCCCTGGCCGACTGGACAAACGTGGGCATCGCCGCGTTTTGGGCAGCGGTCATTGCGGCGCTGGGCTACATTATCGGCTGGATTGCGGAGCTCATAACAAAGAAGATATTGAAAAGCCTCTACTACGAGGAATGGTTCGAAGCACACGGCGTTAGTCGGGCATTACTCGGCATACCTACCACGGACATAATCGCAGGTATCGTGAAATGGTGGGTATTCCTCGGATTCTTCGCACAGGCGATAGGACTGTTCACAAGCATGCCAATAATCGTTAACATGGCCGTAACAATATATCAAGTATATGTCAGCATCGCGTTGGGTATAATCTACCTGCTCATCGGCGCTCTAATTGCCAAATACATCGGCATAAAGATGCGGGAGGACGGAATGTATGGTGGTGAGATCACAGTAAAGGCAGTCCAGGCAATCATCATGTACTTCGCAGTCATAACGGCGTTACCATACTTCGGAGTCCACCAAGTCCAGATCATAACGGATGCCCTGAAGATTGCGCTGTGGGCAGGGGCAATAGCATTCGGCTTGGGGCTCGGCATAGCGCTGGGGCTCGGCGGCCAGGATACGGTAAAGGAAATTCTGCACAAGCACAGGGGCCAAATCGAGGAGATCTTCTTTGGCGCAGGAAATGGAGAAAAGGGGAAACAACGGAAGAAGTAAGGCAGTTCTGGACGCTGCCGCTTTCCTTAATTCTTCATTCTTTGCCTACGACGACGCAGTCACGACTCCACGAGTTCTTGATGAGGTCAAAAGTCGATCCGCGGTGATTGATGCACTTCTGAGAAACGGCGAGCTGAACGTGATCACCCCATCCAAAACAGCCGTAGAAACGGTAAAACATGCTGCCAGGAAATTAGGGGAACTGTATAAACTATCAGAAACGGATATTTCCGTGCTAGCACTCGCATGGGAAACAGGAGGCACCCTCGTCACCGACGACTTCCACATACAGAACGTTGCCGAAGAAATGGGCATAGATTACAAGGGCATCACGGAAAAAATCCGCAAAAAAATAAAGTGGGTTCGCAAGTGCTCGCGATGTGGGCGGCGTATACCTCCAAACTACCGCGGAACGCGCTGTCCGCACTGCGGAGGGAAGATCATCTACTCTTCAAACTGAGTGTTCTCGGATACGTAGCGCTCGATGGCTCTCCTGATCCTGTCCCACCGCAGGAGGAGGATTATCGCAACAATGACGAGGAAACCAAGCACATAAACGCTATACGGGGTTCCCGAAAGGAATGACACGATGGACGGTGCCCCTGCAGGCTTTGGAATGCTGTAAATAATATACATACTGCCAACAGAGAGCGGCCCTTTCCAAACAATGGGGTTCGTGGCCGTTCCAGAGAGCTTCGGCGCGTAATCTATGATCTTTGCGTTCTGGGGAAGGTAAACAGTAACTGTGTATCCCTTTGGAATGTGCATAGCCCCTGCGGAGGTCGGAAAGCGGAAACTGCGCATGATGTATTCCTTCGCGGTAGGTAGATCCTTTTTGACAAAAGCCGCAGGCACAGAGTAGGATACGACCAGACGAGCAGCGGAATCCCCCAGATCTACCCAGTAGAGGTTAAGTCCCTGCAACTTATTGAAATCCAAGCCGATGTAGTAAGTAATCTGTGGAATATACGTGGACCAAACGGCAAAAGAGTCTCCAGCAATGCGAGCCACGCTCAGGAACTGATTGCGCTCTGAAGGGCTGTTAAAAATAAATAGGAAATCCTCACGCACGCTAGCAACACCGGATGGGCCCACAAACGCGGTTATGCTCACGGAACTTGGAGAAATTGCATGAACTAATGGCAAGAAAGCGAGCGACAGGGCAACAAACAGGACGAATCGCGATGCGCGCATATAACAATCTGCCACAACCCGTTTATATCTCCAACGTGTATCCGTCTTCCGCGGCCACAACGGGTGTAAAGTACTTCTCCGCCTCCTCAACGACGGCAGATAGATCCTTTATGCGGGGAGAGAAATGATAAAGTATCAGGCGCCCCACATTCAACTCTGCTGCTACGTGTGCAGCTTCCGCAACCGTGCTGTGCTTCTTTTCCACGGCCAAATCATGATCCGAGTGCATGAAAGTAGCCTCGTGAATAAGCACGTTCGCATTCCTCGCAAGGTCTGACAGCACTGGACGGGTATCTGCAACATAAACGATCTTTCGCCCGGGCACGGAGTATACTACATCCTCTGGACATATACGGCGGCCGTTCCACTCCACGCACTCTCCCGCCTTCAGTTTGCCCACCACAGGACCGTGCAAGCCATATTTTCGCAGTTTTTCCTTGTCCGCTTTGATCCTAGGTGATTCCTCAAAAACGTAGGCAAGCGTATCCACCGTATGATCTAGGGAGTATGCGCGAACAGAATAATCCCCTGTGGAGAACAACTCCCCAGGCGCCGCTGGGTGAAACTCCACGGGAAACGGAAGATTTGGGACAAGAGAGCGAAGGAAACGCTCGACATAAACCACCTGTCGCTCAGGGGCCCACACATGGACGGGACGACTGCGCCCATATAATGCCATTGTGCTCAGAAGCCCAGGAAGGCCAAACACGTGGTCTCCATGATAGTGCGAGATGAATATGTTCGTGACTCTCATGAATGAGCGCCCAAACCGCATGAACTGCCGCTGAGTGCCCTCTCCAACATCAAATAGAAAGCCTTCGCCAAGATACTCTAGAAGGACAGCAGGCAAACCCCTTTCAGTGGTGGGTGCAGATGCAGAGGTACCGAGCACGGTGATTCTCATTTGCGACACAGATGAACCCTCCGAGTCATCTTGGCGTGCACATACCATTTGGATACATGGTCCACATAAAACCCCGCCCTCTCCAGAAGACCGGTCAGATCCCGATCAGCAACAATAACTGCGAAACGCCCGCGCTTCAGGCTGGAATACATCGCCAAAAAGGCATCACGGTATAACTCGCGAAGTGCGGGGGCAAACACACGCGAGGAACGCCCATACGGCACATCCGTAGCAATGGCATCATAATCTCCGGAAACCTCTCGCGCGTCGCCGAGACTCACGTTTCCGGACAGGCCAAAGAAACGGAGATTCTCCTCAGCACCGGAAACCATGCGCTCATCCCTGTCAACACCAAACACTCTCGCACCCACAATGCCCGCCTCGAGAAGCAGCGCACCAGTACCGCAGAAGGGATCGAGAAAGCTCTCGTCGGGCTGTACACCTGTGAGATTCACCAAAAGCCGGGCCTCTCGAGCATTCATAGCTGTGGGGTGGAAGAATGGGCGATTACGGGCATCTCTGGGGGAAAAATCCTTGCCACTCAGGTAACGGGCTGGTGCCAGGACGTAATGACGGCTGCCCGCCCGAACGACAGCAACAACAGTCGCGGGAGATTTCAGATTCACGCGCCCATCCACAAACCATGCGAGCCGCGACGGAGCATACGAGCCAATACTGTGCAGAGCGTACGGGCCGTGGTGGAGGATATACTCCTGCAAGCCAGACGAGCGGAGAAGATGTGGAAAATCGCTCAAACGTCGAAAGGAAAACCAAACACGCCCATACAGATGCGAGTATGCCACACGAGAGTATGCTGCAATGTCATTGGATCCGACCAAGACAAAGCGAGAACTAACAGAGCGGAAGGGGTCGCCCCTACGCTGAGCGATACGGCGGACCTCCCATCTGGCCAGATCCGTAAGCCGTCCGAGAAGGTAAAAGCCGATCACGAAAGAAAACGAAACAAAAGGGATTAATACAGTACGCTGGGTAGTAATTACGTGGGAGCATTGGACGATATTGGTATAGATTTTGAAACGACTGAAGAGGTTCCCGTTCCAGATCGCCTCATAGACCAAGTAATCGGCCAGGAGCATGCGGTTGAAATTGTAAAGCAAGCGGCAAAGCAGAGAAGGCACGTGCTACTCCTGGGACCCCCCGGAACAGGAAAGAGCATGCTGGCACAGGCCATGGCTGAAATTCTGCCCGCTGAGAACCTGGAAGACTTCCTCGTATATCCCAACCCCAAGGACGAGAACAACCCAATAATCAAAACGGTGCCCGCCGGCGAGGGCAAAAAAATCGTAGATAGGGCAAGATTCGACGCATATGCAAAATACCAAAACCGCTTCTTCATGCTAATGCTCATTCCACTTGTATTCTTCCTTCTCGTCACATGGCTCTGGCAGATCCATGTATACTCCGATGTGGTGTATGCAGCCTTTGTAATACTCTCCGGAATCATGAGCGTCGCAACAGTCCTCGGCATACGGAACAAATACAACCCAGAGCACGAAATCCCAAAGTTGCTGATCGATAACTCTGGAAAGACAAAAGCCCCATTCATCGATGCTACTGGTGCGAGGGCTTCATCCCTCCTGGGAGATGTGCGCCACGATCCATTCCAGTCCGGAGGGCTTGGAACTCCCGCACACTTGCGCGTAGAAGCGGGGGCAATACACAAGGCGCACAAGGGCGTTCTGTTCATAGATGAGATTGGGACAATCGCGTATCACGATCAGCAGGAACTCCTCACCGCAATACAGGAGAAGAAATACCCTATCAAAGGACAGAGCGAACGCAGCGCAGGCTCACTCGTAAGGACCACGCCAGCACCCGCGGACTTTATCCTCGTCATTGCGGGCAACTGGGAAGACCTGAAGAAAATGCACCCCGCCCTTCGTTCCAGAATACGGGGCTACGGATACGAAGTGGTGGTAAATGAGGATATGCCAGACACCCCGGAGAACAGAAAAAAACTGGTGCAGTTCGTGGCCCAGGAAGTTCGCAGGGATGGAAAGATTCCACACTTCACAAAGGAAGCAGTAGAAGTAATCATACTTGAGGCGAAAAACCGGAGCGGAAAAAGCGACAGGCTCACACTCAAGCTGAGAGAACTCGGAGGCTTGGTCCGTGCAGCGGGGGACATAGCAAAGGAAAAGGGGCACCAATACGTCACCGCAGAAGATGTCTACGAGGCTTTAGAAAAGGTTAAGACGCTAGAACAGCAAGAGGCGGAGCGTATTGTGAAGAAATACCGTGAATACTCGGTAGTGCGCACGGAAGGCTACGAGATCGGACGGGTGAACGGGCTTGCGGTTGTTGGAAATACAAATTCTGGCATCGTTATTCCAATAGAAGCAGAAATCACACCCGCACAATCCAAGAACGGAGGAAAGATCATAGCCACAGGTCAGCTCCAGACAATAGCGAAAGAGGCCGTGCTCAACGTATCGGCAATCGTAAAGAAGGTTGCAAAGAAGAACGTGCGGGACTACGACATACATGTGCAGTTCGTCCAGTCTCCGGGCGGTGTGGAAGGCGACTCTGCAAGCATATCCATTGCTACTGCAGTAATCTCCGCCCTAACAGGCATCCCTGTAGATCAAAGCATCGCGATGACTGGATCTCTCTCAATCAAGGGAGAGGTGCTCCCCGTGGGCGGAGTTTCGGCAAAGATCCGCGCCGCATACGAAGCAGGCATCCGCAGGGTGATCATACCCGCATCAAACATGGACGACGTAATTCTCCCGCCCAAGATACACGAGACCATGGAAATAATCCCCGTGAAGTCCATAGACGAGGTCCTCGACATCGCTCTGAAACCCATGCCCAAGAAGAAGCGTATGGTGGAGGCAATCAGCGAGATTCTCGCCCCGTTACTCAATCCACGTCCCTCGGCAGCGTAAACACAAAACCGTCGGGGCGTTCTGGCTTCATAATCTCGCGCAGGAGCGCAGTGGCGTAACTACCCTTCTCCAGAACAAAACTCACAGTGTCACCGCGAACGGAGAAATCCCTTGCCATTTCCAGAATCTTCCTGCGGCCACCATCCGCGCCAAACCGCTTAAAACGACGGAAAGACTCCAGATCAACTTCCTCGTCCTCCAGAACGCTACGTTCTATCTCACCCTGTACGCCACCCGCAATCTTCGCCCGATACCCCGGAATCAGAGCGGTAGGAACATCCTTCAACAATATGTCCCCCTTCTCCTCGCGCACTCCATGCTCAAGCCGATATGACAAGATGGTGTTGAAGAGATAAGACTGATATGCATGGATGAAAAGCGAAAACATGCGCGGGTGAAGAGATCGCAGCGACGCCTCGTAGCTCTTTCCTCGTGCAAGAGCCGAAAGAATCGTGCGTTCAGGGCGAAGGCGGCGAGGAAAATAGGTGAGCGCATCCTTCCACTCTCCCCACTCTGCCTGCAACCGCTCCCTTGCCTCTCGAGTTTCTGGCGGCTCGTAAGGAGAAACGTATGTCAAGTATGTGCGCACAGCATCCTCCCACTCGCCACGAAGTATGTGTCGTCCAACGATGTGCGAAACAAAGCGGTATGAGCCAAAGCGCTGATGTGCAAAGTAGTTCGGGAATCTACGGATATTTGGAATGGTACCGCGCACGCCGCGAATTCGTATCGTAAATCGATTTGCAACAAGATGTCCAAGGCGGAGGCGCCCGCGCATATACACAGGCGTGTGGAAAGCCATGTCCTTCAACTGAATGGACTTGAGATCGCGCCATTTTACCCCGCGGAGGGAGATCCACTGCGCTGTCAGAGCAGTTTTATCCTTCGTGCCAGCAAAACCTACATACTTGGTGGGAATTTTTAGAATTCGCGCTACCCTGTTAACCGCATCAACCGTAGCCCAATCCCGTTTCTCCATCACAACCCACAGAAACTCTCCCGACCCCTCGGGGTCCATTGGAGCCTTCTGTCCACGGAGCAGGAGAACGGAGGCTTGACCCAGCTCGTTTATCTCTTCTACCACAAAGTCCTCTGGGCACTGCTTGATCCGATCCCCCACTCCTGGAGAATCGCTCAGATAATAATACATGCCAATAGTTTGTTCCCATCCTGGCGCCTCGCTGACCACAGGAAAACTGGAAAAGTAGGTGTTATAAGCGGACTAGAGATGGGACCACCGCAAGACCCCATAAGAATTGAGTGGTCGGCTGCAGAGCAACTGGCCTCGCGGCTCGCCGGCCGCGTATCGGCCAATGGGGCTACCGCCCCCATAACCCCGGAGAGGGTGCTTCCAGCGCCCTGCTAACAGCAGCTTAGAAATAACGAGGAGAATGTGCGTCTGGTCGTAAGACCAGACCCGCGGCTCGCCGGCCGCGTATCGGCC
>JAADDH010000034.1 GCA_013154035.1 Candidatus Iainarchaeum sp. | reverse complement strand
GCAATGGCATGTATGCTTTTAAGCAGCTCTTTTCAGGCGATGCAAGCAAAGTAGATACTGTTCTTGACCTCGCTCGCCTGTGGAAGGTGCACAACGGACGTCTGCCGAGCAAAAGGGTCATCCGCGCGATGCATAATAACCTTGTATATATACACACTGCAAAATCTACTGGATTTGACCTTGCTGGTGCGATCCGGGCTGCGAGGGGTGATTTCTCGCGGTTGTTGGATCTAGTGCGGGACCACCTTCACGATGTTGCTGCGCAGGATCCGCGTCTTGAGGATTACGTAGTTCTCAACACGGATTATCACCATCTTCCCGCAATGTTTGTGTATGCGCGCAGCTATCCGGGGCATGTTTTTTCTTTGCCTGCAGATCCCACAGCACTTTTTGAGTACAAGTTTGGCCATGTGTCCGAGGAGCTTGCCAGTCGAATTCTGTCGATTGCGGAGCGGACGCATAAGGAGCGGATTCCAGTTCCTCTCGTAGATATGCGCACAGTGTGGTCTAATCTTGGGCGGTATGCCGCAATGGACGGGCTGTTTCGTGCTGAACCAAGCCACCCCGCAGATGCCCGCGTCTTGGATCTTGTCAAATCTGCATACCGCAAGGTTGTGCGCGGTGAGGTGGATTCCATCACTCCAAAGGAGCGCATGGCACTCTCTAATCACGCAGCACTGAAACGTATGGGGATTCACCGCATTGCAGAGGCCATCGATTGGGCAGCAAATAAAATCCGTTCTGGAACTGGTTATTTGCGCGCGGCACTGACCGTTCCGGAACATTTTTCTGCAGTGGCGCATGGAGAGTCTTGTTTTGCCCCTGGGAAGCAGGATGAGGAGGGTGTTGCAGTCGTCGGAGGCCCAGCGATCGTTGTGTATGGTGAGGATCCAATAACGCACCGCCCCATTAGCCGCCGTATATACCTCCTCTACCAAACGGAGGATGGGAGGCACATTTTCGTCCCGAACGACGTGTACGGGCCGGGTGGAAGCAGCTTCTCTCGCCGGGTTGATGCACTTTTCCGCAATTCGGGCCTACTTGTCCATCCAGATACTGTTCCCCCCGAGGGTTCAATGCCCGCACCCTCGCGCCATTCGCTCCGCAGGTTCTACAAAGATGGTCTGATGGATCGTGTTGAATTTCCCTCTGCCACGGGACGCGCTGGGAAGGAATGACTATTGACAGAACGCCCGTATTATGGTTCTTTTTAGATTTGTGTCCCTGCCGTTTTCCCACCACGTTTTTACGATCTCGCGCATCTTGTCCTCTAATACCTTCAGCGCTTCCCAGTCCGGATCGTAGTACTGCTCGAACATCTCCGCCGCGAGCCCTGCCCGCCAGAGAACGAGGTTCGTTATCGTCTGAACGAATGCCTCCTCTGCTGGAACCCTCATCTTCATTGAGACGCGTGTGAGGGTCTTTGAGAACGTCTTGTCCTTTCCGAGGATCGGGTGGAGCATTTCATGTGCTATTATGCTAAGATCCATGTCTCTTTTCCTTGGTTCCGTTGCCAGAACGACAACGTTCCTGTAGGCAGTTCCGTCCCAGTTCTTAAATGTGAATGCGGGATATACGAAGATTTCCTGGGATGGCTCTTTTCCGAGGACCTTGTAGATCACCTCATTGAAGGCAGGTTCGATTTTTCTCCACTTTTCCGCAGCAGCCTTTCTTATCTCTTCCATTGTGTCGTATACGTCTTCGGGAATGTGGATCACTTCCATTTCGTCGATCACCCTCTTTTCCTTCTCGGTGAGTTCTTCTTCCCTGCCCCTTGCGATCTTTTCCATGATCGAATAAAAGATTTCGAAGCCCTCGGAGAGTATTATCCACGTTGTGTATGGGAACAGAACGTAGTAGTGGAGCAGTTCATCCCTTCGCTTGTATCTGTCCAGTCTCGGTCCGATCGTGCCGTAAACGAAGTGTATCCTTTGGACCCTCGGGTCGAAGTCCTTCCAGACGATTCTCAGCCCCACGTATAATTTTCATCCCTGTTATTTAAACGATCCTGCGATCGCTTCCTTCACGTCACTCATGATTCTCTCTGGAGTAGCGCTGACCACCTCTTCTAGTTCTACGATCATCTCTGCTGCCAGGAACCGCGCCTCTTCCTCTAACTCGGGTGGAGTCAACTCGTTTTCTGTCAGGAACCACTGATCGTAATCCTCGATCCTGAAGTTCTCGTAGTTTGCACTCTGCAGCCATTCGACCTTAATTCCCACGTACTCTGGACAGATCAACTTCTTCCACTCCAGATAACGCCTTATTCCGCACGGGTCGAGGTCGTCAAGGTATAGAACGCTTTTGTACTTGGTGAGCAGCGCTAGCGATGTTCGTCCCGGCATCCCCACGCCATAAACGTCCACTGGAAGATCTTCCAGCAGTTCTGTGATCCTTGGATAGAAGGACAGTTTAGTGATGAGCGCCACGTCATTCTTCACGTCGCTGGATCCCTTTATCCAGCCGGGCGGCCCGCAGTCTGGATGTGGTGCTGTTCTCTCCGATCCGTGGAACGTCGTTACGCCGCTTTCAGTTAGGACGATCGCACCCTCCACGGATATACTTCCGTCGGTGAGGAGAACAGCGATACGCTTTCTCTTCTCTTCGGAAGTATATACCGCAACCCCATCGATCCATTTCAGCCCGTGCACCCCTGCAATTCTCTCCAGATCTGTCCAGTACGGCGTATCTTTCAAGTCCGTCCGATCGTGCTCCGCCAGAACGTGAAATGGATCGCTCCTTTGATCCCATGACAGGAGCGCGAGGTGGTCGATGAAGTCGTGCATGGTCCCCTTCAGGCGGTGCTTCATGTTGCTAAACTGCGCAGGAGTTGTTTATGTCCATGTTTGTTGAAAGAAACGACCAATTTGGAAGAATAAGGAAATTACCGGATCCGGTGGGTGGCCACCAGATCCTTTTTGAACGGCTCCAGTTCGCTGGGGATCTCTATACCCTCGATCGGTTCATAGAACTTGATGCCCTTCTCCTTCTTGGTGTTCCAGACGTAGCTGTTGAACTCGGCGATTTTCTCCGTCAGCTCTGAGTAGTCAGTAACGCCGTCAATCGGCTCTGGGAACTGCTGTGCGTGTATACTCTCCTCGCTGTAGAGCTCCCTCCAGATCTTGTCGGTGATCGCCGGTATGAGCGGTGCAAAGAGCAGGAGAACGCTTCGCAACACCTCGTAAAGCGTCCACCTCGCCGCCCTGCTCTCCTCCTCACTGAATCCTTCCTCTCCGCGCGCCCTGCGCTTCACAAGTTCAATGTAGTGGTCGGCGAAGACGTTCCAGGCGAATTTCCTCAGTTCGAGAGCCGCGTTGTGGAAGTCAAACTCCTTGTAGTACTCGATTACCTTGTTCCTCACGCGGTTCAGCTCTGCGAGGATCCATTCGTCCGTTGGGGTTAGTGCAGGCCGTTCCTCCACCGGCTCGAACATGGAGATGAACCTTGCAATATTCCAGAGTTTCGTGAGGAACTTGCCTGCTCCCTGTATCTTCTGCTCGGAAATGCGGTAGTTCTCGCCGATGCTCGTCTCAAGGGCGATGTACATGCGCAGTGCGTCTGTTCCGTACTTGTTTATGATGTCAAACGGGTCAATCACGTTGCCCAGTGATTTGCTCATCTTTCTGCCCTTCTCGTCCAGGCCCATGCCGTTGATGAAGATCTTGTCAAACGCCCTCTTGCCCGTCAGCTGGTGCACGCGGAGCAGGGAGTAATACAGCCAGGTTCTGATGATCTCGTAGCCCTGCGGGCGGAGTTTCGTCCCCTGTTCAAAGGTCTTCTTGAAGAACTCCTCGTCGCGCATCCAACGCGTTATGAAGAGCACGGATATGGACGAGTCCATCCACGTGTCCAGCGTTCTCCACTCGCCCTCCACGTCCTCTGGGTTCCAGCCCTCTGGCAGTTCGGGCGGCAGTTCCTTCCATGGCTTTCTATACTTGCCGTCCGCATAGACGAAGCGCTCGCCCGTCTTCTTGTTATACCAGATGGGCAGCTCCGTTCCGTAATACCTGCGACGGGAGATGGGCCAATCAACCGTGACGGAATTAATCCAGTTGAGCAGGTGCTGTTTATACTTTTCCGGATACCACTCAGCCTCCTCTACGTATTTGCGCAGCGTGTCCAGGAACTCTGTCTGCTTGAGGTAGTACTCCTTCATGGGGATGATCTCGATCTCCCGCTTGCAGCGCTCGTGGATGGGCACCTTGTGCTTGATGGGTTTCTTATCGACGAGCAACCTTTCCTTCTCGAGGTCCTCAACGATTGCTTTCCTCGCTTCTTTGATGGTCATGCCCGCGTACTTGCCGGCAACCTCTGTCAGTCTCCCGTCGGTGTCCACCACTTTCACGGGCTCCAGTTTCAACTCCCTGAACAGGCGGACGTCCGTCACGTCGCCGAAGGAACAGATATGCACCACGCCAGTCCCGAACTCTGGATCCGCTTCGCGGTGCGGGATGATGGGCACCTCTCGTCCGATAAGCGGGACAATGGCCGTCTTCCCGTGCAGGTGCTTGTATCTTTCATCCTCCGGGTGGACGATGATCGCCTTGCAGCTGAAGAGGAGCTCGGGACGCGTCGTTGCAACGATCAGATCCTCGCCCGTTTCCTTCACTTTGTACTTGAGGTAGTAGAGCATGCCGTCCTTTTCCTTGTATTCGACTTCGGCGTCTGCAATGGTCGTCTTACAGTGCGGACACCAGTTGTTGGGTCGCTCCGCCTCGTAGATAAGCCCTTTCTCCCAGAGGATTTTGAAGGAGAGTTGTGTAAGTCCTCTATACTCCGGCCAGTCTGTTTGGTAGTAATTTTCCTCCTGGTCCCCGGAGAGTTCCAGACGCTTGAGGATGTGCTTCATCTTCTCTGTCCACTGGTCCAGGTAGTTCCTGCAGAGGCGCTCAAAGTCGTCGCGGTCGTGCTCCCACATGTTTATATGCTCGTACTTCTCGACGTACATCTCGATGGGAATGCCGTTCCTGTCCATGCCAACGGGGTAGAGGACGTTGTAGCCGAGCATCCTATGGATACGTGCGATGATATCCTGCATAGAGTAAGACACTGCCGCGCCTATGTGCCAGACGGGGGCCGGATACGGCGGTGGTGTATCGATAACGAACGCGGGTTTGTCAGAATTCGGATCGAACTTCCACCAACCCTCGTTTTCCCATCTCTTAATCATCTCTTCCTCAAACTCGATCTTCCAGCGCTTCTCCTTAATCCGTGGCTCTGCGGACCCGTCCATCACCTTTCACCTTCCTCACCTCCATATAATCTTGCGTTTTTGTTTTAAATAAACCCGACTTGGGGATAACCCTTAAATTCTAGGGACTGCTTAAATGATATGTGCGTACGCGCCACATGCTGATCCTGTTCCTCCTTCTCCTCTCTGTCGCTGCGTACGTTCTCTTATCGCGGCCAGCAGGACATCGCTTAAAAACCGTGGAGATCCTCAACGTTCCTCCCACTGGAGCGAGTGTCTTCATGGAGAACAACGTCATCTTTATCCCTTCCGATGGCAATTACTCCATCCAGCCCCCCGCAACGGTTATTGCCGACGGCAGAGCACCTGCAACGATCACGGCTGATACAAAACGCATCTACCTGAAGGAAGAACCCACGCCAAGATACATGGACGTCGCTACCACCAGCGACGTGTGGATCTGCTCTGTTGATTCGAATGGTGGCCGCTGCACTAGAAGTACCTTCTTACGCACATCCTGTTCCCCCAATTCCTATGTGTTCGTGGCGAATCCTTCCAACCCACAAATATTGTTATCGTCCTGCGGAGTCTCGCCTGAACTCAACACCCATGGACCCGCGCTGGACTGCTCCGATTATCTCTCAAAGATGCGCAATCTTGACAGAAACATCCTCGTTTTCACTCTTGACGGGATTCCACTTCACGGCGTCTCCCAGGGTAGTTATTACGTCCTAGCCTGGACTGACGGGGACTCTGCCGAACTTAACGGCCCTGCCCGCTTTCTCGGCGCACCGATTGAGGGCAACTTTTACCTCTCTGCCAGTGGTATGCGCATCACAGTCAAGGGGTCATGTGCTTTCTTCATGGTTGAAGGCCCTAACCACCGTGGCGATTGGCTTAACTTCAACGCAGGGCGCAGCACACTTCGTATTCCAATTCTCTCCGATGCCACCCAGTGCAACGATGCGTTCTGCGTAGATCTCCTCGCCGATGACGACGATAATGTGGCTTACACGTCTTTTGCCGCATACAAGGACGTGAACGCCTGTGTGAATGCCCGCGTTGATGGGAACGTTTCCAGGATTTGCAGGAATCTTCGTGCCGGCGAGATTGCCCTCGATGTAGCTGAGTTGAACTACCACCGTTCCGTCACGCTTTACAACAACAGTCTCTTCGTCTTCCACCGCAAGGCAGAGACAAACACTCCCTCTGAGGAACAGAATACATCTGCTAGCCCCCACGCTCAGGAAACAAACACCCCTGCACCGCAAAAGCCCCGTTTGGTACTTCCACATACTGTTGTTTTACCGCTCAGCATAGGGGGAGCGGGATCGAAGTATGCGTTTTTGATAAACTATTTTTTGGGGACTTTGTGCACAAATGATCGAATAAATCCACCGAAATATATATCAGATAATCCTTTCGCCGAGGTGCCAGGCTCTATTACCGCCCCTTTAGAAGGTGGCAAAGGATACATTACTCTTTTTTACACAACTGAGGCCGCTGCGGCCTATCAAAGTATGCACCCATATGTTATTGAATCTGCAGCACACGAAAAGGGTGATGAGCGTTGGTATTTACGCTATGAAATAGAACCATCGGAGGCAGTGTCTGTTTATTGTGATATTTCTCCTATAAAACCAGTATGTATGCACTACAGACATTCATACCGATTGTGGTGTGGTGTAAAGACAACCACGATGTTTGCAAAGAATACTGGTCAGAGTGGTACTGTTATTTTGCCCGCTACTTTGAGATTATTCCGAGTGTCTCCCTCGGGAGAATACGAGCAATATGCTGTTGCGCGCACTAATTTAGTGTTTTTCAACATCAGTGGTTGTTATGCTTTTGAGAAGGAGGGTTCTAATATTGCTGTTTTTGACGTGAACTCGAGATCTCTCAACATTCCCTTGCGATATGTCCGCTTTGATCGTAAATGCATGGGCCTGAGATTGCCTGGTGGTGGCATGATTGATTCACCAATCATCTTTGCGAGCACGTGGGTCCCGGATGCAGTTTTCCCGAAGATAGATGGTGTTGCTGCAGGATTTTATCCTGAGTTTTTTGGGCGTTTTTCTCCTGGTGACAGAATCCATTTGACGCTTGGTATGTATGCGGCATTTCCCATAAGTGGCTATGATCTTTGCCAGTATTGCGCGCATGTGTATCGCCTTTTTGATGGCAAGCTGCATACTATCAGCTTTGGGGTAGTTCCTGCTGGTGTTGTGAAGGGATTATACGCACGTGGGAGCACATATGGATCCCTAATAGCAATGTTTCACTACAAATTCCTCGGAACCCTCTCTTCGTCAGACTTATTCGAGGTTAGAGGCAATACTATCATTAATAACGGGCCGTATCCAGTCTGTGCGTATGTATATCCGGGCGATTCTAACGATCCTATGATGAATTTCTTTATTGTGGGCAGAGCCACACTCTCGCTGCCCTACGCCGCATGGAAGAGGTTGCGCTGTGATACTAACTATCTCCGCATTCGGTTTAATATTCCTTACGACTATTCTGTTGTTGTACCTCTGAAGGGGTTTTTTCTCCTTCGTATGCGCCAAATACGCATCAATCCCCGCTTCCCAGCAGCCAGCACTTTTAACTACGACTCCAACGTCTCCGATGTCATCTCCTCCCCCAGTACAAAGTTCTACTCCTCCATCCCTGGCCAGAGACCTGTAGTCCTTTTCTCCAAGTGGCCCGGAGAACACCTGGCAGATATCTACTATCTCTGGGACCCTCAATACGTTCCATCTGCCTGCCAGACCTCTTACTGCTGCAGCGTCGTCCCCTGTGACAGGACCCTCGCCACCCTCTCTCTCCTCTACGCCCAGAAGCACGGCATAACTTCTCTTGACATAAAATACCTGCCGTTTACGTACTCCGCAGCGGTAAAGAGGCGTTCCTATCCCCTTCCCTGGCACAAGGCACATGTAATCTCTGCAAGTGACGGGAATTCACTTGAACTGCGCTTCATTTCCGAGGGTGAATCGTACTGGGTCAACATCCACGGACAGACCCTTGATCTTAACGCATACCTCGATCCCTCTCTGTACAACGCCCTGACATCCTCTCAACCTGCAATTCTTCATGCCCGTTACGACTTTAGCACCCAGCGCTGGATCCTTACCTCGACCGACCCCTTAGCGTCAGACATCAACAACGCCCGTGAGTACTACGCGCTCTGGTTTGCCCTTTCCAACATCGTTGACAAACCCCCCGAGAAGTTCCCATATGCCGTCTATGCTGACTGGAGCTGGAGTTCCGTCTCCGTCAAAGTAAAGCCATACACGTATTACGCCACCATTGCCTTCCGCGGCTGGTCTACCCAGATCAACACAGACTGTCAGATCCCCGAATACCTCTGGGGCGTCGGCAGAATCCGCGATGCAAACATGCCCTTGACCGCCTGCTTGCCCACATGGTGCACCTGGGCCCCAGTAGATCTCCAAGGGATAGACATGCTTTCCCAATACAAGAATCTGCTTGTAGATTCTGGTGATACCCACCTTGGGCTGGTACCCAATCTCCCCGCATTCGGCAAATACCTGGACGTCAATAGCAGCGGATCCTCCTAGTTTTCGGTTTTTGTTTTAAATAAACCCGACTGAATATCCTTCATGGATCCCGAACTTCGCCAGATGCTCACTGTCACGATTGTTGGGATTCTCCTTGCCGCTGCCGTTCTCGTTCTTGCCGTCCCTCGCTTCAAGGTCTTTGGCGATCGTGTTGCTCAATACTCTGCAAACATCTCTGAGGAAAAGGGCATTTTCCATGTATCCGAGCGCTATATATATCGTCTGATCAATACGCATCACCTTATCTATCGCGACTGGTACGTGCCCGTGACTCTTACCACTATAAATAAACCTCATGTTCGTGTTGTTTCCGTTTCTTGCCCCTCTGGTACGATTCCGTACTTTGCAAATCCTGGGAAGATCGTTCAACATCTTGGCCCTGTGTATGCCATGCACTCTACCGATACCGGCCCGTATTATCTCTACTTTGTTGGGGGGCACTGGGTATCCGAGCAGACGGCATTGTCCCGATATCCTCGCCTTCCTGTTGCATATGTCCACGAGGCGGAGGATCCGGAGGTTGGCTGCGTTTCAACCAGCGGTGTGCTCGCCCCTGGCGAGTATGCGATGGGAATTTCTTTTGATCTGTATCCCCCGATCCAGTGCGACGGCCACTACTGTCATGCGAACGTTTCGCTTGCGGGAAATAGGCATTTTGACTATCAGCATGTGTCCATTCGCTTTGAGGGCAATGATGTTGTTGATTACGCGCAACGGCCACCTGCGTGGTTTTTGTCTCTGTTCGGTCTGCCCGGTGGCGACTATTTAGAGATCGAGTCTCTTCTGAAGCCTGTCAATTACCCCTTTGTTAGTTATGCTTCTGATGTGGCGAATCGGTATCGTTCAGCCGCGTGTAGCGGGTTATTGGGGCATTATGCATATGCCTTTGCAGTGCTTGCTGTTGTTTTGGTACCTCTTTTCATCTTCCTGTATTGGTGGTTCTTCGCCCGCGATCGACCCGATCCCTCTGTGCCAGACTATCTGATGAATGTGCCAAACAGGGAACGCAAGCCATGGGTCGTCAATGCAGTGTTCGATGGAGTTGCAGGCAAATTTAGCAAGGATGCATTTATTGCAACGCTACTGGATCTTCGCGAGCGAGGAATCGTAGAGATTACCGGCACCGGAAAGGACGACGTATCCATTCGCGTTTTGAGTGCACCGGAAGACTTGGATGAATACGAACAGGCGGTTGTTCGGTTCATCGCGCAGCATTCCACCGATGGGGTATTTTCGCCAAGAGCATTTGCAGATGCACTTAAGCATGCAGACGGCACAACTTTCGAACGTTTGCACAAGGAGTGGGAGATGGTTGCAGGAGACTCTCCGATTGCGCGTAACGTTGCTAGGATGTTTGTGCAATATCCCAGCATGCTGTTGAGCGGTCTCGCGTTGGGGCTGGGCGCCTTGTTCGTCATCCTATGGAATGCGGGCGCTCCAGGCATTTTTGGGTGGGCAGCCATCGCACTCCTGGCGTACGGCTGGCTCGTTAGTCGTATGCCCCCTGAGGTTCTTGGCCGCTGGAAGAACGGATATGGGAGGGAGTATACCCAGTGGCAAGCGTTCAAACGTTTTCTCTCAGATCTGACGATGATTCGCAAGTATTCCGAGCAGTTCCAGCCCATGTGGCACGACTGGCTGGTTTATGGTGCAGCTCTTGGCGATGCGGACAATGTGCTGAAGGCACTCCGCGAGTTGAATGTCCCCGATGTCGAATCGTTCTGGGACACGTACTTTGCGATAGCGGTTGCGACGAACACGCTTAGCACTGCATATACTGTGCGGGCCGCAGAACTTGCTGCGAAATCCGCGGCTGCGGCAGCAGGGGGGTTTGGTGCCGGCGGCGGTTTCGGCGGCGGTGGCGCCGGTGCGAGATAAAAAGAGGTTGCGCTAAAATAAAGGAGGTGATGCCATGATTTGGCTTTGGATACTTGCCGCAGTGGTTGTGATCTTCGCCATTTGGATGATCGGCACGTATAACCGGTTCGTTCAGTTGAACAACGCCATAGAGAACACGTTCCATCAGATCCGCGTGGCAATGAAGAAGCGGTTTGATATGATTAATCAGCTCGTGGAGGCAACGTCTAGCTACATTCACTTCGAGAAGGACGTTATGACAGACGTTGCAAAGCTCCGAAACATCAATCTGAACACACCCGCGGACATTAAGGATGCGGATGCCGTTGCGAGAAACGTCTTCGGCAAACTCATGGCTGTTATGGAGAACTACCCAGATCTGAAGAGTGCAGAGGTTGTCCAGCAGCTCATGAGCTCCATCAAGGGCGTAGAGGACGAGATTGCGAGGTTGCGCTATCTCTACAACGATCAGGTCCAGAGCTACAACATGCTCCGCCAGATGTTCCCCTCCAATATTGTGGCGGGCATGTTCGGCTTCCAGCAGAGGGAGTATCTGGAGTTCGGCGAGGAGATCGAGCAGCGGCCAAGCGCGAAGCTGTATTGATTCGCACGAATCCTCTTCTTCATTACTATATTCTACGCTCTTCCCGCGTTCTTTGTTTTCAAATCATCTCTTCATCGCGGTAGTGTAAGTATTGTTCTGTTATCCGTTGCAGATCCTCCCGAACGGACAGCTTTCGCAGAGTTCTGGGTTCTCTTTTTTCGGGAAAATACCTGCGCGGATCGTTGCGTAGAAGCGTTGCTTGAGCGATTCAATGAACCAGCGGTCGTTCTCCCCGAATTCCTTCTCCCAAAGTGGTTCCTCGTCCTTCGTTCTGACAATGCGTACTGTAATTCTTTCGTAACCATAGTTACGGAGTGCTGTGGCGTATGCGAGCGTCTGGATCTTTCCCCTTTCCGAGAGTGACGCTTTGAAGTCGATAATCACCGCTTCTTCGGGGTACAGGCGTATTTCGTCCATGATCCCATACAGTCCGTTGCCGTAGATCTCAACCTCCCGCCCTATAAGTTCTTCTCCGCTTTGTGCTAAATCCACCGCCAGCCCGAGTTCTATCTTCTTCTCCGCCCGCTCCTTGTGCTCGTTGTATTTTTTTGCGTGGGCGCGTGCGCCGTTGATCATTGCATACGTCAGCTTTTGCCCGAGAACCTTGCGGTATAAGAATCGGCGGGGGCAGATGTAGAAGTCGGCGAGGTCTGTCACGGTTATCGCATTTGGTGGTTTTCCCCTCTTTGGGCTGACGAAGTAAATCACACAACGAGTTGTTACTTGGTAAATAAATACTTCCTGAAGCGGGTGCGTTCCGGTAATCCGGAAATGTTGCCCCCGCCAGAGACACCGGTTCATTACATCCCCGGGCGTCGCGAGCGGGGGCAGTTGAATTAGTTTGAGCTATTCTTTTATTCGCTTTGCCAGCTCCTTGAAGCTTCGGATGCGCTTGCCAAACCCCTGCTCTTCAGCGTAGGGAGATTCCAACAGGTCTATGTGAACCGTACCCCAGTTCGTTTCCAGCTGTTCGGGGAACTCCCTTCGATCTCCGATGTATGCGATTCGTATTTCCTCGTCCCTTGTGGGCAGTATCCCAAGCTCTCTCAGTTTGTATGATAGGGCTTTCTGCTTGCCGCTTATTGTGTACATCGCCTTGTCCCTTGGCGGTTCTTCGTTATGAACTATGTGCACGTTCGGATGCTCGATTAACTCCTTCGGTATGCCGTCCTTTGGTCCAAACGTAACGATAATTACTTTTTTGCCCTGGTCTGCTAGGTGCAGGAGCATTTTCACCGCGTGCTGATCGATTAGCTTTTTTCTTCGCTTCTCTAGGATCTGTCGTGCTTCTTCCTTCGGCAGTCCTAGCTGATCCATCTCCTTACTCAGCCTGTATGCTGCGGCGCCCCCCATTCCTGCATCAACAGTCTGTTGCAGTTCTCTCCGCAGTCGAAGAAGCTGTCCAAGACGCTCTTTGAGCTCCCTTATCGAGTCTGATTTCAACAAATATCTCGCTCCGCCGTGAAGAGCAACGCTCTTTGCGCTATCTCTTTTCGTGAGCGTACCGTCGAAGTCCGCCACGATTGCATGCGCGTTTTTGAGGATTTGGGCGATCTCGTCAAGATCTGCTTTCTTTCCCTGTGCTTTCATAGGGTTCACGGGAATATCTTGGTTCTGGGATTATTAACCCTTCTCCTCCTGTTATTCCGGCTCAAAAATTTCCTCTATTCTCTTTCCGAAGAACTGCGCTATTTTGAACGCTAGCCGCAGTGATGGGTCGTATTTCCCCTTCTCGATGGCGATGATCGTCTGCCGTGTGACGCCCAGCGCTTCGGCAAGTTCCTCCTGCGTGATTCCTAGCTCTTGCCGCAGCTCGCGCAGCCGATTTTTCACTGCGTATCCCTCCAGTTGAAGTACAGGATGAACGCGCCCCAAATTGCCAGCAGCCCGGTTGCAGCGGCGAGGAGAAGTGTGCCTGTTTTTGTCCCCACCATGTAGCCACCCATTGTGGCTGTG
>JAADDH010000062.1 GCA_013154035.1 Candidatus Iainarchaeum sp. | reverse complement strand
ACACCGGTGCCGACATTGCGGCAGTCTGCAGAGAGGCGGGAATGGCAGCGATACGCGAGGCCGTCCGAGGAGGCAAGAAGCACATAGACGCCGTGGGTATGAAGCACTTCGAGGAAGCGCTGAAGAAGGTGAAGCCCTCCCTCACTCCCGAGCAGATCCAGGAGTATCAGGATCTTGCGAAGAGGTGGGGGAGGGGGTGATACCTTAAACACTCTCCTTCTTTTCCAGTAGTGAGTGTGAGTATAATCATTCCTGTACTCAACGAAAGAAGCAACATTTCGCGGCTCGTGGAGCGGATAGAAAAGGCAACGCAAGGAACAGATGTAGAAATAATATTCGTGGATGGGGGGAGTACAGATGGCACGGTAGATATCATCAAGAATCTATCGGCACGTGATGGGAAAATAAGGTTGCTCTCCGCGGGCAACGGCATCGTAGGAGCAGTAGCCGCAGGGTTGCTGGTCGCGAAAAGCGACAAAGTAATAATCATGGATGGTGATCTTCAACACCCACCTGAAAAAATTCCGGAAATTGTGGAAGCACTTGGTCAGAAGGAATTAGTGATCGCATCGCGATACATTGGCAAAGGAGCAGTAAAAAACTGGAAAGTGGCGAGAAAAATTGCATCAAAATGGGCTGCGGTAGTAACAAGGATGCTGTATCCTCCAGCAAGGCACATATCAGATCCGCTATCAGGGTTTCTCGGCGTTAGAAAAAAGGTAGTCTCGCCGGAAGAATGGCCAAAGATTGGAGGGTTCAAGGTGAGCCTGCTCATTCTGCATGATGTCGCTAAGAGCGGTGGGAAGATTGCCGAAATTCCTTATTCATTCATGGGACGCAAAAAGGGCAGGAGTAAAATGGGTACAACTACAATTATTCAATGGTTCATACTCGTGGTGTTGCTCGCATGGAAGTGGATACTACACCGTTACGGATCGCATGGAACTTGCTAACGAAGACGGGTCCAGTAAAGGTGACGCTAGGTATCACCAACCTCTGTAACCTACGGTGCAGAACGTGCAACATCTGGCAGATATACAGGCAGTCCCCCGAATTACAGAGAGAAGAACTGAACACAGAGGAGTGGATACACACAATATCTGAGCTAAAAAAGACAAGATACGTGTCCATAACCGGGGGGGAACCCACGCTCAGAAGGGATTTACCGGAAATAATCGGCGCGTTGGATGAAAATAGAAACGTTCTGGCGATTTCCATAAACACTAACGGTGCAGTAGTCGAAAGAATTATTGATCACATCCCTGAACAGACTCTGCTACGCACACACATTAGTATGATGGGTCCGGCAAAAATCGATGACGAGTTGCGAGGAAAGGGTGCCCACAAGCAAGCAGTAAATGCAGTAAGAAAACTCTCGGCAGCGGGGGTCGAGACATATGTAGAATTCACGGCGACGCCGCAAAACATCAAGTATTTTGACAACCTAGTTGCGGAACTCGATGAACTAGGTGTACCTCGCAGCCACATAATAATTACCTTCTATAATGTCGGAGAATACTATAGAAACACAGGCGAAAGGTTTGTTAGTGGGGACTTCGCAAGGCACGCGCTCGAAATGGGGATTAACTCTCCCGAGATGCGCATATTCCTCGGTCTCACAGGAAAATACGCGGGGGGAACACGGAAGTTCTGCACCGCGGCAAAGAAATCTGTATATATCGATCCGTTCGGCAACGTATATCCGTGCATATTTCGACTCAATACAAAGATGGGCAACCTCAGAGAATATGGCTATAACCTAGAGCAACTATTTCGGGAAAGATATGTACACGCGCTAAGAGAAATTTCCAAATGTGATGGATGCTGGACGCCCTGCGAGACAATCCCGGGTTTTGCGGCGTACCCTTGGAGGATTGTACTATGATATCTCACCGCCAGATTCTACTTGGATTTCACCACCGGGAAGAACGAAGATGTATCCCCCACCAACGGAGACGCTACCGCCGCTCAAAACGTGTAGGATTCCTCCTGCCTTAATCCAAATATTGGCAGCAACGTTTATCGCAGACGATACTGTGCATGCACTGACAATGTTCCAATCAGAACTGGGGGGTGGAATGCAGTTACTCCAGGACCCGTTAGAACATACGTACGTCCCTCCCCCGACACTCACCATTCCCGTTCCCGACGGATAGCATTGATTGTTGAAGACACAGTCGCTGCTCGAATTACAGCACGCTGTGTTATCTGTAGACGCATTGCAGACCGCCGAAGCGCCCTGGCAAGTACGCACATACTCGCCAGAGTCATCGCCGCAGCAGGAATTTGCAGCAACGTTGCCACCAAGGTCCCAATGTCCTGGCCCCAGTTTACACGTGCACCACTGCTCACTGGCATCATAATTAACATCGTAGAAATTAGTAAACACGTTGTACTCTATCCTCTTAGCAGTACAATCCGGTGAAGCGGCGACAGAAAGTATGAAATTTACATCGTACTTCCCTTCCACGGGGCAGAAACTGTGGTCGAGGTTGCACTCATACGTCACAGTCGTGGAAGAGGTAGTTCCGCACGTTCCTGTGGAAGAAACGTACGTGCAATTCGTGTATAGGTGGGTTGCACCGTTTGGCGCTATTACTAGAGCATTTACATCGTAGACTTTACAGCAATCAGCATACGCGACAGTCACCGCTAACAAAAAGAGGATGCATCCCGCCAAGAACCAGAACGGACGCCACAGATTCACGATGTTATTATACAAAAGCGATATAAAAAAACTGCGGGCAACTCAAAAGGTGATAAAACTAAGCGGAGCATACATATACATAACAGAATCGTGTAATCTTGCATGCCGTTATTGCTACGAAAAAGACAGGAGATTCGGAGAAAATGATGAGAAATTCCGTAAGACAGTAAGCGTATTGCTAGAAACGCTAAGAAAGAATGTAGAAAACCCATTCATCGTATTATTTGGGGGGGAACCACTCACTAGAAAGGATCGGATACTGTGGGTGGTAAGAGAGATAAAAAGGCATTTCAAAAACAGGGCGACGGTGAGCATTATCACTAATGGAACCCTCATAACAGACGAACTACTAGCAGCACTACCATCCATTGGAATCCCAATAAACTTCGTGGTGAGCCTGGATGGCCCAGAGGATATACATAACCGCAATAGAAAATACGCGAATGGAAGCGGATCCTACGCTGACACAATTAGAGGAATCGAGATTCTCCGTAGATGGGTGCAGCGAGGGGCAAAGATAGGGATAAACATAAGGGCCACGATAACTAAAAACACAATAAAAGATTTCCCCCGCATACTAGCACACCTGCTCGATCTGGGAATTCCCTTTTCTACTGTAATCGATGCATACACATATGATGAAGAAAGCGATGCGGCGCTCAGGGAAAGGACCGATGAGATCATCGAAGTCTGTGCCAAGAGATCAGATAAACTGCCACTATGGAAGGAATACTTAAAGTTCGTAACCTCATACGGCATAAAAATTCCCGAAAGGGCGTGCGGTATTGGGTACGAGCCGGCAGTTCTAGAAAATGGTGAAATATGGCCCTGTCACAGAGTGTATGAGCACCACAAAGTAGCACATATTGGCAAAAGCATGGGGAACATTCTCCTCGAAAAGTTTGATACAGATGTGGTGAAGAGATATCAAGAAATCAGCAACAGGAAAGTGAGGAAGTGCAGAGATTGCCCAATTCTGGCTTTCTGTAGAGGGGGTTGTCCCGCAATCCACGAACTACTTGGTGGAGGAATAGACAAACCATACAACGAGTATTGTAAAGCGGCGAATACGCTCGCTGAAATTCTGCTTGCAGTCAGTAGAAATACAGGACCAGTCAGAGCCGTCGATGAGCGTACCGCACACACGGCACAGGGGAGAATAATCTTTGCCCTGAGGAACATCGATAAATTAGGCGAAGTCGCTGCGACGCTCAGTGGAGATATGGTACTGAATTACGTTCCACCCTGCATCGGCGGAGGTAACTCACGAGAACCAAGCGGACCGTTCATAAAATACGTAAAAACCGAGAACTGTGAAAAATGTAGGTGGCATGCCGATTGCAAGGGCATCCCGCTATGGCTTCGGTAACAAAGACTCGTAGAACGCCTTCAGTTCCTTGCTACCAAGCAGGTTGCAAGCCTTGCCCGTACCGTAGAGATACGCTGCGGCAGTATATTCTCCCACAGATGCGTTCTTCACGGCGAAGAGAAGATCCTTGCACGGCCCCGCAGGCAGCGCAGATATGGCGTTGGCAGGGAATGTGAATGTGTTCCTTGCCTTTACCTCAACAGCACCCGCCAGGACTGCCACACGGGGATCAGCGTTGAACTCGTTTCCGAAGAAGTAAAGCAGACCGTAATATGTCGTGGCAGCGAGAACCGCTGGATATGCATCGCCGCCCTTCGTGTAATACGCGTAAATGGTGTCATAGATTTTAGATTGTATCTGAGCAAAGTTTGATGTAGTACCCTCAGACACTGCCGTTCCCATCCGCTGAGCACGTGAATGGCCGAATATGTAGCCAATACCAATTCCCAAGAGAAAGGCAATAACGAGAACAAGACCCCACATTTTCACATCCCCACTTACATGTGCTTTGCTCGAAGCACCCATATAGAACATAAGCATAACGAGGTAAATAAAAACAATGGTAACCGCGGTGCAGGTCGCACTAGCCACGACCCTCGTCGGACTACTCATCTCCGCAATCTACGACAAAAAAACGGGCAAAATTCCGCCACTTGTGCACATAATCTGGCTGGGGGCAGTTATTGGATACTACGTTGCCATAGGACAAATAGGCACGATGGTAGATGGACTCATCATTGGGTTCATAATAAGTTATGTCCTTTGGGTGATTGGTGCAGTAGGTGGGGGCGACGCGAAGAGCATCGTACTGACATATGCTGTGATCTACGGGGTAAACCCTCCTGCCGCTGAACTATTCATCTATGCATCGTTCGTGGCAATACTTCTAAAACTGGCTAGAAAGTTCAGCGTAAAAAAATATCTCAAATCCATAGAGCTTTCCAACTGGAAAACATGGGCAAGCACGCTCGCTATTGTCCTTGCATCGCTCCCAATATACCAAATCATATCCTCCGTGCCGTGGACACAGTTAGTTTCGCTCTACATACTAGGCATCATATTTTGGGTCATGAGAAAATACTCTGAACGCGCTTGGTGGTTCTTTGTATACTGTGCCGCAACGATTTCAGCCGCAGCATATATCGTAACCGGATCCATTATGGACATAATCACTGCAGTCGTGGCTACAGCAGTCATTGTTGTCCTGAGACAGCCGCTCATAGAGGTGTACCGCAATATATGGGATGAAGAAATCCCACTATTTACGCCAACGAGGACACGAAAATCAAGCAGAGATGTTAGGCGAATGACTGCCGGCACGGAACTTCTGATCGGCGGCGTCGTAGCGGCGGCCACAATCCTAATAAACTCCGCTCTAATCTGACGGCTGAACTGGTTCAAGAACATGCGTCGTGTAGTGGGGAACTGGGATATCATAGAAACGCCAGATTCTATGTATGTTTTCGATCGCGAAGTCAAAGAGGAATCGATTCATCTTGCACATGTAATCACTGATTCTCTTGTAATCGCCAGTTATTGTATAGTTTATCACAGGGCATGTGAAACAATGGAGCATATATGGACACGACTGGCACTGTGTATGGAACGGCATAAACGATGCAATGGATAGTTCGTAAAGAAGGGACTTACCCATGAGTTGCATAACATCATCAACATCATCTATCGTCGCTATGCGGAAGGTTGGATAGTTCGTGCCCTCCTGGCACGTATATATCCCACCATCCGGCATGTATGCAATCTGCACCCTTCCAGCGCCACAAGGAGTAAATACATCGGTGTTGTTGGTCTCGTAGAAGAAAAGACGGTCAATAATGTACTCCATGAGGTGCTCCCGGAGTCCCAAATCAAATGCACGCCAGAACACCTTCCGATAGAAGCCGATAAACTCGTCCACATCATATCCGATCTTCTTCCAAACGGCGAGATTGCGGTCGTTTGACGGTCTTATTGGACGAATCCAGATTGCACGCTGACCAAGACGAGCATATTCATCGACAAGTTCCTTCCAATAATCAAAAGTATATCGTGTGATCGTGGGCATCAGGGGGATGATGTAGTTATACTTCTCCCTGAAGTACTCGTACCAATAAATCACGTTGTCATACGAGGATCCCTCTGTGTATATGCGCTGCTTGTTGTGAAGTTCCCTCGGGCCATCAAGGGATGAGTTCAGCGTTATGCCATGGTTAATTATAAACGCGGCGATATCTTCATCCATCAGAGATAAGTTGGAAACAAGGGCAAAATGGACGCGCTTGTTCGTTTCCCTCGCCTTTCTTTCAGCATATTCGACAATAAATCGGATCACATCAAAGCGGAGGAGTGGTTCTCCACCCTGAAACTCGATGGTAAGTTCAGGTCGTCGAGTGGTAAATGCTAAATCGACAAAGCGACGTGCCAGATCGATATCCATATCTCCAGAATCCTTACGTGCAAAGCAGTAAAGGCACGCGTGGTTGCAGCGAAGTGTTGGGTGAAATATGTGAAGCGCAGGCCCGCCGGAAAAGAATGAGCGGATCTTTGCAGCCATATGTTGCGGCAACCATGACTGGTCCTTCAAGCGCTTGTACGCTGCCTCTACTCCATTCTCCGTGCGAAGAAGTGACGCATCCCGTACGTAGACCCACTCGCCGCTGAGTTTCGCGAGTAAGATGCCATCACCGATACGACGCTGGAGGATTGCACTCAAAAGATCACCTTACGGAGCTCATATGCTCTGTGGGGCCAGGGGAAACAAGAGAAGATATTAGTGACCTCGCCTCGTCTGCACGGAGTTCGACGGCGGACCCCGTGAGGATGTCAGTATATATCTGCCAGAGAACCTCGTCAGTTACCTTCTTGTCTCCCCGAGAACGGACGTGCAGTCGAACGATGCCGTCAGCGGAGCCGTCTACTGCAAAGTAATAATCGGTAGAGAACTTGCCAATAACGCCATAAACCGCGCGTATCGGTACGACGCGAGGATTAAGATAAAGAATGCCAGTTTGTGGATCCAAAACCGTGAATGGGGGTTCAACCTTTGCGGGCATGTATGTAATTCCGTGGATCTAAATAAAAACTCAATCTGTGATTGAGGAGTGTTCGTTGCAGGAGTTGTGGGGAGTGGTGGAGTTATGGGGATAGGTTGAGGTGTGGGGTGGATCCGAGGATGAGTGCTCATTGCAGGAGGAGTGGGGATATGAAGAGGAGTGGGAGCTATGGGAAGAGTGGGGATAGGAAGCGGAGTGGGAGCTATGGGAAGAGTGGGGATAGGAAGCGGAGTGGGGATTAGAAGAGTCATGAGATGTCTCGGATACGTGGGTAGTAGATAAATGATCGGAAGATGAACTGTGAGGTGTCGTAGAAGAGTGGTCGTATCCAGAATCGTGATTGTACCCAACACTGACACTTGAGTGAACATAACCAGAAGAGTGGGAGTCGGAACTAACGTGATCGATAAGGGAGTGGTGACCGTACGCCGAAGAATGGGTATCTGACGAACCATGGAGCGAAGAGGAAGAGTGAGGGGATGAGGAGGAGTGGGGCGAAGAAGAGGAGTGGGGCGAAGAAGAGCTGTGCGGGGATGAGGAGGAGTGGGGCGAAGAAGAGGAGTGGGGATACGTTGATGAGTGTGGTGGATTTGACGAAGAGTGTGGATTGGAAGATGTATGGGGATATGAGGAGGAGTGGGGATACGTGGAGTTATGAGATGAGTGGTTCGTGTGGTCGACCGTGGCAACCATGTTGGAGCCGAGGGATGCATTGACATGAGTCGTGGCGGCAAAGGCACTTGGAATTACCCAGAGCGCGGAGATAACACCAGCAGTCCATGCCGCCCACTCCGAAACGCTGCCCTCGTTATCAAGTAAGTACTCCTTGAATGCTGAGAACACATCGGGATCCTTGTGCCCCTCTGCCACAACTCTAATTGTCTCCTGATGTTTTTATACGTTGGTTACTTCGTGTGGTGAGGAGTACAATACGAGGAGTGGTTTCAAGCACAGTTGCTGAATAGCCACATGTTGTAGCGATGGATATGAACGTGTTGATGTCATCCTGAGACGTAGTGTAGAGAGAAATGGGGCCATATGCGTAGCACGATACCCCACACGCCTTTCTGATAAAACCGCACATATCAGTCACTCCATGAAGCTCATAAGAACTGAATAACCTGGCGCGGGGATATGGAACGTTACCAAGGAATAGGCCGCTGCCAGAGTCGGAAAGGACAATCGGCGAATTGTTATCCCAGTGGACTGCAACTGCTCGGACATACGGGCTGTTTGCATCTAGCCAAGCTCTGGCGAGCGACGCGGTGGTGAGTGGTGGCGACGTGGGGTTCACATAGTTTGCAGCGCCATATATCACCATCGATGTTAAGAGGATTCCAAGAATCACGTTTGCGTTTCGGGCGAAGCGTGTCCTATGAATTGTGTAAAATAGTGCAAACACACCAAATATGGCAGAAGGTATGGAAAACATGGCAGCGTATTTCATAACACCTGCAAAACCGCCAGTTATCGAGTGGTAATGTATCGCGGCGAGGGTATCGATGTGTGCGTTATACATCACGTACACGCCTAGCAGGAACAGTGCCACAAGAGGGAAAAAGATGGCAAACAAGGCAAACAACAGGGTGTGGGGGGCATACTTGGCGAGGGTTGCCGCCGAATCGGGGAGTGTAAAAGACAACCTGTCAAAGATTACGCGTAAAAAACCCACATCTCCCGGATTCTGTGGCGTGCCAAATACGTTGGGGTCCCAATGAACGACGCTCCAGTATATGCTAGATAGTGCAACGGCAGAAAGAACGAAAAACGATGCAACAAACGTCGCGAAGGAATGTCGTGGAATATGTGGGCGTCTAAAGATGTATGCGAAGAAGAAAATGGGCACAAAAACAAGGGCGAGTTCAGGACGCGAGAGAGACGCTAAAGCAGCAAAAACCGCCGAAATCCCGAGATCAGAGCGATAGAGGTAAAATAGGCTGAGAACAACAAACGGGAGCGCAAGAACGGAATATTCGAGTGAGATATAAGATGTCTGTAAAAACGGATCGAGCGCAACAAGGGTTGTAAGCAAAATTGGAAGAACACGTCCCCCGAACACCTCCCGCGAGATGTAGAGAACCACTAAAAGCAGTAAAAAGAAATGAACAACATATATGCTGGAAAATGTCCCAAGTGTGAGAGAACCGAGAAATGAAAGAAGGACACAAACCCAAACGCTGAGATAAATATTGTGAAGATTCGTTACTGGATTCAGATCGGCCCCGTGACAGACAGAGTATATGTTCGCATTAACAAGCATGCCAAAACGCATGAAGAAATGCGGGAACAACGCTGTGAAAACGATCGTCAAAAATAGGGGGACTAGCACTAGGGCGCCCAAAGACCGTAGGGCATCGCTCAAGAAAATAACAACAAAATATGCCCCAAGAAATAAAAGAGATACAACGACAGCGGATAGTATTTCTCTAAGCCCCCATGCACCCCACCACAATGAACCGAACACAAAAAGCGCGGCTAGCACACCAAAAAGGACTAATGTGGCACCGCGAGAAAGAACCGTGCGAACGCTAGGAAGTTGCACAGGTATAGTTGGACAAAAAGAAATATCAAAAGACATCACGATACTTTGATCACCATACGTTTGTTTGTTGCGTCATAGTAAATATATGCAGAGCAGGCAGATCCGTCCAAACATAGTTTTTTCCCGGCAGGCATTGTAAAAGATCCGCCAATTGTCAAATTGCCACGGTGGTAAGCATTACCGGCGGCAGTCCAGTAGTGCTGAACCACAGCATTTGCAGTACTCTGACTGCAACCACCGTGAGCACAAGATCCGCCCCAAATCGAGAAGCGTTCTGTATCATCCTGATCATCTTGCAAATACAAACGCAAGTCGTACGCGTTGGGGCCTGACTGATACGCGTACAGGAACGCGTTGTCATTAGATGACGCAACACGGGGGAAGCTCATGATAATACCGTTCGCTTCGCCGCCGAGAGTCAGGTAGGAGCCATTTGGCGTAGAGGGGCGCCCATAGACGTAAAGTATGCCCCCATAGATATTGCGCCAGTGGTATGTAGCTGTGCCCAAATCAGAGACGTTATTTGTGTATGGTCTGACGGTGCCCGAGAATGCTGCCCCTTTGTTAAAGTAAAAATTCCCACGGTCCGTGATAATATGTGCCCACTGCGCATTCTGAGGGCCTATTTCTATGTCCCCCGACGGCGTGACAATCTTAAGCGCATTGTTCTCACCCTGTATTATTTTTGTGCCAGTATTGCCGACATAAAGAGTTGGCACCGTCAAGGTCCCGCTCATCGTATCCCCAGTAACATTTACGAAGCGCGAATCACAGGCGGAGCAGCTCGATATGAAAGATGCACATACCTTAGTACCAGCACCAAGATCAAAGGACTGGATGGCTTGGCCAGAAGGGCAGGCAATAGATGGGTGCGCGATAGCGATTTGGGGAGTCGCGCCAACGCCAGAACCACCACTAACGGATATACCAGTACCCGCAGTTATTCCCGCCACGTAGTTACCGCTCGTTTCGGAACCGAGCGCGACACAATGAGAACAACTAAGATCACCGACCGTCGCAGTGCCCGAAACGTATAGATTGCCACCAGAGATGGACAGGCTTCCATTAATGATGTTGAGGTCCTTATTCTGAATGACAACGCTGGCGTGAGCCAAGGATAGCAGTAAGACAAATATGGGCACAAAACTCATTCTCCGAAACATGGGCACCACCGCAACGGCTTCGCGAATACATGGGGTCTTCGAATATATATACATTACGCTACGGCGGAACGCACACTGGAATTAACTCCCCTGAAGGAGTAAACACGTGGCGATAATCAATGCAGCGATTGGATTGTGGAACACAGTCGCCCGCTGGGAAACAGGACTCGAGACGTGCAACAACGCGATCGTTCGCAGCCACGTAGCTTGTGATGGAATACGTAGTTGGTAGCGGCAAAAAGACAAACGCGAGCAGGAGAAAGACTAAAATCGCCGAAAGTATTGCTTCAAAACTTAGAATATAGCCGCGCATCTAACCACCGTGCTTATTTAGCACTGAAATTTGCCCAGATCCGCTAGATATCCTATTCAGAAGGGGGACGGACCTAGTTCCATACGATGCGTGCGCACCCGCGTAGGAACAGCCAGCCAACACAGAAAGGCGAAAATACGCTGCAGAATCGAGGAGTGCGCAAGCGTGCGCTGGAAGGCCGGTGCTGTGCGGGGCAATAGTATACATAACTGCAAGAAGTAATAGAATCGCCGAGATATAGCCCACAATCACCCACCAATCCACGATCTCACCCCAACACCCGGCGGAATTGTACCAGACACAGCGCCACGATATTTTATCGGCGAGGTTGGCACAGCAAATACATAGTTTCCATCGACCACGGGCTGAATCGCGTTTAAATCAAAATTTACATATATGCCATCCTTAGCCCAGGCCGAGGACCATGCGGCGAGATAGTGTGAGTAGCAGGAGAGATCACTAAGACCAGAAGCAATATAGCAAGCGTTCGCAAAAGCCAATGCCTGTCGGAAAGTATACTCGACGTCGTGACGGAGAAATGCCTCGTGTTGACCTCTAGCGTACGCCGCAACTGCAGAAGAAGTTAGCGCAGACTCCGAATACCACACCCGCAGACCAACAACAAAAAGGATGGCAATAGCAAGAGCGGCGGAGAGCGCATATATGCCACGCACAATAAAAATGGTCCGCGGAGGTATATATGCGGCTCAGTTGTGGAACGTCACACCATCCATCCACGCGAAGGACTCAGGATTCTCAAAGAGTGAATCGCCGGCAAACCCGATATTGACGTCATACATGCTCGATCCGTTGCTATCGTAACTGAGAATCCCCTGAGAAACATCAGATATCGTAATGGTGTCCAATTGTGTGCCAAGATCGTGGTATAGGATGATCCCGCGCGTGGCAGTGTTGCCCGTAACAGCGGATATGTGTACATCGTTGGAATCGCATGCTAACACGATTGGATCTACAAGACCCGCCGGGGACGACGCGTGAGCTGCAGATAGCCAATAGTTCTTAGCGTGCACCACCCATACGGCAGAAACCTGGCCAATATCCTGCTCATCGGTCGTCTGTGCATCCCCACTCACAAGCAAAAGCCTGCCGCGAGTGGTCCTAAGGTCCCAATCGCCCTGCTCACAATCCTTGGAAAGGTCCCCGGACAGCACGACGTCCGCACCACTATTATCATGCGAATAAACGCCAGAAAAGGAAAGATTGTTAGAGTCCTGCACGAGAATGCCCGTGGTAAAGCCGGAAACATCACAATTACGTATCTCCACGTTGGATGAGTTAACCACGCTGATGCCCGTGCCAACGCCGTTCCCTGTGATCGACCCCAGGCAGGAGATTATGATGTTGCTCTTGCCATTGACGTCCAAACAGTTACCGGTGGCAGATACGTTCGGAACGAACACAATGACGTTGCGGTTCTCATCAGAAAGCGCAGCAATCTTCGACGTACAGTCAGAGCACGAGTTGCAGCTGACATAAAATGGAGCTACACCCGGGAAAGGCACAGGATTCAGTGGAATGCGAAGGCCATACTCATTAACATAGAGGATTATATACATATCGGCGAGGTTGGAATCGGAGACCGCCACATCGGCACCATACGTGCAGATGGTTGACGGCGGTATCGTCGCAGAACAAGCCCCCCCAAAGGAGCCAGAACCACCGTGCGCAATCTGAACGCCGTCTTTATACAAATACCAACGGATTGGCTCGGAAGAGAAGGAATATGGGATCGATACATCGCCGCTGTTATAAATTTGCACAACAAAATGCGCTACATTGTTGCCCTCTGGGTAAATCTGACCGCTCATGGCCTGGAGAAAGCGCTCCGTCTTAATCTTCGCGTCAAGCGCGTAGGAGTTCTGCTGAGCCACCTGCGTAAACAAACCCTGTGAGGAAATGTAATACACCGCAGCGGCCGCAATGGCAATTGTGATGATGAGTGTCGTAGCGACAACATTCGTCTGTCCGCGCACGAAGGATATTAGCAGAGGTAAAATAAATAGGTTGCTCCGTGAGGCACACGGGAAAACAATGGTGAGATGTGGGGGACACGGCCCGCCAGCAGGGACAGCGGCTGGCGTGACGCTACTGCCCGTCTGCAACAGGCAAGATCGGCAATTATGCGAGAGCGGAAGCAAATGTGTGGTCAGCCGAGCGAAGCGAGCGC
>JAADDH010000011.1 GCA_013154035.1 Candidatus Iainarchaeum sp. | reverse complement strand
CAGGAGCCCAGCGGCAACCTGATCGTCGTTGGTGGTTATGCCATCAACCAGATCGCCGCTAAGATCCAGCAGCTCAAGCAGGACCTCACCAAGGAGAACACCGTTGTCGTCAAGTACTACCCGGCAAGCGAGACTGGCCTCGGCAGCGACGCAATTGTCGTTGCTGGTTGGACCGCTCAGGACACGATGACTGCTGCAAGGCAGTTCATCCAGTTCCTGAAGACCAGCGTCCAGTGAAGGGGATAACTCCCCTCCTTTGTTTTAATTTTGTTCTGCCCTGATTCTCTTCATGCGCAAGATGACGAAGAACGAGAAGTATGCCCTTGCTGCGTTCACGCTAATACTCGCTCTTGCTACTGCAGTATATCTGAATCGTCCCGTTACGCCGGACGTAGCAGAGATTCATACGGATCCGGTCTTCTACGGTAACGTTTTGCAGTCCCCCGCAGTTATCTTCCGTCTTGTGTATCCGTTCTCCGACGCGAAGGGTGCGGGACAGGCGGCGGTGTTCGCGTCAGACGTTCTGATCTTCAAGCATAAGGCGATCATACTGCAGATTGTGGAGGGCAATACGTGCACGGAGCAGGTAATTACCCCCGAGAATGCTACGGACACGAACAAGCAGCTGCGCACTCTGAGTGCGTCGGCGTGCTACTCCTTATCTGCCAAGTATCCTACAATAGAGCTTCGTGAGGGGCCGGCGAAGCTTAGTGTCACTCCCAGCGAGGCGGTTATTTCGGGAAATAGCCATCAGATCTACGTGCTGACCAAGTATCTCTTCACGCGTATCTGGCCGGATGCGGAGAAGGTGTTCGTGCAGACCCAGCAGGTTCTTGCAAACGTCAGACAGCAATGACTGTGTTCACGGCGCTTGCGAGGGTCTTCGGGTCCAGCGCGTTCATTGCCCAGTTTAGCTCTTCTCTTAGCTTCTCTCGGATCTCGTCACGTGCTGCAATTATTTTGCCCACTTCCTCGCCGCTCAGTCTGGATACTGTGAGAACTACAGATTCTAGGTAGGATTTCGGCACATTGTCAATCATTTCCAGCCCTAACAGCGCTGCGTAGAGGCGGATAAACCTGCGCACATCGTTTGGCATTTTCTCCTCGAACGCGAGTTCTTCCAGCTTGTGGAGGATGTCCAACGCGTTCGGATCCTTTGCCCGTTCTAGGATGCGCTCAATGGGCATTACGGTTATCTCAGAAGTGGTCATGTTGATGCTGCCCTCTCCGTTGATGGTAAATTTGTCCCTTCCTCGCTGGATGATTACGTAATTGCCATTTCTTCCCACGACCGTGCCGTCCGCGAGTTCCAGCACTCTGCCGTCTGGCAGGTAGTGCACCTTCGTTTCTCCCGCGAGGCGGTCGCGGTGTAAGAGCAGCATATTAGTATTACTCATGACCTTCGTATAAAAGTTCACCTTTCAAAGAATTTCCCATCTATTCGTTTGATTAGAAAATTTAACTACTTTCTGGTAGTAAACGACCCCCGTTAAAACGTTACGGCAGATTTTATGTGCATGGTGCGCGCGTTTTTCTATCCGGAGTCTGTGGCGGTGGTTGGCGCTTCGTCCAACCCCCAGAAGATCGGTTATCAAATCTTGAAGAACATTCTTGACTATGGATACAGGGGAAAGGTCTTTCCCGTCAATATACACGAGGACGAGATCCTCGGGCTGCATGCTTACCGCCGAGTCTCGGATATCCCTGTTCCCGTAGATCTTGTCGTCGTGGCTGTGCCCGCTGCGGTGGTGCCGGAGGTCCTTGAAGATGCGGGCAAAAAGGGCGTGAAGGCAGTTGCCGTGATCTCATCTGGGTTCAAGGAGGTTGGCCGTGCAGACCTTGAAGAACGTCTCGTGGAGATTGCAAGGAAATACGGCTTCCGCTTGCTTGGTCCGAACATATTTGGCGTGGCGTACACCCCAAACAGACTCAATGCTACGTTTGGGCCGAGAGATGTGCGGCCGGGCAAGATCGCGCTCATCTCCCAGTCCGGTGCATTGGGCATTGCGCTAATGGGGTGGACCCAGACGGAGGAGATAGGACTTTCTTCCATTGTCTCAGTGGGCAACAAGGCGGACGTCTCTGACGAGGATCTTCTGGACTTCTTCGCAACGGACGACAACACCCGCGTTATTGTGGAGTATATGGAGGCCGTGAAGGACGGAAGGGCGTTTATGGATGCAGCCCGTCGCAATCCCAAGCCAATCATCGTCATAAAGGCAGGACGGAGTAAGCGTGGTGCGCAGGCAGCATCTTCCCACACTGGCTCTCTTGCAGGTTCTGATCTCGTGTATTCTGGCGCGTTCAAGCAGGTGGGCATCATCCGCGCCGAATCCGTGCGCGATGCCTTTGTAATGGCCCGCGCGCTTGCGGAGTTGCCCGAACCCGCCGGCGATAATATTGTGATTATCACGAACGGTGGCGGAATTGGCGTTCTCGCGACGGATGCCTTTGAGGCGAGGGGCCTTGACCTCTACTCTGGCCCAGACCTCGTGGCGTTCAAGAAGGCCATGCCTGATTTCGGGTCGTTCAAGAATCCTGTGGATATCACGGGCATGGCAGATCCTGTGATGTACATGGATGCACTGCGTATCGCGCAGGAACACGAGAACATGCATGCCATCGCTCTTCTTTACTGTGAGACTGCTGTGTGCGATCCGGAGGAGCTGGCAGAGGGCATAATAAGGACATATAACCATAAGAAGCCCCTCGTAGTTGGCATGGTTGGTGGTGAAAAAACGGAGCGTGCCATTGCTCGCCTAAACGAAGCAGGCATTCCGGCCTACGATTCTCCAGAGGATGCAGTGAGGGCATTGCATGCGCTGTATTTGTGGAAAGAAGGAAAGAAAAAGCGTCAGATGAGCGGATCTATGCGGAGCAGCTGATTTAGTTTCACCGTTCTTATCCCTGCTGCTCCAATTTTTGCCAGATCTGCTCCCACTCCAACGGCAAACTCTGCTAGGAATGGATCGTCCGTTTCGCCGGATCTGTGGGATACCGTGATCATCATACCCTTCTTTCTCGCTTCCTTCACTGCCCTTATGGTTCTGGATACTGTTCCTGCCTGATTCAGCTTTATCAGAGCTCCTTTGATGTCTGCTCGCTTGATGCGCTCAGCGTTCGTGACGAGTAGGTCATCTCCAACGATTGTAGCATCTGTATTCTTCTGCAGGCGCGCATAATCTTCGAATGCATCTTCGTGGAATGGATCTTCGAGGTATTTCAGCCCGTATGCCTTTACGAGTTCCTTGAGATATTCTTCGTGTTCCTCTGTGCTACGAGTCACGCCCTCCTTTTTCCACGCGTACTCCTTGCCATTCCATAGCTCGTTTGCTGCCACATCTATGCCAATGATCGGATCGTACCCCACGGACTTTAGTTCGTCTCGAATGGACGCGAGGAGTTGCAGTATCTGCTCTGTTGGTAGGTGCGTCACAAAAGCACTCTCCAGTGTGAGCGCACCCTCGAACTTCGGGTCTATTTCCTTCAAAACTGTCTTTATTTCCCTGTATGCCGCCGATGTGATGAGAATGCTCTCGCTCATCGTATCTGCCGGCACCGCGAGGAGAAATTCCTGTATGTCCGTCGCTCCGCCGTGGGCGCCGCCGCCAATCACATTTTCAAGTGGTGTGGTTCGCGCCGTTTTTCCACCATACATCTCAGCAACCTGTTCGAAGACGTGGACTCCCTGCTCCCACGCCTCTGCCTTTACTGCTGCGATGGACAGGGCCAGTGCTGCGTTTCCCCCTATCTTTTCCAGTCTTTCTGTTCCGTCCACAGTTTCGATGATCTCGTCCACCTCTCCGGGCTCCAGATCCTTGCCCACGACCTCTGGAAAAACTTCTTTCTCCAGTCTTTCCTTCGCGATCTTTACGCCCTCGTCCACGCTATCTGCCTTTGGCCAGGCTTGCGCCTCGTGGCTTCCCGCAGATGTTCCGGACGGAGAAGATGCCTGCACCCAAGATCCTCCCGTGCGGAGCACGACTTCCAGCGTTGGCTCCGCTTTCGCATTGAGTATTACCCTTGCATATGCTTCGTCGATCTTCATGCAGGTATAACGGTTGCCCTTTTTTTACGCTTTGTGTCTCATACTCTCATGCGAGATGCCGCCGTCCATGTGCCCCTTGCCCTTTTGAACAGCGCCAAACCCGTGAAGGACGGCGAATACACGCATTTTCTCGTATCCAACGGTGCTGTGGTGTATCGCGTGCACGTTTGGGGCGTGGTGATGCACAAATATGAAGGCGATGGCTACGTGATCCTTTCCATTGACGATCACAGTGGTACGGTGTCCGTTAGCTTTTTCTCCCCTCTGCCGCCGGATGTGGAGCGCGTGGAGGTGGGGGATACAGTTGATGTAATCGGGCGCCTGAGATTGAGGAATGACGAGGTTTCCATCGTAGGGGACGTTTTAAAGATCGTCGGACCCAAGGTAGAAATGCTGAGGCGTCTTGAAAATCTCATGTTCGCCACCGATCACTACGATGACCCATGGGCGCCGCTGGATATGGCCCCCGCCGCGGAGGAGACTGCGGTTTCCGAACCGCACGATGAGGAGGAAATAGAGGTAGAGACGCTTGATTTGGAGGGAGATGAATGGTAGAACTTCCACCTGAATTGGAGTATGAGACGCTCTTAGATCGCGCGTATGCTCTTCTGCCAGAGAGTGCGAAGAAGCCGGCACGTTTTGAGATGCCCGTTGCCGTTGTGGAGATCCATGGTAAGTCCACACTCATCAAGAACGCAGGGCAGATCGCTGCGGATCTGCGCAGGGATTTGAACCACTTCTTCAAGTTCATGACGAGGGAGTTCGGCACTACTGGATCCATAGAGGGCCAGATGATCCGCCTTAAAGGTCGTTTTGGGCCGGGAAGTGTTCAGAAGAAGGTGCAGCAGTATGTGCGCGACTTTGTGCTCTGTCCCGTTTGTGGCAAGCCGGATACGCATTTCATCGAGATGAATGGTGTGCGTATGCTGAAATGTGAGGCATGTGGTGCCGTTTCCCCTGTGAGGGAGATTTGATGCAGTTCTATGTGCGCGTTGTCCGTGCGGAGGGGCAGGTTCTCCTCTCCGCCTGTGATTCCCATCTTCTTGGAAAGGTTTTTCGCGAGGGAAACGCCGTTTTGAACGTCTCTGAGTCGTATTATGGTCAGCGTCTTGTTGGGGAGGAAGAACTACGCTCTTTGCTTTTGCAGGCCACAATTATCAATCTTGTGGGGGACGGGGCGGTTGCCGTGGCCGAAAAGGCTGATTTGTGCCGTAAGACCGATGCAAAGACTGTTTCTGGCGTTCCCCACCTGAATATATACTACATCTGACCGTCCGTTGGAATTAAAACTACTTTTATGTGCATTTTTACGATGGCACGACGAAGATACAATGCACCACAGCCACAGGAAGTAGATGTCACCCGTTTGAGAAAGCCCAAGCACGAAGATGAGGAAATGTTTGCAGTGGTTGATCAAAAGCTCGGCGGTCTTCACCTCCGCGTGATTTGTGAAGATGGGAAGGAGCGTTTTGCACGCATCCCTGGCCGTTTCCGCCGCAGAATGTGGATCCGCGTGGGCGATGTAGTTATTTGCAAGCTCTGGCAGTATGAAAAAGACAAGTGCGATGTAATTCACAAGTACACGAATGTGGAAGTGGAAAAGCTTAAGGAGAAAGGTTATCTCAAAGCTCTTGAGCCGTATCTGGGGATGATCTACTGATGTACGACCAGCGCAGGGTGGAGGAGCTCCTCGCGCGCTGGGAGAATGATCCGCACAATGCTGAAATGCGCAAGGTGCGCAATGAGGTCTTCGACGTCCTCACCCTGCGCACCATCTACAAACTCATTGAATCTGGTGTTTTCTCTCGTCTGCTTCGCGTGATATCCACGGGAAAGGAGGCAAACGTTTTTCTTGCAAACGACGTTGCTGGCAACCCCCTCGCTGTGAAGATATATCGCGTAGATACATCGGAGTTTCGCAGAATTCTACCATATATCGACGGAGATCCACGTTTCGGGCGCATTCCTCGCGATCGCAGACGCTTGGTCCATCTCTGGACGAAAAAAGAGTTCAAAAACCTTGACGCGGCATTCCGTGCTGGTGCGCCGGTGCCCTATCCTGTTGCCGTCCGTAACAACGTGCTTGTCATGGAGTTTATCGGAGATGATGAAGGTCCTGCTCCCCGGCTGCGCGATACTTTTCCTGAGGATGAGGGGCGCTTCGTCGATGCGCTTCTAGATGGGTTGGCAAAATTTTACTTTGGTGCAGGTTTGGTGCACGCCGATCTATCTGAATATAATATTCTCGTTCGTGATTCGCTACCCGTGATTATAGATCTGGGCCAATCTGTCCCATGGGACCACCCCAATGCCCCGTTCTTCTTCCAGCGGGATATGCGCCAGTTGTCCAAGATTCTTGCGGAGTTTGATAAGGATTTCGCACCAGATGAGTTGTATCGCATGCTGAAGGAGAGGAGCGGGGATGGAAGAAAACGATAATGTTGTGATGCGTGATACGGTTCGCGTTCCGCGAGATCGTGTCGGGGCGGTGATTGGCAAGAAGGGCCGCACGCGAAAGAGGCTAGAGGACGCAACGGGCACCAAGATCCGAGTTGATTCCGAGTCCGGCGCGGTTGAGATCACTGGCGACTCTAATACGCTACCAGAGAACTTCTACAAGGCCACTCTTGTTGTCAAGGCGATTGGGAGGGGTTTTGACGACCGCAGTGCCATGGAGCTCCTCGCAGATGATCGCTACCTCGAAGTTATCGATTTAACGGATCTTGTCGGCCGTAAACGCTCTGCACTATTCCGACAGCGGGCGCGCCTGATCGGCAGGGACGGTTCTGTGCGCAAGAAGCTGGAGGCCCTGACAGACACGAAGATTCGCATCTACGGCAAGACAGTATCCATTATCGGCGACGAAGAGGGCATAGACCTTGCTTCCCATGCGATAAATCGCATTGCGGGAGAGGGAACTCCCATAAATGTGGTCATCCAGGACCTTGAAGCCAAAAGAAAGCGCAGGAAGCGGGCGCACCTGCTCAGAAGTCTTGGGTTTGACGTCCAGGATTAGTTTAAAAGGTGTTCTTTTTATATTTTCAGTATTGGTGGCTGGCGGTGACTGCTTATGGCTGAGAAGGATATGTTTAAGGAATTTAAGGAGCATTCTGTGGCAGAGTTCTTCAAAAAGAATAAACAGATGCTTGGATTCTCCAGCAGCGTTCGTTCGCTGACCACTGCCGTTCATGAGTTCGTTTCTAACTCTCTGGACGCGTGTGAGGAGGCGGGAATCCTTCCCGATCTTTACGTGGATATTCAGCAGGTCGGGGAGAAGCACTACGTTCTGAAGGTGCGGGATAACGGTCCGGGAATTCCACCGGATATCGTGCCAAAGGTCTTCGGGAAGCTCCTCGCTGGTACCAAGTTCCACCGCATGATCCCTACCCGTGGTCAGCAGGGTATCGGTGCTGCTGGCGTAACCATGTATGCCCAGATGACCACAGGTAAGCCGGTTCACGTTAAGACGAGTCGGGGGGACGGGAAGATTTGGGAAATGGATGTCATGATCGATGTGAAGACGAACACCCCCATTGTGAAGAACCGCAAGAGCTATGATGGCAACTGGAGAGGGACTGAAGTCGTCGCTGAGCTTGGTGACGTTCTGTTTAACCGTTCTAAGTATTCTGCCTTTGAATATATGCGTAGAACAGCCCTCGCGAATCCCCACGCGCAGATCACGTTTGTCGACCCCGACGGTAAGAAGACGGTGTGGTATCGTACGTCCTTTGAAGTCATTCGCATGACAAAGGAGGGCAAGCCTCACCCGCTAGGTATAACTGTTGACGATCTTATGACTATTGCTCGCGTAACTAAGGCGCGCAAGGTTGCATCTATGCTGAGGAATGAGCTGGAAGCCGTAGGTTCGAAGTCCATCGCGGAACTGGAGAAGTTCGTCGGTTCTGCTTTGCTCAACAAGAATCCGCAGGAGCTCGAGTGGCACGAGGCGGAGATGATCGTGAAGGCCCTCCGCCAGATGAAGTTCCGCGCGCCGTCCTTGGATGTGCTCATTGAGATCGGCGCCGAGAATATTGAGAAGTCTTTAAGGGCAAATTTGAAGCCCCGATACGTTGCCACAGTCACTCGGAAGCCCAAGGTCTATTCTGGAGGTATTCCCTTCCTTGTAGAAGTCGGCGTGGCCATGGATGGGGACATTAAGGGCTTTGAACTCATGCGCTATGCCAACCGTGCCCCTCTGCTCTTTGAGCAGGGTGCCTGTGCAATCACGCAGGCTGTGCAGTCCGTGAACTGGAAGCGTTATGGCATCCAGTCCCTGAACGAATCGAATATTGTCATTTTTGTAAATGTAGTATCTACGCACATTCCCTACGTCTCTGCAGGGAAGCAAGCGATTGCTGACGTTCCTGAGGTGTATGAGGAGATACGCGCGGCCCTTATGGAAGCCGGCCGAAAGATCAAGGAGTACACGTCCAAACTCTCTAAGGCCAAAGAGCTCGCCGCAAAGAAGCGCATCCTCATGCACTACCTCCCTGAACTGGCCGATTCTCTGGCTAAGATCCTGGGGAGGGATCCAAAGGATGTTGAATCTATTCTCTCAGATGCTCTCGAGGATCGCTATCGCAAGTTGAAAGAGTTGGAGGAGAAAATAGGGGCAGGTGCTGAATGATGTCCGACGACAAGTCCGTTAAGACGTTTGATGATATCCTGAAGCAGACAGATGAGGCCGTCCTGCGCGCCCTGCGCGAATGGGCGGAGAAGATTGTCACCAATGCGCAGCGGGAAAAGCGTGTCTATATGGAGGTCCCCGTGAGGACGCTATCCAACGTGCACTACGATGAGGAATCCGGAGTTATCAAGATGGGGGACCGCGTGGCCCAGAGAGAATTCTTGAACGTAGGTCACGCCAAACGCTTCCTGCAGACGGCTCTCGTCGCTGCGACCATAAAGGATCTGGTGGAGGAGGGCATCACCACATCCCTCCGTGACGTGTATTACCGTATCAAGCACACGATTCCCGGCACGCATGAGAACACCGTTGACGAGCAGAAGGAGTCCGATAAGGTCATTGAGGATCTGGAAACCATGCTTGGATTCGTCCGCGAGCAACTGCACGTGTTCTCGAAGGGAGGGAAGGGGCAGCTGGCGGGTCCAATTCAGCTAGAGGAAATTGTCCCTAACCCCGACGGTGGTGTGAGGACTGTAGAGATAGATGGAGAGAATGTGGGTATGGGTGGATGGTCCGTGCCGCCGATTGCCGAGCCCGAGCGCGTCAGGATCAAGAATGTAGAGGCAGAGTTTGTCTTAGTCATCGAGAAAAGCGCAGTGTGGACGCGATTCCACGAGGATCGCTTCTGGGACGAGCATAACTGCATCATCATCACTGCGGGAGGGCAGCCCGACCGTGCCACACGCCGCATTGTCCATCGCCTTCACTACGACTACAAACTGCCAGTTTACGTGATGACTGACGCAGATGCGTGGGGATGGTATATATACTCCGTGTACAAGCAGGGTTCCATTAATCTCTCATACCTGTCTACAACACTTGCAACGCCCGATGCCCGTTTCCTCGGGCTTACAATAAGCGACTACCACGAATTCGGCTTTCCAAAGACTGTCAAGATTAAACTAACCGAACAGGACAAGAAGCGCCTTAAGGACCTTCGTAAGTATCCTTGGTTCAAGCACAAGGCGTGGCACAGGGAGTTTGACCTTATGGAGAAGGAAAACTTCAAGATGGAGCTGGAAGCAGGATCGTCAAAGTACTTCCGATTCCTGACGAAGGAGTATACGCCAGCAAAGCTGGAGTCCAAGGCGTTCCTCCCGTAGTGCAGATATTTTACGATTGTTATATAAACGCTCCCCATCTTCTTTTTTCGATCCATATGTGTCCATTCAGCTCTGCCTCTGAACTGCTCGTATCCGTTAATGATTACTTGGATTCTCTCCAGGGCAAGCCCCCTGCTTCGGTGAATGAAGCGCGCCAGCGGATTCGTAGGATTTTGGAGTATAGGGATGAAATGGATGCGTTTCACTTCCGCAATCCGCGTTTTGCCGTGATGCACCTCATGAAAATCCTCCAGGAGTCCCTAAATACAATGGACCGTGCAGATCTTGCAGAGCTCGCTCCTGAACTGAATTTACTGAGATACACATATGAGCAGCGAAGGATTGCTTATGAGCGTGCCCGTGCAGCATATATTGCAAATCGCGCCGCAGAGCGCATTCTTCGCACTGATATTTTCACGGAGCTTTTGGATTATCTCCCCTACGGTGGGGAATATCTTGCAGAGTTGGAGCGCTATGGGGGCACTGCCCTGCTTGTCTATCGCAAGGTTTTGGAGGAGCTTGGTGTTCGCGATCCGCAGCTGACCCTTGACCAAGAGGGAGAAATGGCGGATCAAGCCCCCACAAAGGGAATCTTCGGCGATCGAATCTCTACGGAGGTTCTCGTCTCTACGCTGCTCCGCAGGGCTGTTTCTCGTGAGATGCCGGCAATTGTTTCGGAAGAGCGCAAACAGATCAAGAACTACGATCGTATGCTCGAATACGAGCGCATCGTGCGTAAGTATAATTCCCTACGTGTCAAAGAGAACCCACATATCCTTTGGGAGCTTTTGCAGGAGCTGGAGGAGCGTGGCTTCCTTGTAGAATCCGACGTAGATCCTGAAATCATCGAGGCTCTTCGAAAGCGCAGGGAGATTCGTTTCTCACGCATGTATGCTGCCACGATGTCTGAACTGCGTCGTTTCCTCCGAGATTACTATCTGCTTGTTCCTGAGCGCTTGAGGAAGAATGCGCCCTTCTTCCCCGGTTTGCCGCCCACTCCAGAGCCTTTGGAGGCGCTGCTGGCTCCAGAGGACATGGATATGATTCGCGAGAAGATTCTTTTGGAATCTGCGCTGAGGATTCCGGCAAAATATTTGGGCCTTGCTCTCCTGCATCTCTGGGGTGGAGGATCACTGCGCGATCTTGCGGAGCGGTACCGCGTGGATCTGGGTAAGCTTCGCAGCGCGGTGGATGCTGCCCATGCAGCGCGCGAGAACGACCGCGTGCGCAAGTTCCTTGATCGGGTGCGTAAGAAATGAAGGCCCGTATTCGCTGTCTGGACGATGGGTGCACCACTGTGTATGTTCCGCGACGTCTGTCTGCACCCCTTGCTGCCGAACTTCTACGCAAATACCCTCGCCTCTCCCGTATTCTTCTCCCACCCAGTATATTTCGTGTGGCGTCTCCTGCTGTTTTGGAGGGTCTTCGGTCTGTGGGTGTAGAGGTGATCCCGACGAACCGCGCCCGTGGCCGTCCCTCAAAGTATTCCGAAGATGTTATTAACACCATTTGCATAAAATATACACATGGCACACCCGTTTCGGAGATTGCTTCTGATCTTGGCATTCCTGAGCGTAGTGTTTACTACATTCTCTCTCGCAGGGGCATCCTACGGCGACGGTAAGGTGTTTGTCTGTGCCCAGCCTGCCGAGGATGTTTATACCTACTATTACATACAGTACGGCGATTCACTCATTCCGCTAGATACAATACAGAACGATTTTCGCTGCGGCTACGTCCCAACAGCGTTTGCAGGGAAACGTATTTCCGTTGTTGTGGATACATATGGTTCCCCCACGCGCACCGTTTTTCCCGCGAGCCTGCGGATCTACGATTTGAACGGCGCCGGTGCCGCTGTGCTCATGTATTACGAGCACGAACACAATGAAATTCACCTTTCTGCTACCAGCTTCGGAATCGGCTATCTGCGTCTAGATGTGAATATCCCAAAAGCCCTTGCAAGTTTTGATCGCATTATCGGCCCAGCCATCATATACAACACAGATCCACTTCTCCACATATATCTGCGCGCGGAGCGCGGCTCCGTGGACGTATCTGGCATTAAGATTACCGGCGTTTCAGATGCGAATGCTTTGAGCGCAATTGGCACGAGTCTGGATTTTGCAGCGTGTTCTCTTCACATTTCCGATTTTTCAGCGAGCTCCCAGTCTGGCCAGCTCTTTGTGCGTTTTCGCATCCTTGATGGGAACACACCCGTCTATTTGAAGGATGTGTCTGTCCTCGTGGGCAATACGCTCATCCGTCCGCAGTTCTCCACAGATGCCATGGAGTACTCTTTTACTACCCAGGTGCATCTGCCCACCACCGTCCGGATTACTGCACCTGTGCATGGCTGTGGCTCCCTGAGTTTTGAGAAGCAGGTATCTGCTGCAGGTACAGGAGTTCCGTGGGGCGTAATTGCACTGATTGTGGCAGGACTTATCGCCGCTGTTGCTGTTTACCTTTCTCGTCGGTGAGCTCCTGCCCCATTTCTTTTAACTCTGCCCGTATTTCATTGTATTCGGCGAGGTATTTCTGTAGCAGTTGTTTGTATATATCCTCCGTGATTTGCTGAGTCATTAATTGCTTACGCAGGTCGTGCATAGCCTCTTTCAGCGCTTTGGCACGCCTCTTGAGTTTTCTTGCCTTCATGCGGGGGTATGTAAAGACCGCGGCGAGTGCCAATATTATCGCGGCACCGACGTAGTACGGCCAGTTGCTCTTTTGGAGCGGGATACTGGGCGCTGCCACAACGATCGGGACTGGCTCAAGCACCGCCTTTCTCAGATATTTCCCATTTGGTCCGTCCCAGGTCATGCTCACTACTGCCGGCCCAAGTTTGCAGTTCATCGCCTGCTCCGGTATGAATTTGGACACAATTGTTATCGTATCTCCGCTTTGGCTCTTTGTGCTGACTGCTGGGTTCATCTTGCAGTATCCCTTCTCATTGTAGAGGTAATCGAGAGATAGGTCAATAATCCCCGCATTCTTCGGCACGGTGATCTTGATCTCATCGTATATTGGATTTCCAGCCACCACGGACTGTGGGTGCACCGTTCGCGTTATGCTCACCTTGGGAAAGTCCACTCTTCCGTTGTCCAGCCAGTCAAGTATGTTTGCCATGAGCATCTGGTTGGAACAGAGCAGACAGCCCGTTCCGAATATGTATCCCTTCCCTGCCGGTCCGAAGAACGCAATGGCCTTATCCGTCGGCGTAGCGAACAGCGGCATCATTCTGTCGTTGGTGATCGTGAACGTTGGCCCTACATACGTCATTCCAGTGTATCCCGTGCTCATGGGGCTGTTTGCTATCGTGATCTCAGACGTCACAGGGTATCCCACCACGTCCACATACGGCAGGCTCATGTGCATGGTTATTCCTGCGTCCGACTTATATGGCTCATCTGCGTTCCTAACAACACCATACTTTGTGATCAGAGCATCTAGCGGGCCCGGGCAGTGCAGATCCAGTGCCACCCTTCCTCCATTCTCAATATACTTCTCCAGCACCTCTACGTCTGATTTATCCATCTCCGTGCAGCCCAAGACGAGAATCCCGTCGGCGTGCGGATCTATACTATACCCTACGGATATGTTTGTGAATCCCCACGCTTGCCACGTATCCAGGATCGCCTGCAGTGACTTGACGTGAACATATGTCAGGTTTCCGAAGTTTCCCTTATACGAGAAGCCCTTCGCGTATATTTCCACGTAGGCACTGGCGGACGATATGATGATTAGAGCAGTCAACACTGCACCGAGCCATCGCATCGCTATCTTCTGGTTTTTCTGCTTTTTATGGCTTCCCTCACCAAACGCTTTAAAGCATTCGGCATAACAATAATCTCAGCGGTATTCTGGTG
>JAADDH010000084.1 GCA_013154035.1 Candidatus Iainarchaeum sp. | reverse complement strand
ATCGTGGAAAGCGGGGAGGAGCTGACAACAACGCCAGAGATCTTCTCCGAGTTTGCGTTCCTCCTCTGGAGGTATGGCATAAACGATGCCGAAATCTTGGGAGAATACCTGCGAAGCCCATATTTCCGCCTCGTGTACGAACCAAGGGCAAGGTTAGCAGCAATAATGACGCTGAAAAACGAAAAGATCAGCATACTGCGCTACAACGACACTGTGCTCATCCACACTGCACGAATGATAGGTGCGCCAATCGCAAGCTTTGACAAACAATTGATCCACCACGCAAAGCGGCAGGGTGCGCCCCTCTACGAGCACAAGATATAAATATCCCCTTTCCCCATCCTTCTATGGAGGGCGATGCCGTACCAATCTGCATAACGCTCCGGGCTTATTCTCGCGATCGCCCCAGCCTTTGGAGGTGTAAAACGTGTTGAGCATAGAGGACATTCGGGAGAGGAAAGAGGAAGTTATCGATATGTTGAAGAAGCGCTACCTTGAGGAGCTGATTCCTGTCGTGGACGAAATCGAAAAACTAGACAGGGAGTGGCGCGAGCTTCTCAAGGAACTCAACAGTCTGCGCGCCGAGAGGAACAAGATATCCAAGGAGATCGGACGGTTGTTCAAGGAGGGCAAAACGGAGGAAGCGGAGGAACTGAAGAAGAGGGCGAAGGATCTCGACGCAAGGATCGAAGAGCTGGAGAAGAAGGAAAGCGAGCTAAAGAAGCTCATAGAGGAGAAACTCCGCCTGTTGCCCAACTTCCTGCATCCAGAGGTGATTATCGGCCCCGACGACTCGTATAACAAGCCTATCAAGTTCTGGGGTAAGCCGCGCGTCTGGAGGAAGCATCTCGACCAGTTCAGGGAAGAAACGGACGGACACGAGGTGGAGCACGAGGTTATCGACTGGGAGCCGCCGCACCACTATGACCTCATAGAGATGCTGGACGTGGCAGACACGGAGCGCGCGGGCAAGACGTCTGGTAGCAGATTCTACTACGAGAAGAAGGCGCTGGTCTTTTTGGATCTCGCGCTGGCACGTTGGGCACTTGAGGAGCTCATGAAGAAGGGCTTCGAACCCATTATACCGCCATACATGATGCGCAGAAGGGTCGAAGAGGCAGCCACGTACTTCACGGACTTCGAGGACGTCATATACAAGATAGATGGGGAGGACCTCTACCTGATCCCCACGGCGGAGCACGCGCTCTTGGGATACCACATGGATGAAATATTCGAAGTGGGCGAACTCCCCAAGCGCTACGCGGGCTGGTCCCCTTGCTTCAGGAAGGAGGCGGGCGCCCACGGCAAGGACACAAAGGGCATCTTCCGCGTCCATCAGTTCCACAAGATAGAGCAGTTCTCCTACGTCTATCCCGAAGATTCGTGGAAGGAGTTCGAGTTCCTCCAAAGCAACGCAGAGGAGCTCCTACAGAAACTGGAGATTCCCTACCGTGTCGTTGAGATCTCCTCGGGCGATCTGGGCATGGTAGCGGCAAGGAAGCACGATATAGAGGCATGGTATCCGGGACAGGGGAGATACAGGGAAGTTGTCTCCTGTTCGAACTGCCTGGCCTGGCAGGCGAGACGGGCAAACATACGCTACCGCAGGAAGGACGGGAAGACGGATTACGTACATACACTGAACAGCACGGCACTGGCAGCTCAGCGCGTGATGCTGGCGATTCTTGAAAACCACTACGATCCGGAGAACGAAGTCGTGAAGATCCCCAAGGTCCTGCACCCGTACCTACCCCGTGAGTTCTGGGAGATTCCCGTGGTTAGGAAAACGAAGTGAGGGGTTCGCCCCTCCAACCAATCCCTTTTATTCCCCTGCCGAGTTATGGGATCATGTTCATCGTTTTCGAGGGCATCGACGGGTCGGGAAAGGGCACGCAGGCGCGAATGCTCGCTGATTATCTGATCCGAAGGGGAAAGAAGGTCGTCCTGACGGAGGAGCCGACGAAGGAACTCTTCACCGGTTACTTTACGCGAATTCTGCTCAGATCCAAGGACACGCCGCACCCAAAAACAATAGCACTCATGATGGCAGCCGACAGAAACGAGCACGTGGAGAAGATCATCCGCCCGGCGCTGGAGGCGGAGGAGATTGTCATATCTGAACGCTACTACGGGTCATCATTCGTTTACCAAAGTTTGCAGGGCGTTCCCGATGATTTTCTGAACTACATCAACCGCGATTTCCCAAGACCGGACGTGACAATACTTGTAGATGTTCCCGCAGAGGTGGCAATGGAACGGATATTGGGGAGAGCGCACGGGAACGACGGCCTCGTCCAAAAATTCGAGCAGTTAGAATTCCTCCGTTCCGTCCGCCAAAAATATTTGGAAATCGCAGAGAAGGCAGGGTTTGTGGTGATCGATGGAAGGGGATCGCCGGAGGACGTGCATCAGAGGGTGCTCGGGGCACTCAGGGATCACGGCTTGTAGCAGCGGAAGTCCTCATCAACTCGTACCGGTTCAACCCTTACAAAGGACTCTGCGCGGGAAACGGAAGGAGTTGTCCACTTCAGGGCATCCCCTCGTGAAGCGCGCAAGGGAATAACCGTTACTGCCAGGTTCCGATCCAGGGAATACACCGATGAAGGACAACGAAGGGTTGGGACCACGTTTCTCAGGAACTCGGGATTACCCGAATCCGACCCCACAAGAAGGAAATAGGGCAAGTCCTCAAAGGCTGCGAGGGGCGAAAAGTTCGAGGCACTGGAAAATACCTGAACAAGCCCATTGAACTCGGAAGAAAGGATTACAGCGCCGAGGTAGCCCCGGGACGTAAAGTAAACTGCATTCTCTCTGCACACGGGATACGCATCCACAACTACATTCGCCTCATGGTAACGATCTTCACCCCTTTTCCACCAAACAAGGTGACGCCGCGCATTGATTCCGACAAAGACGTCGTCGCAGACATCCGTTGGTATCACGGCGGGTGTGGAACGCAGCTCAATGGCAGAAACACCCTTCTCCGTGGGGATTAGGAGAACAGGCCGAC
>JAADDH010000036.1 GCA_013154035.1 Candidatus Iainarchaeum sp. | reverse complement strand
CAGCACCCTGAATCACACCACTCTAAAAACCCAAAAGAGTTATATTTTATGTCATCACGCATTGATAATACCTTACACGGGGAGGTGTTCCAGGTGCCTATTAAGACCTTAACTTCCCTAGACCTGACGTCTTTTACCAGTGGAAGAAAGACAACACTTTCTGTTGTCTGGGCCAGCTACGGAGACCGGCAGGGGGTGTACGTTCTCCTGCTGGACCTGAAGTGCTCTTTTATGTCTGGACTAAAGGATATAACAGCAGCCCCTCCTTTTCCGGCCGTACCCTGCCTGGACATCCTGTACAACGCCGCAAGGGACAAGCTGATGTCCCAGTACAGCATCGACAGCGACGGGCACAACGCGACAGAGACGTACCTCGCCTTCATGATCCTGACCGGCCATGCCACACCCTTCTTCGCGGTAATATCCCGGGGATGGAATCGCCCCGTGAGCGTTTACCGCAACGGGAGGAAAGAAGGTATGATGAAACCGGTAAAGGCCATGCTGTGGCTGAGCAGGATGGCCTCGAACCTCGCGGAAACCTGGGGCGCTTCGCTGGACTACAGGGAGCTATACGAAAAGCTGGAGAGCCTCACCCAGCCACCTGTAGACAGCAACATCGAATTCCCCATCCCTGAGAAGGCTCCTGCCTGACTGTTCTCCCATCCGGGTTCTCTCGCTTCTCCTGTCCTGATAAGGTAAATATAGACCCTGAGCATCATGAGCTTACATGGTGAGTCGTAAAGTTCTCGCAGCCATTGTCGCCGTTATAGTGCTGGCTGCAGCAGGCTTTGCATACTACTACACAACCCACCCGAGCCCGCAGAGGATACTCGAGAGCTCACACAAAGCAAACGCCAGGATAAAGTCTCTCGCCGCAATAATCTACGTGTTCAGGGGATCTGGCAACAACGCAACGCCCGTGGCCGTGGAGAGATACGCCTACTTCGCACCGAACACGATAATGATCAGCAGGGGTAACTACTCCATCATCCGCATAGACAACAACGTGTTTTATGTGATAAACAACAGGACGTACGTCCTCACGTCCAAACCACCGTTCCCAATCCTGCCAGTCACAGACCCGCTCAACTTCGAGAAGATAGGCGAGCTGAAGGGCAGCAGAGTCGTGGACAACCACTACATAATCGACGTCGTGAACAAAACCACCGGCGTTGAGTATGTGGTGTACATAAACAGGACGACAAACCTGCTGGATAGGGTGGTCGTGTCGTTCCCCATCGGCATGAAGATCACGTACGTCGTGAGGGTGCTGGCGACCCAGTTCAGGAAGCCAGACCTGCGGAAGATAATCGAGAACGCCACACCAGTAAACGCGACGGAGCTGTACAGGATCCTTGATAACCTGAACAGGCCAGCCAGCCCGAACAGCAGCACGTCATATAACACCAGCTATACCGGATCCACAAACAGCACGACGGGGTGATCACCATTGCCAGACTACGTGCTGGACTTCAGCGAGTCTGACTTCGACAAAAAAGACGATGACAGAAAAACCGAGGGAACTGGCAGAGGTAGCAGAAAGCCCCTCATACTCGCGGTGGTGGCTGTTCTTGCAGTGCTCGCCATTTTCATTTTCACTCATGTCCACGTCCCGCACGAACCGACTACACACATCCCGGGCGAACACCCCTTCAAGGTAACCGGGACACCCTTAAGGGAAGTACCCTCATCCGCGGTGCTCGCAAGGGTGGACGCCCTGGAGAAGCCATTCCTGAGCACCGGGTCGTACATTACATACCTCTACCCCAGCACAGGTGACTACGTCCCCGTGGTGAAGACGAGGGTCAGCGTCGTGTATTCAGCAGACCCCGGTATCGCCAAGAAGTATAACATAATGACGCTCCCCCCTGCCTGGCTGAAGCCCCCCGAAGTCTCCACAGTTACAGAGGTCGTGTACACACCGCAGGGCATGGTGTACCTCGGCCCGCTCACAGCTCCGGCAGTCCTGAGGAACGCTCCGGTAGACACTCTCCTCAGAACGACGGGCTCGGCTATCGTGATCTACGACCGAAGTGGTGAGGCCAATGCTTACGCCCTGCAGTGCTACTACCTGCTCACGGGGAAGCTCGTTGCGATATACCCTGTGAACTCTCAGATCGGCCAGACAGTCCTGAAAGCCCTCTCTCTACCCAATGGCAACTACCTGCTGGTCGTGAGAGGAAATACTGTGGTGGCCTACGGAAACATCTCGAAGTTCGCCGCAGAAGCTGAGAATTACCTCGGCAGGACTTTCACACCCGACACGGCAACACTCTACGTGGCCACCGGCTGCTCGCCGTGTGAGCAGGCAGAGCAGGCACTCCAGGGGTTCCCGGTGAAAGTGGTGGACGTTACAAAGACCCCGGTCAGCGTGGACTTCGTGCCAGCACTGAAGCTGAAGCTCTGGTTCGGGAAGAAGTACATCAACGAAACCCTGCAGGGGAAGAGTGAGATCATCTCCAGCGGGCCGGTGCTGCTGGAGGCCTTCGGGTTTGAATGAGTGCTACGACGACAATCAGGGGGTGCGTGAAATGTAAGTGCGCACCCTCTGCACACGGCTTACAAAACATCGCCAAGAAAGCCTCGCCTTTTAAGGCGGGGATGAATTGGCGAAATTGATATGTGCTGAATACACTCAGCGTCCTGCAAGGGTCTAAACTGTGGTTTAGAAGCCCATAGAGACGTGGTAGGTTGTCTGAATATAGCCCGCGTCCATTCAGGAGGCGGGTCTAACGGGGTGCTGACACACCCCGCAGTCCTCCTAAACGGAGGACTGCGAACCTCCCCGTTAGGTATCCTCGCACTTTAGTGCGGGGAGGGTGTCAAATGCGGTTTGTTTCGTTTTTTAGCACACTGATCTCCTGACGTTTTTTTCTAAAACTGCCCTGTAGTATCTGGTATTATTTCGACACCAACGATACCCATATATACGACCTCGAAACACCATCTCGTGTAAGGTGGTGCGTATGAAGCACTCTTCAATCGCTCTCGTGGGTATTGCCCTGCTGGCCC
>JAADDH010000081.1 GCA_013154035.1 Candidatus Iainarchaeum sp. | reverse complement strand
GGCCGGGAGTCGAACCCGGGACCCACGGCTTAAAAGGCCGTTGCTCTACCGACTGAGCTACCGGCTCTCCCTCTTATCAAGGAACCGCTCCGCCGAACGACAAAATTAAAAGTTTAATCTTAAACCGATAGCGTGTCAATACCTAAAATTTGACTTTAATCATCCAAATTAACACAATCTTGATTTAAAGGCGGCACAACTTTAAATAAGTTATTGTCAAAAAAGTCCGACTCTTTTATCATTTCTTTATTACCCACAAAAACTTAAAAGGAGGGTTAACATGGGTGCAGACCTTGAATTGGTCGCGTCGCTGTCAAGGTTGCAGTTCGCGACCACGGCTTACTTCCACTTCCTGTTCGTGCCGTTGACGCTCGGTATCTCCCTGTTTATCGCAATCCTAATGACCACCTACTTGGTCACCGGAAAGCAGATATACAGGGAAATGGCACGCTTCTGGACCAAACTCTTTGCGATTAACTTCGCAATGGGTGTTGCCACCGGTATTACTCACGAATTCGAATTTGGAACTAACTGGGCTATCTACTCCCGTTACGTCGGAGACATTTTCGGAGCACCGTTGGCAATCGAGGCACTATTCGCATTCTTCCTGGAGTCGTCCTTCATCGGAATGCTCATATTCGGATGGAACAGGGTTAATGACGTAGTAATGACTCTCGTTGCCTGGGCGGTGGCATTCGGAACCAACCTATCGGCGTTGTGGATTTTGCTTGCAAACGGATGGATGCAGCACCCCGGCGGAGCTTTGCTCAAAGTTGGAACTTGGGCAGGCGGTGTTAGGGCAGAGCTAAATGACTTTACCCAAATTACCTTTTCACCCGTAGGTGACGTTAAATTCATGCACACCATCACCGCAGGAATGATTGTTGCCGCAATGTTCGTTCTCGGTATCAGCGCCTACCACCTGCTCAGGAAACAACACGTTGACTTCTTCAAACGCTCCGCACTCGCCGCCGCAATATTCGGATTGATAGCTTCCGTATCCGAAGTGGTTATTGGTGACATCCACGCCCACGAGGTTGCTAAAACCCAACCTTCCAAACTGGCGGCTATGGAAGCGGTAGTTCACAGCGAAAAGGCTGCTCCTATTCTCCTGGCGGCTTGGGTTACCAAAAATGAAAACGGACAATACGACTATGTATTCAAACTACCCCTACCTATACCGGGAATCTTGAGCTTCCTGGCGTACCACAACTTTAACGCGGAAGTTCCCGGTATGAACGACGTTCAAAAACACATGGTTGCTAACTTTGAGGCTATTAAGCAAAACTATCCCGCTTTGGCTAGCATCATAGACAACAACGTTAAAATTAACGGCGAATATCCCGACTTCATACCTCCCGTAAACATCGTTTACTGGGCATTTCACCTGATGGTATATCTCGGATTTCTATTTGTGTTCGTATTCGCCGTAGCGTTCTACTACGCTAAGAAAGGTGTTCTCCACGAAAAACCCTGGATTCTCAAAGTTGCTCTCTACAGCATACCCTTGCCTTACATCGCTAGCTTGCTCGGTTGGGCAACCGCCGAGGTAGGTCGTCAGCCGTGGGTCGTATATCCCTTGACCGAAGTGCACCACGATGCTAACGGCAACATCATTTGGAACGCTATTTTCAAACCTATACCCGCTTTGGTTGAACAGGGTGGACAAATCGTGAAAATGGAAATTCCCGGTGCGTTCATGGGCTTGACCACCTACAAAGCGGTAACTCCCACTCTCACCGTGCTGGAAGTGGCACTAACCTTCATCGGATTCCTCGTGATATTCACTGCGTTGGCTATTCTCGACTGGTGGCTCATAGCTAAGTACGCTAAGAAGGGTCCCGATTACGGCGAGGAAAAAGTTCAAGAGGCTTATTAAAAAATTTGCAAAGGAGGTATAAACGATGGAAGCGGTAACCTACTCTCCCCTTTGGTGGGACTTTTTGGTCCCCCTTTGGTTTGTTATCGTTGCCCTTGTTTGGGTGATGTACGTTCTTACCGACGGCTTTGACCTCGGTGTGGGAATCCTTATTCCCTTTTTCGGGGACGACGACGTAAGCAGAAGGATAGCTTTGAACTCCGTCGGTCCTATTTGGGACGGTAACGAAGTTTGGTTCATTACCGCAGGTGGTGCGGCGTACGCGGCATTTCCCGAAATCTACGCGGCTATATTCGGTGGTCTCTATCTCGCGTTAATGGTAGTTTTGTTCGCATTAATATTCAGGGCGGTCGGTTTCGAATTTCGTTCCAAAAGACCCTCGCGAACCTGGAGGAACTTCTGGGACTGGGCTATCTCTATTAGTTCCGGTGTAGTTGCCCTCGTATTGGGTGTTGCGCTCGGCAACGTTATTGTTGGATTGCCGTTCATCAACTCCACCTTCTTGGACCCTCAAACCGGAAAGGTTATGGATACTATCGTTAACCCCAACTCCCTGCAAGGTTTCATCTACGGCGTTATTGACGAAAATGGCTACTTCCACACCTATCCCGCTATAATTGGCTTCTTGCAATTGTTAAATCCGCTGTTCCCCTCGTTGCTTGCTGGTGTATTCAAACTGCTTGTAGGTGTAACCGCACTACTCTTTGTAGTACTCCACGGCGCAGCTTGGCTTATGGTTAAAACCATCGGTGAACACTTTGAAAGGGCTAGGGGTATCGCTCTCAAATTGTGGCTGCCCACCGCTGCACTTTGGGGTTTGACCACCTTGTGGGGATTTGCAACCTTCTTCGGTTATCAGTTCGCGTTCAAAACTCACAACGTTGAAACCATAGACTACGCTATAAGGTACTTCTACAACTTCTGGCCCGCCGTAATGGACAAGGTATTCACTTACCACGATAACTTCCTGTTCCAAGCTCCCGCAATAGTGTCCATCATCGGATGGGTTCTGCTCGGTTTGGGGGCACTCGGAGTGCTCGGTATTTACACCTTTGCTAAAAAGGGAAGCGCTTGGGGAACTTTCCTGAGCTCCAGCTTGGCAATTATCGGTATTCTCTTTGCCGTGGCAACCGCTCTGTTCCCGTTCACCGTGCCCTCCATCTACGGATTGGAACACTCCATGACCGTAT
>JAADDH010000066.1 GCA_013154035.1 Candidatus Iainarchaeum sp. | reverse complement strand
CGTCTGGTTGTATTTCAGGGCTTCGTTGAGCACGCTCTCGTTGACGCCCTCTTTGAGGGCCTTCTGGTAGAGTTCGTTGAACTCACTGAGCTTGGTCTGGTACCAGTGGTAGTAGAGATAGTTGAATGTTGTTACCATGGCGAGAGCGGATGTTGTTGTGTTTTCCTCTGGTATTGTCACTACCTGCAGGCCATCAACCTCGACAACTGGGTCTTCTTTGAGAACTACGAAGAGGATTCCATGGGATACATAATAGTATCCGAGCGGGTTGCTGGTGTTTGTGGTCAGCCGTATCTTCTGGCCGTTCTTCCAGATGTAGACCTTCTTGGACTTGAGATCTTTAAATGCCACGACTGCAACTCCGTTCTCGCCAAGTGTAACCTCGGCCTTTATTGTGTACGCAACGAGCTTTCTGTTGTTGTTTAGAAGTTCAACGGTTCTCGCCTTGACTTCTGACTTTGACATAGTGGCATTCCATCCTGCAACGAACGTTACTGAGGCCTTGCCATTCTCTAAATTGTAGAGGGCGGTTGTGTCTACTACAACAGCGGGAACGTTGTTGACTCTTGGAATGTCCACCCTAAGTTTCCTGCCTTTGTACATGACGTCTGCATCGGCTTCTGATGAGTTTACTTTGACTTTGGTGTGTTTTCTGAGGACACCGATGACCGCTACGGTGAAGTTAGTCCTGTTGTCTTTGTAGATCTTGGCTTTGGTGTTGACAATAAATGGAACTATGGTAATGCCGTAAACACCCTTTGAGTCGTTGGCAATTACCTTGAAGAGATACTTGCCATTGCTCACGTTGAGAATGGCCGAGTACATGCCGGTGGTGGCGTTGTAGGTCACATTAACTGGAGCGCTGTTGAGGTAAGCTGTGACACTCGTAATATTGGCATCTGGGTCGGATACACTGAACTCCACTGGCACAGTGGTTGTGTTATAGACAGTGGATGTCGGGGACACTACTTTGATTATGGGTCCCTCAACGATAATCGTCCTCTCCGGAAGGGAGACCTCCTTGCCGTTCTGGTAAGTGGCGACGATGTGGTACTTGTGAAGCCCTGAGGAGAGCTTAAGCTTCTGTGCTATCGAAGTTGCCATGTAGTAATATCCACCGTCCTCAGCGGTGAGCGGGTAGCTCTTGCCGTCGACGACGACCTTTGCACTCTTGAGTGGAACGAGGCTAAAGGCGCTGACGTTGAAAGAGCCGTAGGTTACGGTAACGTTGTCGGGGGCGTTATAATACTGGACGATGGGGACGCTCAAAGAGACAACGGTGCTCTTGCCGTCGGGGATGCTCACACTGCTGTTGAGGTTGGCGAGTTTTATGAAGTGGCCGTTGAGGTTGAAGAGCAGTGAGTAATTGTAGAGAGTCCCCGTCACGCCGTCCTTAAGTGCATCGTGGAGTTTGATGTAGAAAGTCGTGTTCAGTGGGGCGGCGTTGCTGTGCGCGAGATACTTGGCGAGATAGACCAAGTCATCGCTTATGTCGAAGGCCATTGGGCTCTTGGGGAACGGATGGACCTGGGGGAACTTGACCTTGGTGAGGGCCTGCTCGTAGGTTATGTTCTTCTTTTCAGCATAGTGTTTCAGGATATGTGAGATAACGTACCCTACCTGGGTACCGTTGTATATGTCAATATTCGACGGGAGGTACTGTACCGGCCACCACAGGTAGTTAATTGCCAAATCAAAGAAGTTGATGCTGTACCTGCTGTTACTGCCAGCTGGCATGACCCCGATAGATATTCCCCCATCAACTGGGACGCTGAGTACTGAGTAGTCACTCTTGTTCATAACGACGATACCGCCGAAGACTTCTCCCCTTATGGAGTCGTTTATCCCGACGGTAGCCATGAGGGTCGGGTGGTAGTCCGCTGCCTTAGGGACGTAAACATAGGCGTGGTGGTGTCCGAGATGGATAGTCATCTTCAGTACACCATCCACCGTCATGGTGTAATATGCGCCCCTGGCAGCGGGATATGAGAAGTACCAATAGCCGTGATATCCCCAGTCAGTGCCCCAAGAGTTGACCATAACCAAGGCACCTTTCCCATCGGGGGTCTTCATGGTGTCGTTGTAGCCAATGATGGTAACGGCATGTCCCCCCGGAGCGTAGTAGTCATAGAAGTTGAGGTACTCCACAGGGTGACCCCATGAGGTCTTAAGGTAATCTCCCTTGGGTATGTGATGAACCATCAACTCGAAGTTCTTGATGACAAACTTGTCCTGGAATCCGTGGTTGAACGCCCATTCCGTTCCCTTGATGGAATACGTGGACATGTAGAACGTTGCGTTGTTCTTCCAGCTCTGGTTGTCGACGTATTTGGTCTTGACTCCATTTACGAACTTCTGATATGCAACCGGAATCGTGTCGTTCAGGCTGATGTTGTAATCAGCGAGAACCTTCTTAAAGAGCGCCATAGACGCGTTGAATTGTGATGAGAGGGTTCCACTATAGGTTTTGTAGTCTTCAGTTGCAACTTTAAGAAGGTACGCAACTGTCTTATTCACGTAGGTGCCGTTTTCATAACTCTGGTTCTCCCAGTATTTGCTTATATATGGTGATGCCTCCTTTAGATAATGTTCCATACTCTCTACGAGAAGGGAGGCATTGCCATAATAGAAGAAGTTATAGTACACGTTTATGGCATCCTGAACGATGTAGCCCTTGGCAAGAAGGCCTTTCAAGTACTTCCACTGGGTCTCGTTTCTCATGTTGACAATGTACCAGTTACCGGGAATATTCTCAAAATATTCGCCCGCAAGGTAATCGTAGTAGTTTGCTTTGTTGTGGGGGGCCATCATCCACTGGCTGAGATTTGGCCAGACCCAGTAGTAGTCTGGCGGGTCTCCATGGCTACCCTTAACGTACACAGGGAAGGCATTGAACGGAACCGCACCGATTGTGGAAATTACGTTCATAGCATCCACTGGGTAACTCCCATGAGGCCTTCCGCCGTTGATGAGGTTGTACGTAAAGGTGGGGTTCATTATGTACTCTGGAGTACTTGGATGGGGGTGGTTCCTCCACCAGTTTATCATATATGTCCAGACATAATATGTGG
>JAADDH010000061.1 GCA_013154035.1 Candidatus Iainarchaeum sp. | reverse complement strand
GTCATGTAGAAATCGGGAGGGATCCTTCTCGCTTGATGCTGGATTTTGGGGTCCTTGGCGGGTTTGTGGTCATCTCCTTCGCACTCATCGAATACAAGTTTGATTGGAGAAAATGAGGGTGAGAGAGCCAGGGCTCCCATCTATGCCGGACACCAGTTAGCTTTGGAAGCCCAAGTTTTTTATTCCCACTCATCAGAGGCCAGCACCCACCAAAAACACTCTTCCGGCACGGGGCGAAAACGTCGGCATCCCGCCGAGGTGCGGCTGAATTTGTTCGCCAGCCAGGATCTTTTGTCCAAACTCCAGTTACTTGGTTGACTGACAAAACTCGCTACCCCTCTGCGAACAGGCCCCATCAATCAGCATGTATAACCGGGAGGAATGTGGGTTGTTTCCACATGAAGTCCCATGTCCACAAGCCATATCCTCCGCTGGCTGCATACAGGCGGTCTGGCGAAAACTGAAGGAGCTCGCGAATGCCTGCTTGATGTAGTCTTGGATCCAACCCCAGTTCGACCCAGGTGAGACCGCCATCATCGCTGATAAACAACCGGTGGGCCCGACGGGCAGCAGGATTGGCGCGGTACCGCGTGTCTTCCATCAGCAGCCATAATCGGTCCGGCTGGTGGACACTGATGTATAAGCCCCGAATGATGGTCCTATCCGATGGTACGTGGTCGGAGAGATCCCGCCAATGCTCACCTCCATCTTCCGAGACGTAAAGACGATTGTGATTGGTGTAAGGTGGGGGTACTGCGAACCCGCCGCCCACGTAAACCACGCCCGGTCGAGAGGGGTGAACGGCCAGAACCCGGGAATCCAGGTATGTCCACGGCATATTGCTGGAGATTAAGCGAGAAGACAAGTCGTCCCACGTTGTTCCTCCGTCCCGAGAACGGAGAAGATATCCTTCTCGGAAGAACACATACACATCAGAGGTAGGCCAAGGAGTGGCTACAAGGCCATCCACCATGCCCGTGACCGGGAGGTCTAACAAATGCCAATGTTCTCCTAAATCCGTACTCCGATATACAGTGGAACCGCCGGCCGCGTATAAAGTGTAGGGTTCCCGGGGAGTGAAATCCAGAAAGTAAATGGTGCTTGTGAAAACGCGCATCCCTGTCGTTGTCGTCAACCCCTGGAGAGCAGGAGTCCATGTTTCCCCTTGATCCACACTGCGGTATACCCCCTGACTTTCCATCCCCCAAGCGAACAACGACCCATCCGGCAAAGCTGCCAGATCATGGGGGACGAGATCTCGCGTAGAGCCTTGAGTGACATAGGCGGGCGGCAAACCACGAGCTGCTGCACGGAGCCACGTATGGCCCCCATCCTCCGAGCGGTAAATGCGATCTGGGATTGTTTCGGACCAAGCAAGCGGTTCCCAAACCCGCATGTAAAGCGTCTCCCCCGAGTGGGCCAAAGCAGAAACATAACCGCCGATTATCCCCTGGGAGGCCGGGTGCCACGTATGCCCCCGATCTGTTGAGCGATAAACGCCCCATTCCGTGGACGCCAAACGAACAGGATTACTCTTGTAATCCGGAGGAAACGCGAGGCTGTAAATGGCCTCTAGAGGGCGGCCTCCATCCTCGATTTGAACTTCCCCCCACGTTTCTCCTCCGTCGGAAGAACGAAAAACGCGGGTTGGAGAAGAAGGAGCGGGGCCTCGAAGGAGCACATAAAGCGAACGTTGCCCAGGATGTTGATTGTGATAGTCGGGTGCCAAAATGATACCCATCGTTGTGTGTTTTTCCGGCAGGGAATGCGAGATGAGTCGCCATGTCCGCCCCCCATCCGTGGACTTGAATATACCGGGAGGCCCCTCGTCCTGATATGGGATAATGGGACCAGAGCCCACGAACAGGGTGTGATCCTCGCCAAAAGAAGGGGAAACAGCCAAAGAAGTCAGCTGAATCCCTGTGGTATCCGTCACCATTTGAGGGTCAGACCAGGTCATTCCGCCATCTTTAGAAACCCGGTACCCAATCCCCCAAAGGGCCAAAAGGTCTATGTTAGGCCCTGTGTCATCGTATATGGGCGTGAGCACCAAACGCCCCGTCGTGATGGGCAAGGTAATCGTTTGGTGGCCCATTAATTTGACCGTACCAGCCTCCCAGCGGCGATTTCGAGCATTCCAATAACGCCACCACGCGAAGGCTGTGTTATCCACGTCATAGTGAGGGGACACCGTAAGACAGGCATGGGAAACAGACGCCAGATGGGTCCACGAACGCCCTTCATCGCTGCTCCGGAAAATCCCATGTTCCTCTGTGCTGACGAAGAGCGATGCGGGGGTAGAAGCAGACGTGGCCAAACATCTTACTTGTGCGTCCACAGGCAAACCAGAGCCGTCCGCCTTCCATGTACGCCCCCCATCGGTACTCCGATAAAATCCCGTGACGCCACCTGCATACGCGATGTGAGAATTGGTAGGGTGGAAGGAAATCGCGTGTATGGCAGCACCTATGGGAACAGAGACGGGATGCCAAGTAGGATAGGGTAGAGCCGCGTGAGTGAAAGGGGCCATCCACAAAAGAAGCAGAGCAAACGTCACAAAGAAAAGAAGGGAAATCGAGCGTATGCGGACCAGGACTTCCCGAGAACCACAGAAGAGAACGTACGAACTCCTATTGGGCCTTCTCCGTTTCTCGCGCATCACCCGTTACCTCCAAACACGGTTCCCGCCGCGGACAGATGAACATCAGAGCCGACTTAACAGGCCCACCTCTTGCTCATTAAGGAGCGCCTTTGTTAGTACCGGCAAGATTGTCCCCTATGCCGCCAACGGACTACAAGGTTTTGCTATTACTCCACCATCCGTCACTGAGCTTCCTTATCATGCATGGCTCGGCTGAAAAATCTCGGGAGCCTCGCGGCGGTGGAGGGGTTCGCACCTTAGCGAGCCCCACGTCCCTGCCCAGGAGAAACAAGTGCCTATTGCCCTTTCAAGGGTAAGGACATCCAATGTCGAGTCTCCTTTATAATACATAATTCTCTGGTATGACGCAAGTAAAGAAACGACCCGCCAACGCTGACCGGCCGACAAAACTCAGTTGCCCCTTACGGCTAGACGAACCTGTTCAGGAGGAATTTGGCTTGCAGCCGGGGGTGC
>JAADDH010000070.1 GCA_013154035.1 Candidatus Iainarchaeum sp. | reverse complement strand
TCAGGCGGCTCTCCTTTTAGATATTCCCGATTCTACTGTATAGCAAACAGCTACAATGAAGGGGACAAACACTTGCGCTTGGCTGCTTCTGGGGAAGAATGAACTGTGTGGGAGAAGTTGCCTGGGGGAGTACTTTAGGGTCCATAGCGCGCGCGCGGCTAGCAAAGGGTAGTTTGAGTACCTATGCTTGCCAAGGTAGTGGGGTAAGGGTAAAAACACCCATGGCCATAAGCAAGGGCTGTGGCGCCGGCCGCGTTCGTCTACAGGCTTGGCGTGAAAGGCAGCGCCATCTCAGAGAAGAATGTATGCATCTGGCGTCCATTGAAATTTCGTATTAAAGAAGTGAAGCCGTTGGGTATATCCATGGCTATGGATCAACTGATCGAAGAGATACTTGCAGAAATTCCCAACTCCCCTCCCGAGGGTCAGCACTTTATGAACCTGGATAGCCAGGTCCCGCTCCAGTAAGACTCCCAGCCGAAGAGTGAGTTGAGATTCTGAACGACGCCAAAGACGAGTTTGAGGTCGATGGTGCCACAGCGGTCTTCTCTACATGGAGGGTGGAAATAGAGGACCCGCTTGACATCGGTGACATTGAGATCACAGTTGGTATGCACGCTAGAGCCGACCAACTGGCCCTAGACTGCCGCATGACAGACGCAAGAGCGGGCGATCGTTCTTCGGGACATTGCTGGGGAGCGCATATACGACAGCGGCAAGTATCAGTCGCGTGTAGCAGATTTGGAGCTCATAGTCCACAACGGCCACGCCTGGACGAAAGACCTCCACTTCCCGGCCTCCAGAGAATTCCCCTTCTACGAAGGTAATATTTGGCAAGCCATTCTGGAAGCCATCCGGAATGAGCCAAAGGCAGTCTGGCTTTTTGGCGGGCATGACAAAAGCCTTCCAGTCGACCAATTTGTTCTTTAGGACGGTCGCACCTTCAGGACACAAGAAGCCCACGAAAGGCTTCAGAGGGTTTGCTAGTCCCTGGGCGACATAATCCTGGTCGAGAAAGTTTTCGGGGAGAACCACGCAGCCAGTATTATGGCCAAGGAAGAGAACCGCAGCACGGCTTCCTGCAGGAGCGGACGTCGTGTGCATCGACATGAAGGTATGCTATCCACCCTCTTTCCAATGAGAAGGCGAGGCCAAGTCCTATTTCGAGCGATTTGGACACCCAACCCATCGCATGACCGGCGTGGCTATCAATGGCACCCACCCTTCCTAAAGACATAGGCACAGGCTTCGCTGAGGTCCGGGAGTGGGAGTTTAATGACTGCCACCCCGTCATCCTCGCGTGGTTCGGGAGGCATTCCGCAGAGAATGCATGGGTCCCAACACATCTCCTTGCCTACCTTGTGGAGAACGGCCTCCTGAAAATCCGCGAGGCTATCATCTCCTTCGGAAAGCAGTTCGCGACACGCGCCAGAGCGGCACGCTGGTCAGAGCGCCGTTGAAATGCCCACTTGGCCACATCCTCACATACTACGATGGACCCCAGCCCCAGTACACCCACCTGAGGGCGAGCATGCTGGCCTACGCCCATATCAATCTCCTCTACATGCTTTCTAGGTTTACAAAGAGGAGGCTGTCAGGGTGGCGACCGACAGCATTTACGGGCAGAATACGGCACTTTACAAGCTGGAAGGGGTCGAAGCATTTGTGGCTTCTCAAGTATGCAACTGCGGGCAGGACATGTGCGTATCCTGCCTACTGAAAATAGAAGTATTACCCACAGTTGCCCTGGCCCAGTGGCGCGACAAAGGCGAGCGGCTATAAATGCTTATGTGCAACCCCGCTTACCACCCCACAGCTGGAGTACGAAAGGCAAGAAAAAGATCTCGCGCCGAGCACCGCGCCGCGCTACGATGATCCCCTTTCGCGTCACAAGCTCAGTTACCTGAACGGCGTAGGCGGGAGTGGCAAAACCACGCAAGCGATAGAGCTCTTCCGTACCAGAGATCCCCTGGTCTTTACCCCGATACATCGTCTGGCAAAAGAAATGCGATCTGGGGGTAGGAGGGGTGTGAGTGGGGTGAGGGAGTCAAATCCCAGACCTACCAAAGCTTCTTCCGGTGGAGTGGGCAAACCGAATAGGTGCCGTAACGCATGGGCTAGAAGTTCGTTCCGCAGGTCATAGTTTGGGATGAGGTGTGTACCGTAGCCCGGCCGGCGGTTGAGACGTTTCTCGACTGGCTCGACCAGAGGGGTGTTCAAGTCATCTGCTGTGGCGACCAAGGCCAGCCACCGCCAATCGCAGGGGAGTGGCTCCGAGAAAAAGCCAACTACTACGAAGAGATCACCGTTGACCACCGAAGCAGACGTGAACATCTTAAGGCCCTTAAAAAGGCCATTCGGCGAAAGACCCTCCCGGCCTGCCAAGGCTGGAACGAATTCGTTACAGCCTGGCACACACGGGCTTTGATCGTCGTCTCCCGCTAGGTGCCGCGAGATCAAGGCTAGCAGCTTCTATTTGAGCGCCATCGTGAAGCCTTTCCAGACGAGTCTGTTCCGCTCCAGTATCGTCCAAAGAACACTCGCCGGCAGAACGACCTGGTAACCATGCTTGGCCTCCTGGCTACAGACGGCCAACCCGAGCAAGAGAAGTTGGTGCTCAACGACGTCGTCGAGGTATCCGTCCAGACCGCACAAGAGGTCCTTGATGGCAAGTGGGGGCACGACTGGGCCCTTGGATACGCGATAACCGTGCACTGGTCCCAGGGAATTACGATCGAGGATCCACAGAGGGTTTGGATCTTGGACGAGTTGAACAAATATTCCATACTGCCTGGCTTGGCCCTAGTCTTTCCCGGTGCGTCATCGATGATGACGGCCACGTAGACGCGCATGCCGCCGGCACTCCTGTGCCTTTGTCTTTGTCCGGCGAGCCGCCATTGTCTTTGACAATAACAACACTGCTTGCGCCGCTCGCGGCACCTTCAGCTTCCAGAAGTTCGTCGATTAGTTCGTTCATTTTCAGAGTTAAGCGCCCCGCGATATCGATTACCTGCCTCCGAACTCTAATATATTCGCAGGCAACCCAAGCGATCACCGTAAAGATTATTAAGTTGCACAGCAACAAACAGAAGCTACCATATAGCGTTGCTATATAAAATGCTTCCCACATTACAGCACCTTATAAGCAGCTG
>JAADDH010000075.1 GCA_013154035.1 Candidatus Iainarchaeum sp. | reverse complement strand
CTTCGTACCCAGTTCCGCTTGCTTGAGCGCGAACGCTATCTGCGCCTCAGTGAACTTGCTCGTCTTCATGGCATGTCTTCCATTTCAAATCGTGAAAATCATGCCGGATTCTCTACTTCTCAGCGGTACTGTTTCTTGATGTAGGGTCAAGATGATGTAAGGTCACTTCCTATCGTTGGAGTGGAATATGGTTTTATTCAAAACGAAGTTCCAATGCACAGACCAGAATGGAATTTCGAATCCAAGTGACTTCGCTTCTTCTGGATCTGATTGACGGACAAAGTTGCCGATCAGGCTTTCCTTTACACCGAATACTGTGTCTTCCGCCAGATACGGGCAGTCCGGAGCGAAGATATGCGTGATCACGGTGTCATAGCCAGTCGCCTGAATGAGGAAGTGAATGTGTGCTGCGCGGTTCGGATGTCGCCCCAGCTTGCGTAGAAGCTTGCCCACTGGTCCGTCATCTGGGATGGGGTAGTCGCGCGGCTTGACGGACTTGAACCAGAAAACTCCATCAGCATCAGAGACAAACTTCCCGCGAAGATTTCCCTCCGGCTGAATCTGCTTCTGTTGCACGTCATAGAATCCGTCGTCATTGGTCTGCCATACATCTATCACCGCGCCTTCAATGGGATTTCCATCTGTGTCATGGACAGACGCACGGACCACTAGTGGCTCACCCTTACCGTCTTTGCAGATGTTGGTTCCGTGTGGCGATAGCCCTACCCCTTCCACGAAAAACGGTCCAAGAATGGTGTTTTCCGTTGCCTGCCCTGGCCGCCGGTGATTGATGGCATCGACCAGCATGGAAACACCAAGCACATCGGACAGGAGAATGAACTCTTGTCGCCAGTCGGTACACATGTTGCCGGTATCGGTGAGGAACTTAATGGCGGCAAGCCATTCCTCGTGAGTAGGCCCGATTTCTTTCACTGCCGCATGCAGATGGCGCACTACGGTTTCGGCAATGTAACGAGTACGCGGATCGACGTCGGGGCCAATGCGAGCGTTGACAATCGCCGCCGAATCTTGTTCTCGGAAAAGAGGGAAGGTGCGCTTTACGCTTGTGTTCATCTTTCATCCTTGGTCAACGGAACCATATTCGTCATAGCCGATGTACTGGGGGGCATTCCGCGGAATGCGCGGCCGATAAGGTCTCGCAGAGCATCGCGCTCAAGTGGACGTGGGTTCCAATACGGATTGGCAAGCGCCAGCTCGATCGCTTTATCTACACCGTCTTCAGGCATGCCAATCTCGGACAGTGCCGTAGGTGTACCGGCAGCTATACTCATTTCATGGAGCGCTAATGCCGGGTCTGGGTGATTCAAAGCCTCAGACAACCGAGCCATGACCTGGGGAATCGCTGGCGCGTTATACGCGAGAGCGTGCGGTAATACGATCGCGTGGCTCTCAGCATGCGGCAAATTGAAGGTGCCTCCCAATGTGTGACAAAGCTTGTGATGCAAAGCCATGCCGACAGACCCGAGGCAAACGCCAGCTAGCCATGCGCCGTAAAGTGCGTTCTTGCGAGCGGCGCGGTCGCGCGGGTCCGCATGGATAGCAGGCAACGACTGCGCCAACGCTCGAATGCTCTCAATTGCTAGAGCGCTAATGATGGGATTCGCGTCTCTTGCGTAAAGCGCCTCAACGGCATGGGCCATTGCGTTCATTCCGCTGACGCCAGTAAGAGCTCTCGGAAGATCTAACGTTAGATCGACGTCGTAGATAACGGTCTCAGGCAGCACCTTGAGGGAGCGAAGGGTAGTCTTTGCACCATCTCGTGTTTCTCCGAGAATCGGCGTCATCTCTGATCCGGCGTATGTCGTTGGCAAAACGATCTGTGGCAAGTCTGTACGCAACGCGATCGCTTTGGAAAGGCCAGTAGTTGACCCTCCGCCAACCGCGATGATCCCGTCAGCACATTTCCCTGCAGCAAGCACCAGCGCTGCTTCCGTGACCTCGACCGGGGTGTGCATCTTCGCGCCACCAAAAGTAGTGACGCTTTGGCGCCCGATGTCTTCGGCGATAGCCTCCGCTATGGCAGCGTGACCTGGGCTATGTACGATGAGAGGGCGCAATATGCCAAGGCGATCAGCTTCCTCTTTCACTTTAGTGCGCGTCCCGTGGCCAAAAATGACACGGGTAGGCAAGCTCTCGTATACGAAGGACGCGGGTGAGATCGTTGTCGTCTCAGTCATGATTTACTTTTGATTAACTGTCTAAACGGGCCGTGCGTTCGCGTTCGTGCTGGGCATCTCGTTCGATGTAGAACAAGAGCTGCATTTTCTGATTGCGAAAAGGACGCCAATACCTGCCGCCGCTGCGGCAGCGCTCATCGCCGTCAGCACGACGTTCTCGCCTGGAAACATCTGTTGCAGCGTTCCACCGATGAATGGTCCAAGAATCGCGCCAAGTCGACCAACACCGAGCTCCATGCCAACGGCTGTTGCCCTCACGTCCGTTTCGTACGAGTGAGCGGTGAAATTGTTAAGCACGAACTGTGCACCGATGATGCAAAAGCCTGCTAAGGCAGAGCAAACTAGATTACTGAGATGGCCATGAAAGAAAATGAGGCCTCCAACTGCTAGCGCACCTCCTAACCACCAGGCACTGAGCCATGCACGGGGTGCTCCACGCCGATCAACGATGTATCCGCAGATCAGACCACCGACGAGTGACATGATTTGCATCAGAGCGCCAAAAGCAAAACTTGTCGCGAAACTCTCACCGCGAGCTTGCATTAACGTCGGAATCCAGCCCGATAAACCGAAGATGCAAAAAAGGCTCAGGAAGCTTGTCAGCCAGATAGCGAGCGATAGCTGTCGGTACTGGATGCTCACGAGGCTGGAAACCGAGGCGCGCGCAGAGATTTGCGGCGCAAGCACTGGGAGAGCAAGATACAGCTCGGCCCGTTCTGGTCGGAGTTTTGAGAGAATTGCTTTTACTTCATCTGTTCTACCGCGCAGCAGGGAAAACTTAGGTGACTCGGGCAAGTAGACATATAGCAAGGGTATGAGAATCGCAGAAAGTGATCCGACCCAATAGAGTCCGCGCCAACCCGCTAGAGGCGTAATCAGGACTCCAACAATCCCGGCCGCAGCGCCTCCCAACGCCCACCCCAGCGCCACACCCCAGAGGGAAAAAGTGTTCGCAACCCGGCGCGGCGCGAGTTCGTTGATATAGGTAGTTGAAAGCGGTAGAAGAACACCTAGCCCGAGTCCTGTGAATAGTAAGCACCCGGTGAACCCGTCTTGAAGGGGACCCGCGTAGCAAGGAGCATCGTGTCCATCTAGTTCTAGGTGGACACGTGGACACTATCG
>JAADDH010000086.1 GCA_013154035.1 Candidatus Iainarchaeum sp. | reverse complement strand
ACCCTCAGCGTGGACCTGGAAGATGGGCGCACTATCTCGGTGCCACTGAGTTGGTATCCTCGTTTGGTCTACGCCACGCCGGAAGAGCGGCAGAATTTTCGTATTGCAGGGGCAGGCTATGGTATCCACTGGCCGGACGTGGATGAAGATATAGGGGTAGAGGGGCTGATTTGCGGGCGACGCTCGATGGAAAGTTCAGAGTCTTTGGCGAAATGGTTGGCTGCGCGTAAGAAGAACACACCACATGGAGCCTAGCCTCGCGTTCAGCGTCCACGCCTCCGCCGCGCGCGAACCGCGGCCGAAAAGGCCGGGCAACTTTCGCCCCCCGGCTCCTTGGACGGCCACGCCCCGCCGCTGATGCTATCGCTGGGCGGCAGCCCGGTTTAGCAAACATTATTATAAGATGGTGTTCTATGAGAGCAAAAGTCCTATTTGCGTTGTTTACAGTGGCGATGCGCTTATATTTAGGATCAGCATAAGCTACGCACATTCCCTTTCGACAGAACAACCTGATATCTTCCTTTCTCCTGAGGCACCATTGGACTGCGGTGTTTGGGCCTATAACCTTTTCGGAGGGGTTCGTGGGTTATTGGAAAAGGAGAGATTTCCTGTCTCACGCCGCATGCACACCTGAGGGTTGTTGTAGAGGTAAAAGATCAAACAGGGGATCGATATATAAGCTCAGTCAAGGATTGCTATTACACAAGTTATTGCAGCACTTCAGCCAAGCTCTCTTATATCTCTGGACGATGGTGGTGGGCCGATGTGTCAGGATATACTATAGGGTGGAATGCATATTACAGATCTGACACCGTGTATATTCCCTAAATCCGGGCTTTAAGGTCTCACTTTTACCCATAAGGTCGGAGGTCTCAATACGAAGGTGCGACCTAAGACCACAGATCCCCTTACCGCCCCTCACGGCCCTTCCCCGCGTTCAGGGCAAGCCTCCCGGGTCTCGTATTCTCAAGTTAGGAGGTTTTTATGAATAGACTATGGTCGAAGTTCTCCCTTATAAGCGTTATGATATTGAGCACTATCCTCAGCGCCTGTGGTGGCTCGTCTATTCTATCTTCCACGACAGCAATCACGGCCACCTCCCACCCCAAAGTCGAGCTTCTTTCGGCCTCAGTGATTAACAACGTACTCATCTTGCAATTTCAAGTTCACGGGTTACAAATGAGTTCGGCGCAAGAAATTGATGATATCGTATGCAGACCCTACATTGATACCCAAGAAAATGTGCCTCTCTCGTTCTTTTATAGTGAAACCCACATAGCCGACACCCCCGCTCAAGGAGTTAAGCTTACGTACAAATACTATCTTGATCCGCCTTTGCCGCGGAGATTGCACTTAAATATTCTTTTGACGATAGGCCCTTGTGGACCAGACTTTCAAGAAAGTAACGTGCCTCCTTCGTCTACAAACTTGGTGGCGAGCTACAAGATACAGACAGAGGTGAGTATACCGTAGTTTCCCTAGATGTTCCTATTGCCCAACCCTGCGTGCAGCGGACTGGCTTCGCCTTCACTCGCTGCGCTCGGCTACGCAAGCTGCTGACGCTATTGTTGGACACTTACAATAGATGTATGCAGAAGGAGATAATCTATGGCATCTAGACTAATAAGAATTCTTTGGTTTACAGCTGTTATAGCAAGCGTGATGAGTTTGACGTTTTGGTTGTCAAACCGCCAACTCACCCAAGCTGAATCGTTGCCGAAACGGCCGCCGACCCCGACGCCGGAGATTTTGCCCAATGGTTGGTATCGGTATGTAGACCATAGCGCGGGCTACGCGATTAGCTATCCACCGGAGGTGTATTTTGAAATCTCTCGAGACGCATTCCTGAGATATCCGCAAATCTTTCTTACTTTCCCGCGCGGGACAGGCGGGCATGGGATGTTCATTCTGGTGAAGGATAATCCCAAGGGATTGGCTATAGATGCTTTTCTGAGGCAGGAAGTATATAAAGAGCGGATAAACAGCATTGATGGCTATGTACTCCAACGTGTGCGCATCGGTCGCTATGAGTGGTTTCAAGTAAAGGATGACAAATTTTATTTTCCTCTTCTACTACTGTTTCACAAAGACAAAGTCTACATGCAAATTCTGGGCGTCGATATGCTCACTCTGGCTACACCTTCGCCCGAATCTCGCGAGATATTTTTTCGTATCGCGTCCACTTTTACCTTGTTGGAGGAGAGCGAGAGGGGGCAGCCATGACTCGAATCCAATTTTCTCCTGCTTTGTGGGTGGCAATGATGATCGGGCTGCTGGGTATGCCGTCCTTGGCTTGGATACAGCAAATACCGACAGCGGATTTTTTTATCTTTCTTTTAGGCTACCATGACGGCTATACTTATGCCCCACGTGTTAATTATATGAATGGCGAGCTTATCGAGAATACCGACTTCAACATTAAAAACTCGATTTTGTCCTCGAAGACTGGCGGCTTGCCGGGTCGCGCTGGCCAGTCGACAACTGGGCACAGCGGGTGCGGCTGCGCCGCGCACGAACCGGGGTCGCGAAAGGCGGTATAATCTTCGTACGTCATCTCCTTGGACAGCCCCGCTGCGCTGCTGACGCCATCGTTGGGCGGCTTGTTTTGAATTAACATGAGGGGGTAAAACTATGAAAAAAGCCCCACTCTTATCTCTTCTTGCCCTTAGCATAGTCCTTGTAGTAGGACTTTTGGGGAACTGGCGCTTTTCTCGCCGTGCCCAGGCCCGCGCTTTGCCCGGCTTTCAACCATCACCCACACCGGAGATTCTCCCTAACGGTTGGTATCGTTATACCGACTACGCGGCTGGGTACGCTATCTCTTATCCCGCCGATGTTCGGTTCATTCTTTCTCGAGATAAGACTTTGGAATTCCCACAAGTATATTTACTCTTGCCGCCTTCAACGGGACGCGATAATCAATGGATGACCATCTTGGTGCTCCGTAATACAGAAAAATTGCTCCCTCTTCAATTCATTATTCAAGATATACGGGAAACTTTCCGTGGGCATGAGACGATGCAAGTTTTCCCAAAGACAGTCTATTTCGGCTCCCAGGAGGCTTTTCAGATTGACATCTCCCCCTTCTTGCCAGGGGTCTATATCTTCAATCAAGATAAGGTGTATTTCCTGGCTTTACATGCGGATATGCTTTCCGGTTTGCCGCCAACGCCCGGGGCACGGGAGATGTTCTTCAAAATTGCGGACACCTTCACCTTGTTGGAAGATAAGGGGAGGTAAACGATGCGCAAGGGGTTTGTCGGGCTAACTTTGTTCTTCCTGTTCGCTTGGATGGGCTTCCTCCCCCGATTACGAGGAATGGCCGCTACTTCGGATGCCTTTATCTTCCCGTTGGGCTATCACGATGGGCAAGTGTATGCCC
>JAADDH010000049.1 GCA_013154035.1 Candidatus Iainarchaeum sp. | reverse complement strand
GGAGACAAGAAAATCCCGAACTTATTTTCGTCAATATAGCCACCATCGGTGTACTTCCTGTAAATCAGCTCCGCAATGCGGAACAATTCATCTTTTGTTTCTGCGATTTTAAGCATTACCAGTTCGGGGTAACGTCCAAATAAACAGTTGTTTCGCTCTTATCCTCTGAATACATGGTCGCCACAACACGACCAGAATCTTCATCAATGTCTATAAAAGATACGGTGCCACCGCCACCCATGTGGTATTCAGAATGAGGCTTCCAAACAGTCCAAATATCGCTATTTGGACCGTGTGTGGCATGCCCAGGATCTTCTGGCCAAATGTGCCCGAAGAAATTAATTAGTGGCCCCTTCTCTTTTATTTGTTCTTCTACATCAGCGGAGTTTATCAATAAATTGTAAAGAGCTGGCTCTCTGTTGAGTGTTAGCCACCCTGCGACAATAGTTAGTCCACCCCTATAAAGGGGATGATGGCTAAAAACAATAATTATTCTGTTTTCTGCGTGAGCTTTCTCTACTGCGTTTAATAACCACCTTAAATGGGTGTAAGGTAAAAAACCCCTGGCAACATGGTAGCTAGGGCGGTAAGGCGTTCCTTTTTCGATTGTGTAACCTGGGGGAGTCGTATTAAGAAAGAACATATCAATACGACCCGCACTAAGTTTATAAGGGTGTATTCTCCTAACCTCCTGAGGCACATTTTGGTAAGTCAAATCAGTAGGTGTGTCATGATTGCCTGGTACCCAATGCGTTTTGGGCAAGTCTTCACCCATAAAGGAGAAGAATTCTCGTAAGGCGTTCATTCTATCCCTATGCTTGAGGTGGTAACCCCAGTTAGTGTAAGAAAGGATGTCACCACAAAACACGTACAAATCGCAGTTTTGTGACCGCATCCAGTTAATATCATCAACAAGGCGTTGTTTTTGCGTATCATCCCACTCATGGTCATAATGAATATCTGTCATAAACCCTATTTTCATCTCAAAAACCTCCTACACAAATTCATAAACCAGACCAATAGTGCTTTCAGCTCTCAGGATTGTTTGTCCGGCGTCAACATACGCTTTAAACTCAATTAAGGTTCCGGGAAGTCGTGGTGGTCCGTGTGATAACTGATCGCCTGTAGTTCCTTTCACAAAATTTAGGTAGCGCTCACCGTAAATTGTTTCTTCTTCACCAGCTACCATCAAAAGCGGTCCTGATAATACTAATTCCTCATTAACATAAACCTTTGGCCTAAACGTGTTTCCATCAGCAAGCCATTTCAATGACCAAAACAATGAAACATTGGCATTTGCAGGGCAAGGGATGTAAGGCAGTCTAATAGACCAAAACAGCGTCTCTTCTGTTTGGTTAACAGTCAAGTCGGCTGATAGGAACTTCCAACAAGGACCCATCATTCTAGAACCGACTGGTATTTTCGTAGTCTTAAAGTAGGAACCAAGCTCCTCAGAACCTTCACGTGGCCATAATCTGTCAGCATCTATTTCATATATCCTCGTGGGTAAAATTATAGTATTCCGCTTAGGCCTCACAGGACCTTCGTCTTCGTGTCCTGGTGGAACGAGGATGACGTAAGTCTTTCCATCGTCCTCGTTTATTCCGTCTATTATTTCTTGGATCGTTTGATCATGCCGACAGGTGAGCAAGGTAACATCACTATCGATTCCGGATGTATCTATGTTTCCACCAATGATCAGGAGATTCATACTCCCTCCTTGATTTGCAAAATTCTCAGGTTGCCTGAAGTCACAAACCGAACAAAAAGCCTCTCTATCTCACTCTCATGTGTGATTCGCACTACTGCACCAGGTGAAAGAGGAAGCGCATCCGGTGCATCAGGACTGTTGATGTATACCAAGACCTGCGCAGTCAATTCTCTTAGCTCGATAACATTTCTCTCGTCGTCGATCTCAACTTCGACGACAGCTCCAGCTGTTCCAGTGACAGTTCGGCTTAGAACAAAAGGGATGAAGGGCTCGTCTGAAACCTTCACAAGCAGCGGGTGCCTGAGCACTTTTTTGACCGCCTTCTCTTCTCCCGGTGCAAAAGACACCCCATCAACGACTAAGTGTGTGTTGCCGACATTTCTGTAGGTAGGCATCACGCCCTCCCTATCGTTACCGGCCGCAAGAAAGGGGCCGGCTGTTCTTCGGTGTCCGTGTGGGTGAGCTTGAGCTGGCCGCGGGCAATGCGCTCAAGAGTGCGAAGGGCCTGTTCCCTCTCCTTCTGCCAGACCTCCGGGATCTGCTCGAGCCTGAGCGCCCGCCGGCGGAAGAGATGGAAGATCGCCAGGCGGGCCGTGATGTCCCGCACGAGCCCGGGGACTTCGTCCTCGGGGATGGGCACCGTGCGCACCAGGCCCACGTAAGCGTCCACCTCGCGGGCCGCTTCCTCAATAGCCCGGGCCACGACGGACTCATCGAGCTCCCCCACGCCAGAGTCGTCGGAGAGCTCGATCAGCTCGTCTTCGGGAAGGAGCAATCGGAGATCGTCCACCGTGCAGTAGCTCATTTGTGAAGCCCCCGGATGTATTCGAGGATGGCCTCCCGCGCGGCCTCGTTGGCCTCGCGCTCCCGCCGGGCCTGCTCGGCGAAGAAGAAGGGATAAGGTCGAGATCCCGGATGCCGCACAGCCTTGCGGAAGATCACCTCCCCGCCATCAAGCGGAATCTTCAACGCCCGGCGCTTCTTAGCCCGGATGGGGTGCGGCCTGGTCCCATACTCCACGTAGGGTGCATATTCGGCGTTGGCGAAGACGACGGCGGCGTTCTCGCCCTCGGCCCGCCAGCCGATGCTCTGCTGGAGGATGCCCGTGCGCGGCTTGAAGGCCTTGCCGGCGTCGATGTAGTCGTGGATCATCTCCGTGTAACGCTCGGCCGCGGCCTTTACCGCCCTGCGGATGGCCCGCCGGAGGACCTCTTCCGGCTCCTCGAACAGCGGGCCAAGTTCCTTCTTCACGTCCAGGCGAAGAATCATCGGGCCTTCTTTTCCTCGTCCTTCTTGGTTTTCTGCTTGCCAGACTTCTTCTTTTCCTGTTCGCGCTTGGCGCTTTCTCTCCGCCAGCGGTTAAACCCTGTAAGTCCCATTAGCGGGCCTCCTTTAATTCGTCTTGAGCGCCACGATGCGGATGGCCTTCTCGGGCCAGACGCGCTCCCAGTTGGACGCCGTGGCCAGAGTGGCGTTGTCCGGGTTGGTGGTGGTCACCTTCCACTTCACCCCGCGCAGGTGGGGGCAAAAGTGGGCCGTGGTCACGAGGAACTCTTCCTGGGCCAGGATGTCCTTGTCGGTCTCGAGGCTCAGATCGCGCTGAAAACCGAAGTACATGCAGCCCCGGGCGGCCAGAAAGGTCGTGTAGCGCTTGGCGTTGGTGATGGAGCCCACGGTGTAGGTCTCCACCGGACAGTTGTCTGAGACAATTACGCGACG
>JAADDH010000033.1 GCA_013154035.1 Candidatus Iainarchaeum sp. | reverse complement strand
GTGTTCGGGCCGCAATACACCGCATTCGTGCGTCTTATACATAGGCTGGGCTCCTTACGCTCCAAAGTGCCGCCTGGATTATACCTTGAAGCAAAGGGGGGGAGAAGAAACGTCCACTCGTCTCCACGTCCACTTGATGTGAAAACGCGAGCGTTCTGGGAACTTTGCGCCCTTCCGAGGTACAAGCGTCGAGCGTTGAGCCTAAACTGCAGTGCCCACAATCCATCGGCAGTTCACGCAGACCCCGGTACAGCTTGGCGAAATGTGGCCATACTCAGGGCGTCGCCCAGCTTGCTACGCGTGTGACGTGACGTCTTGCTGTTCGCCAAGCAGTTTAGGATCACGCCAGTAAGCAGGGTATTGGAGAACAAGGAAATTGGGCTTGCGCGGCCTTTGAATTGAAAACCTCTAGTTGAAAGCAACTGGAAGGCGCCTTCGTGGGCAGTTATATTATGCGCACAAACGCCTCTTCCTTGGGTGATGGTCGTTTGGCCCTCAGAAACTTTCGAGCGCAGGAAAAAGAGACTGAGCGAGCATGCAAATTCAGGGAAAGGGTTCCGAGGCTCAACGGCAGGTATTTTTTATCTAAGGGGACACAGCGCCATTGCTGAGGTTCGTGTCCCCCCATACGGACGACGGCCCCCAAGGGGGCGAAAGCGAGGTGTCTTTGGAGCTCGGTTGGGCTTGAAAATCATAATCGCATGCAGGCCGAGGGTTCTCGAAAACGTGCAAACGACCCTGTGTATCTCGAAGAACAACCAAAATTGCTTCGCGGTAGTAATAAGGCTTTTTCGATGGGCAAAGCAAGGCGATCATCTCGGATCCCATTTCAAAAGGTTCAGGCACCTTTTCTTGGGGAATGACAAAAAATGCTTGCCCTAGTGTGCCTATGCTATTGAAAAAAAGCAGTCCCTTTTTCGGAGTCAAATATCCACACCAGTCACCGCAATATTCACCCGCAGCGACGTATCGGGGGAAATACGCGAAGCCCCATTCGGGGACCAAGTGGAGTGATTTAATGCGCGTGCGCAAATCTTGCGGCGACATTGAGGTGTACGACCAGACATCCCATTCATCTAACCGCGCGAATACTTCATCCCAAGTTACGCGGCGATGACGCGGCGGCAGAGGCTCAGGGGTTTGAACGGAACGCCATACGTGATAGACCTCTAACCCAACTCCGAGAGCTGAGAGCAAGGCAAGCCCTTCAGCCCACAGGAGCCAGTGAGCCGTGCGTCGTTGGGAGAAACGCGTGCGAACATGCCCTGGCCAACGCCACCAATGCGCGGATGGAGACAGACCTAGCATCTGTGCAAAAGCATAGAGAACTACAACCCAACCAATGACATAAAAAGTTACCGGTATCCAATCAATGGGTACGATGTACCGACCGCCGCCTGTGCGACCGATCGCAAGGCCTAAAACATAAAAGCCGTAGATAAGCCAAGGAAGCATCACTGCCCAGCGGATCCGCCTCCAAACCGCCACTAAACCCAAGGCGACCAAGGAGAGGTTGAAGAACCAGATTGGCCAATGATACCCTTGCAAAGGTCGTCCTTCGGCTAAAGGCCGCAGGTAAGTTATCTGCAGTGCGGTATAAAATCTGGGAGTCCAGGGGAACATCGTCCAGGTTGTGACAATATTACGCCCAATGTAATGCCAAATATACAACCACGTCTCGCGAGACCATTGAAGAAATGAGCCGATTATTGGCACACGTTGCAACCAACCGCGCAAACGTTCTAGCCAAGAGTCGGACGATGTGGCCGTGGGCTCGGGCTGCGGCGAGCTAGCAAGCAAGCCTTTTGTTGGCCGCGTATAAACAATCCGTGAGCTGGCGTCTGTCCCAAAAGCATCGGGCTGCGGCTCCGGCGTCGGCGTGGGGGTCGGCGTTGGCGGCGGGCGATATTCGGAAGACGCAGCGGCTCGAATCTTCGTACCAAAGAACCAGAATGTGCGATACCGAGGATTAAGATTCTGGGTGAGCACATGTGTTCGCATCATCCAAGGTATCCAGACCGCGAAGAGTCCGAGAGCCAGAGCCAAAAGCCCGAGGAACGTTTTGGGCTTCCGCAAGGAGAAAAGAGCGCCTGCCGCGATAAGGCCAGCGACCACGACCAAACTTTCCGTGCGGGTTAGCGTCGTCCAGCCCAAAAGAGCGCCAATTAACAAGCCTAAAGCAGCTTTCTCCCAGCCCTGCACATGCCACCAGCGAAGGAGGATGTAAGCTAGCGCAACAAAGATGAGACGCAGCAGGGGCTCGGTCATGAAATTTTTCGCATGTGTCGCATCGAGCCGAGTCGCGGCCGTAAACGCTGCAGTCTCACGAAGCGCGAGCAACACGGCCAATGCGAGTCCCGCACTTCGGGAATGCAATTCCACGCCCAAGGAATACATCAACCATCCTGTGAGAGCGATCAAAGCAAGCCAAAAAAAGAAAAGAGCGAGATAATTAAAGGAAAGGAGCCTCAAAGAAGCAAAAATTACAGATACAGCAAATTTCCCCAAAAGCGGATGTCCATATTGAGCCCACGTAGTATATGGACGCGAACCATAACCATAACCCAAAACGGCTTGCTCCCCGGCTAACACATAATAACGAGCATCGGAAAACGGATAGGATTCGTAATTGGGAGGATAAGGTGGGGTGAGAAAATAATTGGGCTCAGGCTTCACCCAAATCCACAGGAGTAGTATGAGCAACCATCCCCCTATCCTAGACGCCCACGGTGGAAGATACATTTTCGAACAAGCTGCCCATGCGCAGAACAATATCACTGCGAAAGCCCAAATATGTTGGGAAAGTATTGGGGTCGGGAAACCTTGCCAATTTAAAGCCCAAGGAGAAACCAAACCCCATCTGGTTGTGTACACCAAGATAGCACTCAAGCTCAAAAGCAGGCTCAAGCCCATCCAGGGCCGAATATTGTGCTCGCGCTCCTTTAGAAACTTAACTAATCTGCGAATAGCTGGGTGAGCATATGGCGTTTGCCCAGCCAAAAGGAATCCCCCCCAAGCAAGCCAAGCCCAAACAGGAACAAGAAAACGTTGACGGGCCTCCCAAAGGCCTGGCAAACGCTCAGGAGGATATAAGGCCAGCGCGAGGAAAAGCAAGGTCCAACCGAGAAAAACAAAAAAGACTGCACGTCTTTGCAAAAGAGAGCTTTGATAAAAGTAAATAACCCAGCTGATAAACAGCGCTGAAAGAGAAACAAAAATTATCAAAACATTTCGGGTGAAACTCGATGGCCCCAAAGATAGGAGGACAACATCAGCAGCAATTGCCCCAATGATGAGTAAAAAAGCTGCAATCTTGGTGGAACGCATCTTGAATCTCGAGCGTTAGGATTCGCCCCAGGGGCGGTAGGTAGGTATCATCTGTTTTAGTGTATCACGGATGCCTTTTGCATCACCAGCCCGGGCCGCTTGATAAAGACGTTGGAGATGTTGAGCAAGCCACATGGGATCGACCGGCGAGGTTCTGGCGATAAAAATTTTTTCAT
>JAADDH010000083.1 GCA_013154035.1 Candidatus Iainarchaeum sp. | reverse complement strand
CAATATCCTGCCATACTATGAATTGCTAAGCTTATCTCTTACGTTAATTGTTTGGAAGCGTACTCTGCATTCTTCGACGAGACGCTTCACCATCCTCTCACGTTCACTCAACCGTGTGGTCTTCCCAGTTTTCACTTCTAGGAAGATTATTTCTTCGGGCTCACCGCGGTAGAGGCCCTTGAAGACGATAAAGTCTACTGGAGACCCTAGGAAACGATAATCCCTCAAGTCCTCGCTAACGTCCACGAGTAGGGGTGCCAACTGTTCGCCAACTCTCCCAAGTCTCACCACGCTCGACTTTGACACAGCATCGCGCCTCGCTTCTGCAATTTTCTCCTCGCACCGCCGTGCCAGTTCCGCCCGTTCGCGCTCTAATTTCACAACGTAGAAGAAGAGCATTATTATCGCAACAAGAGCCACCGCCTCCAGCAACACTAACACCAGCACACACTCATGGGGGCACTGGAAGTGGTGGCCCAGCGCGGAGCGCTCATTGGCGGGTGCCCGTCGCGGCCACGCGACCGCCGGCTCCCACCTCCCGCCCCGCGCCGGGCGCTGGGGCCCTGTACGGCAGTCACGCGGGAGCGTAAAAGTTCCTGCCTAACCTTATCTTTTTCTCCCAGTCTCTCGTTACACCGTGCAGGTTCCACTTGTAGAGTTCGGCGGTTGGCTCTATGAGTTCTGCATCATTTAGCACATTTACATCGTCATCGTGTACCTCCACTATTGTTAGGCCCTGCTCCACGAGCCATTCTAATACTGCTCGCTTGAACTCGCGGGGCGGAGTGTCGTCTGCGCGGAAGATTATCGTGGCGTCTTCGAGTGTGCGTCTCAATTGTACTAGTGTAGCTTCTACTAACTCCTTTGGTCTCTCTGTAACGATTACTCTCCCGACGTCGGCCCGTAGTTTCTCGATTGTGTCTAGGGCGTAGCGTTCGAGTTTATCGAGCTTTATCACGTTATCGGGGTCTAGGTAGAGTTGTTGGAATCTTGTTGGGTCTCCGCCACTCTTCTCTTGTGCCATCGCGAGCCTCTTACTAGAGTCTACGAGGACACCGTCTACGTCGAAGACCGCAACGGACTTCTCACGTATCTCCCCTAAGATGATACATTGCACGTCGCCGCACTTCACGCGCGGCAAGAGGATATCATCCAACTGCTCCAACATCTCGGCGATACTCCCCCGCAACTCATACTCTTTCCCCCCTTCCTCCTCTCTGACTACAGCACGCCCAGGTTCATAGTGCACTATTTTCATCTTGAGGAATGCGTACCTTCTTACGGCTTTATTCACGTAGAATTGGAGTATTATGTCGTTGAAGCTATCATCGGGAATGTGCTTGGCAACCCGCCTGATATAGTAAAGAGGTAAAAGCGAAAACATAAAGTTTTCTTTAAAGAACTTTTTGACTACGTCACGGATTAACTCTTCAGGGTCGCGCTCGGGATATAGTTTCCTGAGTACGCTGCGGACCGAGACGCCATTGACGTATATGTCGCCGCCCCTAAATTGTATGAAGCCTGACTCTACCAACGTGACGTATAATTTATCCTCATTAGGACAGCGGTATATAGGGTAACCTGCGAAGCATTCGATGCCGCTTGCCTCCGCGAACGCGCGCCCCAACTCTCTCCCTGCATAACCAGAATCTTCAAGCCCTGCGTCTACGAAGAAGAGTGCTGGGAGCTCACGCTCACTAAATAACGACGCTTTCCGCGTAATATTGTAGAACTTCTCCAGTACTTTTTCCCTTACCTCCCCCACGAGGTTCTCAAATTTTTCTTCTGTTACTTCATAGTGTTTACGAGCGAGGTCGGTAAAATTCAGATAAGATGCGAGAGTGCCTGCGAAGACGTCGGTGTACGGTACGGGTATTGCCCTGAAGTACAGTTCCTTCTTGTTCTGATTCCATATTCCGTGGATTACTATTGGTCCAATCCGTTCCCTTACAACGCGCGCAGGTTCGGGGGTATACCGGTACATATGGACTGCTGGCCTCCCCTCGCTCAATTGCCTACGTCCTTGAACTCGTAGTATCCTACCTATCTCGTGTAGCTTCTTTTTACCTAGGAGGGAGGCCCGCAAATAATCGTATATGATTGTATAGTTACCGATATCTACCTCTAACAATAAATCGTCTTCATCAATCAAAGCCCATACTGTTACTGGCGTGTCGTCAGTAACGAGATTACCTAGGCCCTCGCGCAGGTCAGGATTGAGATGAGACGCAGTAGTCTTCACGACAGGGTAGAACCCTGACACCGTAACTTCCTGGGGGGCTGGAACATTCAGAGGCGCGTCGACGATGCGTTTGATTGCGAGCTGCGGGATTATGTAGAGTGCGTACGACCGCTCCTGACTCTTTAAAAAGCGTCTTATTTCAGATACTTCGTTTTTATCTAGTATCTTGCTACACCCGCTCTCCACACACTTCAACAGTACTATCTCCTGTAGTATCCTGATGTAGTCGTCGACTTTGCCCCATGCCTCCTTTATTTCAGGGTATTTTTCAGCCATACGTTTAACATCATCATCCTCACCCAATTTCTTGTAAAAGTTGCTTTGGATATAGTTAATTATTTCTTCGGGAGGGTTTAGTAGTAATTCATACTGTTTGTCTGTGAGTTCGCGCGGCCTGATACCGCGGATAATATCATACGCGATTCTGACAGCGTCCACACGCGCCACCCAGAAACCACGTGAACGTATTTTCTACAAATGCGTTATGTCTTGAGCGCGAAAACTATACACTCCATCTAATCGCACGTGTACGAGACTGCGCGGAGCCGTAGTTGTAGAATGTGTACCCGCTTCCCGTCCACAGCACGAGTCTGGCAGAGGGTATCAGATTGCGTAGCTCCTCCAATACTTTCTCATTATCGTCATGTACCTCTACTATCTCGGCTCCCTCCTCGACGAGCCTCTCGACGACGGCGCGCTTGTACTTGTGCGCCGGCGTGTAGTCCGCGCGGAAGAATATCGCGTCATAACGTACACCGTAGTCATCCAACTGCTTGAGCGTAGCTTCGAGCATGTTCTCGGGCCTCCCAGTAACAATCACAATCCCATACGGTAGTCCACTAACGTACTCTATGGCCGCGGGGTTCGGTTTATCCAGTTTTAGCGCCGCCTCGGGGTCCAGGAACTTGTTCCAGAAGCATGCTCGGTCGTCGCCGCATTCCTCCCTGGCCATCGCGAGGCGCCTACTTGGGTCAACGATGACGCCGTCCAGGTCAACAATCGCGAGCAGAGACTCGGGCACCCTACCCAGGAAAACGCACGCAACACTCCCACATTTCAGTGTGATACGCTCTCCGGACTGGCTCATGTTACACCGCCCATCACGTTACCGTCGCGGGGACCGTGTAAATGCGTGCGACATTCATAGTAGGTTACGTGTTCGGTTAGGTCTGGGATGTGCGGTGTCGAAGTGGGTTAGGATACCTGAGTCCGCGCGGAACGTTGTGGTGGTGGCTCCCACGGGTAGCGGTAAGACTACGGCCACGGTCGAGTACGCGTACAAGCTCTACCGGTCAGG
>JAADDH010000054.1 GCA_013154035.1 Candidatus Iainarchaeum sp. | reverse complement strand
CGTTGCAATATTGGCAACGCGGCGAGTCGTCCTTGAAGAACAGGATCTTGACCTCCTTTGTAACAGGCTCAAGAATTTTCTTCACACCTTCCTTGTCGTTATCGCTCAGAACCATTATTTCTCACCTCTGCGAGCATGATTTTTAACCCTGTTAAATTGAATGGTTGTTTTTAAAGGTCTTTGCATATTCATGCAAATATGCATTCTTCTGACCTAAGCCGTCTCGCGCGTTATTTCAGGGCGCTTGCCTGTGAAACGCGTCTGCGCATATTGTATGAAATAATATCTGATCCGAAATGCTCACAAGACGTTGCAGCGTGCATCGGCAAGGACGTTTCAACTGCTTGGCGCCACATAAAGGTGCTGGAAGATGCGGGGATCGTCACATCGCGACGCGAGGGTAGAAAAATCATCGTTTACGTGAACGACTTGGATTCTGTTCGAAGGATCCTTGAACTGGCGGAGAAGTCGCTGGATGCACGTAGTATTACTCCAAAAGTGAATATGCTTCTGTAGGCGCTTTTGCTTCAAGGAGGAGAGATCGTAATGAGTCGTGGCGTTTCTCCGGTCTTGGCAGATGTTCTGATCGTTTCCGTTGCTATTGCCGTAGTTGTATTTATGTATCATTTTGTAGCATGCTTTGAATCTGCAGATACTGCATCCTCGGCGTCAAAGGTATCGGTTGTTCTGTCCGTGCCCCCTCGCGTCGATCTTGCCATGTACGATGCCAACACATCTGAGCTTCACCTTGTTCTGCGCTCTGATTCGCCTGTTTCCAGTTTATCCATTTATGTAAAGGGTGCAGATGGCACGATTATCGCTGCTGCTACTGATGTTAATGCAATTTCCTGTGCAGGTAGGCTTTGCACGGTTGATACGAACATGGCGATCCCGTCGGACTGCTCGGATTGTTCTGTTGTAGTGGGCACTCCTGCAGGTGTGTCAATTGCAACTCCCCTTCAAGTCGTTCGTGCTTTAGGTTCAGGGGCCAGCGCTTCTTCCAAATCTACTAATACTACGACGTCCCCGGGCGCTTCTGCATTCTCTGACTGGGAGTACAACAAGATCATCACCATAGATTACAATGGCACAGCACCCCTTGTTTATTACCAAATACGTGTTGAGTTGAATTCCAGCAATTTTAACTTTAGTTATGCAAAACCAGATGGTTCAGACGTCCGTTTCGCAGACACGAACTTGGAGGAACTCAACTACTGGATTCAAGAATGGAATGCCTCTCAACGGCATGCTGTGATATGGGTAAATATTCCTCGCATTGATTCTCCGGAGACGAATATCCTTATGTTTTACGGCAACCCCGATGCTACCAGCGAGAGTAATGGTTACCGGACATTTGTGGTATTTGAGGATTTCACCAACAAGCCTGTTGATTGGAATTGGCCGGGGTTGTATGCCGACGTGAATACCGAACAAGGGCTCCTGTATTTGCGGATGAAAGACAATAGCAATCAACAGTATTATACGCGATTCCCGCAATCTCCGAGCGAGCTTGGTGTTATTGTACTTGCTCGTACGAAGATGATCACCACTGGGAGTTTCCCAGACGTCGGTTTGGGCATTTACGGATCTACGCCAAATGAGAACACTGCTCCACGAACGATTCGCTTTAATTTTTCAAAATATCCTTCTGGCACTGCGAGTATTGGATATACCTCTTCTTCGGGCAAGTACACCACTTTGAGTAACAAATCCTATCCTTTTACCGTGCTTACAACAGGGTATAGGGTGCTCAGTTTGTGTAAATATGGGTTAACTGTTTCCGCGAGCATCGATTCTAATATTTTATTCCACGTGACTCTCCCAGAGGATTTCAACGTGGAGAACGTGGGCCTTTTCGATGATTTAGACAGTGGAGATACCCAGGTTGTGGATTGGATTGCTGCAGGGTATTGCGATCCATCCGTTACTGTTAAAATACGATGATTTTGGGGGGTTAGTGCCCCCACCTATCTTTCATGGCTTCTGCGACGCGTTCCACGGCCACGGCGTAGGCTCCAGTTCGTAAATCGTCGTTCAGCGCCGTTGCCTTCTCGTGGACGTCCCTGAATGCATGGGTCATCTTCTCCTTCAGGCGTTCGAGCACCTCTTCCTCGCTCCAGTAGTAACCCATGCGATTCTGCACCCACTCGAAGTAAGATACAGTCACACCACCAGCGTTGGCAAGGACGTCAGGAACGACGATGATGCCCTTCTTCTTGAGGATCTCATCTGCCTCTGCCGTTGTCGGTCCGTTTGCTAGCTCTAAGATGATTTTTGCCTTGATCCTGTCGGCGTTCTCCTTCGTTATTACGTTCTCGATGGCCGCAGGCACGAGGACATCCACTTCCAGTTCGAGGAGTTCTTCATTCGTTATATCCTTTGCTCCGGGGAACCCTGCGACGCGGCCGGTCTTCTTCTTGTGCTCAATGACTGCCGGGATGTCAAGGCCGTTCGGGTCGTATATACCGCCCTTTGAGTCGGAGATGGCAACGACCTTGTAGCCCTTCTCGTGCAGGATCTTTGCCAGTCCGCCGCCCACATTACCGATGCCCTGGATCGCCACGGTCTTTCCTTCGATGCCGTAGGTCTTCAGCGCCTCCTCCAGAACGAAGAATCCGCCCCATGACGTTGCCATAAACCTTCCCTTGGACCCACCGATACTCAAAGGCTTTCCGGTGATTACGCCGTTCTCGTGCTTGCGTGTAATCGTTTCGTACTCGTCGACCATCCACGCCATAATCTTGGGGTTCGTATATACGTCTGGCGCGGGGACGTCGCGCTCGTCGCCTATGACGTCCGCTATTGCGCGGATGTATGCTCGGGAGAGTCGCTCAAGCTCTGTCGGACTGAGTTCCTTTGGATTGACCGTGACGCCACCCTTTGCGCCGCCGTAGGGCAGATCCACCACCGCGTTCTTAATGGTCATCCAGAATGCGAGGGCCGTTACTTCGTCTTCATTTACGTTGGGATGGTAGCGGATTCCACCCTTCCCTGGGCCTCTGGCGTCGTTGTAGAGCACACGGTAGCCAGTGAATGTTCTTATCGTCCCGTCATCCATTTTCACGGGGAAGGAAACCTTTACTACGCGCTTGGGGTGCTTCAACGCTTCAAGAACCCAGTTCTCCAGCCTGATCTTCTCCGCCACGTGCTCTAGCCTTTTTATTCCCTGTTCAAACACCATTTTGCCCACTTCCTTGTTTGTATATTTGCACAATAATGCAAACTTAATTTAAACGATCAACATTGCCAATACTCAGTTTTTTATTTAACGAATGAGTAGTATCAAATATGGGGCTTCGCGGTTTTTTCAGAAGGTCGGATAGGGTTGAAGCGCACCGCGAACCTCCTGTTGCTCGGAAGGATCTGTCCTTGGGTATCTCCGTGCGGCGAGTTCGGGAGCTGCTTGACGAACAGGAAGGAAATTTGAAGGATCTGCGTGATTCTATCGGAAATCCCTTTAGGTCCGACAGGAGTGTCGTACCCTTTGACAATTTTGTCCATCAGCTATGGTTGCGTTTCTTCTTTGGAGATGTAACGCTAAACACTCGGGATAAATCCCTTTTGCGAACGTTGGATGATCTCCGCAATGATCGTACTTTGCCTGCGCTAGAACGTAATGAACATCTCATAGATATTGAGCGCGCACTCTTTCGTCAGCACCCTGTCGCGCGCGAACTTCTTGCGCATTATTATTCAACCCATAAATCGGCTTTGCCTGGTTCGGGTTTGAAGCATTTCCTGACACCGTCCCAGTTTTCGAATGTGCTTGCTACCAAAATCCTTGAGCGTTGGCTATCTGAGAAGGGTCTCGAGATCAGACCAGTACTTGGTGACCTCGATGCTAGTGACGTCTATGTGGAGAATCATGATGAGATCCGTACGCGAATTCTTGACAATCTCGAGAGTTTGCCAGGGCCCGTTCTTTCAGACGATGTACACGAACGTTTGCGCACTTCTGACAACCCACACAATGTTGCTCGCAAAATCCCTGTTGCACACAGCATCCATCCCGATTCTGAGCCCCTGCACCCATATGTGCGGCAGTTTATGGACTCAGTATATGCTGGCGTAGCCGATGCGATTCCCTTCGATCGTGAACGATTTGATGCTCACGCTGAGTCCGCGAATATATTCGGGCGTATCCGCCGTATGCGGCAGGAGTTGGCAGGTGTCCCCAGTGAGCATTTACTCCCCGAGGAGTATATTGACAGGATTAAGGAAATCTCTGATAGTATTTTGAAATTACAGATGCGATTGCGTGATCGGGAGAAGGGTTGATCTCTTCACCGTACCTTTTTTGGATCCCAGAACAGGCCGCAGTGACAGTGGCCCATTGTTTTGATCTCTTCTCTATGCCAGAAACAGGGACAGATCTTCTTTGCATCCTCCTTCGGATCGCCGGAGAGCGGTCTGCAGGGACAGTATCGGAATCCATGCTTCTTCTGGTTGTATGCAAGTCCTGAAATGATCTCGTCCAGTTTTTCCGGGTCTGGATTAAGAACGAAGCCCTGTGCCTTTGCGTACGCCCGCGCGAAGCGAAGTATGGCTTCGTAAGTGGGATCCTTCTGCACGAAAAGTTCCATGTACTTGCGCATGATGCAGGAATCCTCGACTACTGTGACGCCCAGCGGTTCCAGCCGATTTCTCGCGTATTCACCTTTGATCCCATCTTGCATCCAGAAGACCTTTGGAATCTTTCCTGACTCGATGATCTCGTCGACGATTTTTGGGATCTCCTCGGATGGGCGGAAGACGTCGATAATTTCAAGGAACTCGTCCGGAACGTCGGAAATGGTTTTGAACGTGGGCGCTCCAAGGATGTCCTCCTCTGCGAAGGGATTAACACACGCTATTTCGTATCCGTGCTCTTTCATGAACTTGGGAACGGTGTGTGCATCTTTGTTTTCGTTTCTTGAGCAGCCGATGAACACGATTTTGTTGTATTTGAGGAGTGCTTCTTTCTTTGGATCCCTCTCCGCGGGCACGTCGAATGAGAGCCCCAAGTCCATGTTCTGAGAATGTGGTAGTTGCTTTTATATCTGTACGTCGTGGTAGTTGTATGGAGGAGTTTGTACACAATCTCCGCAAGATCCGCGATTTTTTAGAGTCCGCCAACAACCACCGCGACGCCATCTACGAATGGGCCGCGGACCGGAATCTACGCGAGGACTGGATAAAGAAAAATGTGCCGCTCAAACATCAACAGTTCGTGCGTGATCTTTTGGAGGACATCTCCAAACACTCTGAGATATCTGGCGGGTTTGAGTGGATAGATAAGGCGACTGCATATCACACCACCGGCAACTTTGGACGGGAATATGTTTCAACGATTCATGAAACGCTCGAGAAATGGCGTGAAATAATATCTACTTTATCTCAGATTGCGGGTGTTTCGAAGGATCCGAACATAAAGTTCGTGGCGAAGGATCTGGAGCAGAAGTTTGAAAACGCGAGGGTCGCTACAAAATATCTCAAAGAACATCCGGAGATTATTGAGCGTTATCTGGCCGAGGTTAGACGTCAGGCAGAGGCCAGGAAGCGTGCAATGGACAGCTTGAACGAGTTCGAAGAACTCTGATCAGCAATCCCTCCCTTCATCATCCTAACGTCAGCAGCGGCTACGCTATCATCACGCGATTTTTATATTACTCCTTGTTCTTATAATTCCGTGCCAGAATATGCTGAAGTGAAAGCCATGGCCATGTTGCGCGCCGGCCGAAAGATCTCTCCGATATCGGTGGTTGTGGCCAAAATTTTTGCCGTGCTTGCGCGAAAGGGACTTCCAGGGGTTCAGGGCTTTGAGGGGGAAGCACGGGCACGGGAAATATCTGATCAGCTTGCGGAGAGGTTCCGCGAGCGGTATGTCATTCCCCCCGGCGAGACGGTGTATATCTACCGTGGTGACCAATCTCCGGACGAATTTGCATACTTTGTTGCAGATGCCGTGTTTGACCGCTGCAAAGATCCCCGTGCCGATTGCTTCGTTCCTACGCTTGAAGATGCACTCTCCGCCCATGTGTTCAGGCCCCATCTGGATGAGAAGCACCTTTATGCGCGGTAGCTTTTAGTATCTTCTGTTTTATTACGAGAGGAAGCATTGTGTATGCTGTGTTTTCAAGCCTTGCAACTTGCATGGGTTTTATTGCAGTTTTAAGGCGTGTTTGTGGGTCCGTGAGTTTCATTAATGGCGCATCGCTCATGACCATCTTCTGCACGTGGACGTATTTATTACCTACTGTGCGTATCTTCTACGTGATAGACTATGACGTTGTTATTATCCGTCACTCGGAGATTGCCCTCAAAAGTCGCCCCGTGCGTGTTCGCTTTGAGAAGATTCTGGTAAATAACCTGGAGCGACAGACAGGCGGGAAGGCGAAGCGCGAGGCAGCAAGGATCATTTTGAAGGGTGGCGATTGGGAAAAAGTGGGCAAGGTCTTTGGTGTAAAATCATACTCCCCTGCAATCGTAGTCCCCGCCGAGCTGGACGCCATGCGCGAAGCCGCACTCTCCTTCTATCGTGGGGAAAAGACCTTTGCCGTGAAGGCTCAGCGCGTAACGAAGGATGTTCCTTGGACTTCACCGGAGATCAACCGTCTCGTCGGTGGATACGTTAAGGAGAAGACTGGCGCGACTGTAGATCTGAAGAATGCGGAACTAAACATAGGCATTGAAATCATCAACGGGAAAGCATATGTTTTCCGCGACGTGCTTTCGGGTCCTGGTGGCTTGCCTGTGGGCGCAGCGGGGCGTGTGCTATTCCTATTTTCGGGGGGGATTGATTCGCCCGTTGCGGTGTGGCGCCTGGCCAAGAGGGGTGTGCACCCAACTTTGCTCTATGTAAATACTACTGGTAGGACCATGGAAGGGCTTGTTTATAGTGTGTACGAGCGTTTGGCAGGCTGGTTCCCGTATTTGCACTTCTACGTTGTTGATTTTCCCGAGCTTGCCGAGCAGATTATTGCGCGTATTCCTGAAGGCTACCGGCAGATTGTGTTCAAGGCTGCACTTTATCGCATTGCGGATATTGTGGCGGATGAGCTGGACATTCCTGCCATCGCCACGGGGGAGGTGCTCTCCCAGGTATCCACGCAGACTCTGGAGTCACTCCGCGTTCTGCACTCGTTTTCTTCTCGTCCAGTTTTCCGGCCCTTGATCTCCTATGACAAGGATGAGATCGTTGCGATAGCGCGAAAAATTGACACATTGGATGCATCGGAGCGTGTACCTGAAGTATGCACGCTTTCTCACCACTCTGTAACTGCGCCCCGTCTTGAAAAGGTCCGAAAACTTTTGGATTCACTAGATCTGGACTTTACGGTTGCCCGCGAGCGTCTGCGTGAGGCAGAACATGTAAATACGGATGTTCTCTTCAGTGGGCAGTCTCTTAGGGGGTTCAGGATCATTTCTGCAGAGGATGCGCAGGATTTTACTCCAACCTCGTCGGAGCGGTATGTGATTGTCTGCAAGACGGGTAGCACTGCCGCAAGGATTGCTGAGATGTGGAGAGAGAAGGGGATTGAGGCATACGCGCTGGACGAGAGAACATATAAGAGGCTGATCATGTGAGGAACTACGTGGCCGCCGCGCTCATAGCCGTTTCCGCGCTTGCTACCGCGTACGCCACATACTACGCCGCAGAGGCCATTTCTAACGGAACTTTCTGCGCCATGGATTTGCCAATTCCTCTTTATATCCCCATATTCTACGCGCTGGGTGTAGGTGCAGGGCTTCTCGTTCAGGAACTCTTCCGCAAGCCTGCGTCCGGCGATGTAGATTTGGATGCCGTCGCTCGACTCTTTGACCGAGAGGAAGAGTGGTATATCGTCAGGGAACTGCTTACAAAAGGTAGTGTGCTACAATCGGACGTATCTGAGCGCTTTGGTAAGGTTAGGGCGTCTCGCGCGGTTGCGGCACTGGAGGCAAAGGATCTGATTCGTAGGGAGCGGATTGGCAAGACATATGTAATTCTTGCGGGGCCTGCGCTGAGGTCTTTATTGCGTTAATACTTCTTGTACTCGCATATGTACCCAATTGGCTGCCCGTCGCAGTATGTCTCAGAACAGAACTCGTCACTCCAGAGCCCGCCGAGTTTGTTGCTATGAAGCAAGACACACGATTGTATTTGGTTGCCGCGGATTATAGAGTCGGGCTGCCCCATTGCCCAGTTCACGAAGTATATTGGAGCTCCGTCCCTCCAGACGTATTGACCGTCCTTGTTTGGCGAGTACAGCCCAATCCAGTAACAACGGCTGTTCGGCAGGTCGAAGTGCTCCATAAATTGTTGCCAATATGTTTCATACGGCATGCTTGCCAGCGTGCCCCCCTTTGCCTCGCAGTTCCGTAGTGCCGTATCCCAGTCTATCCCAGCGGGCGGATCGTATTTTACGAAGCACGTTCCGTTGTATACGAACGCAGCGTCTCCACCGAAGCGCTTTGTCGTGCATTGGTGTAGGTTCAGCCCCCAGTATGCTAGAAAAATGACGAGACCGAGCCCCGCCACTGTTGTGAACACGAGCCACCAGGGGAATCTACGGTCCTCGACTTCGGACTCCACAAAAGAAAAAGAGTATATGGAGTATATATTCTTGTTCTTCGGACCGCTGTTTAGCTTTTAGTCTTCAAGATCTTTAGGATCCAATCCACCGCGTGCTCGTTGCCCAAGATCGTGCCATCTGGGCGTATGCAGAAGAGATACGTGTTATTCTCGTAGTATGGGACCCCGTGCATGTCTTTGCAGTAGCTCAGCTCCTTATTCTCCCCCATGAAGTATCCATTCTTGTCCTGATATTCAGAGGGGAAGCCAATCATGACAATGAACGGAGCGGTCTTTATTTTGGCAGGGATGTTTGCGTCGGGAGCATACACGATGAATGTGGGCACACCGTTGAACCCGAGCCCCATCTTTGAGAGGAGTGGAATGTAAGGGGAAGGATTGGTCGTTTTGACGATATTCATCTCGTCAAACGCATTCTTCTCCTGGAGGTATTGGATCAGGGCGTGGCAGTGAACACATGTTGGCGAATATATTAGGACTGCGTTTGTTTCCGCGTTCCACGCTGGCTCTGTGCTTGTTTTGTGCCCGGTCCACGTCGAGGCGATGACAAGTATCCCTGCAATCACAAGCGCGACGCCTATACCATAAAGAACACTGCGAGCAGTAGCACGCCCGCTATCAGATGCAGCGTCCTTATGTGTTTGTTTCTCCATTCCATCACCTTCTCCGGTTTTGTTCCCCAGCCAATGAGCAGTACGATGCCGATCATTGGCAGAACGAATAGCAGATTGTAGTATAATAGGTAAAGAAGCTTTTCAACATTGGTGTTCGCCAGTAGCAGAATTGCCGACAGGTATGGCCCGGATGAACAGGGCAGGAGGAGTACGGAGCAGAGTGCGGCTACGGGAATTGCCATCCAGGGGTTTTCGGCGGATTTGATGATTTTCTTTGCAACGGGCCTGAATTTCATGGGCATTTCCATGGATCTAAAGCCGGGGCTGTAGTGGACAACTGCGGCGAACTCTGCAACGATCATGATTGCAAGTAATACCTTTAGAACGACGCGTAGGATCGCTCCAAGGCCAAGAGCGTAGATTACGGTCAGGATTCCTAGCCCGTAGAGGAGGTACATGATGTATATTGTTGCCGTGAATAGGATTCCTGCAAGTATTGCGTCCTTTCTTCCCTTTGTTATGAGAACTGCGGAGAGGAGAAGCGCCATGACCGCTATTGTGCAGGGATTTACGGAATCGACCAGTGCGAGCCCTGTAATCGTCGCTAGGATCTGCAGGTTCATATTTGAGTTATGGCTGAAACCGAAGTTATTTATTGGTTTCAGGATATGAAACTAGCATGCGCGTTGTTCTTCTCTTGGACTTTGACGGAGTGATCGTGGACTCGCCGGCACATTTCAGGGAGGCGACCTGTGACGCACTCGGAGCTCTCGCGAAGATACCCAAGATGTGCGCGCTTGTAGATCGGTTTTACGACTGGCTGGCCAGCCGTAAGACTGGTTCTAGTGGAGAGCCTGGCAAGTTCGGCCGCCTAATTGGACATATCTTGTATCCTCTTTCCGTTCGCTGGAACCTTGCTCTTGCACGGCACTCTCATGTGCTCCCGGGCGTCCGGGAGACGCTCGAGGGTCTCCGCGCGCGGGGCGTTCGGGTGATTCTTTTCTCCTCTGAGGACTGGGTTGCGAACTATAAGGAGCGGAGGGTGGAGCTTGCGGGCGTCCGGGATCTCTTTGACGATATTGTTAGTTTCATCGGTACTCCTGACCGAAGTGCACTACTGCGTGAACTCCTCCGCGCCTTTCCAGACGCCACGTTCGTCTGGGTTGACGACCGTCCACATCGCTTCATAGGCAATCTGAACGAACGTGTTGTGCCCGTCTGGTTCAAATTCCCTGCAACCGCGAGGTGGGAAGAGGCTGCTGCTCAGCGGATTCCAAATCTTCGCGTTGTGGAGAACTGGAGGGAAGTTGGGGAGCTTGTTCGCTCAATTCTATCTGGGGAGAATGTGGAAAAAGAAAAGAAATGCTGAGGATCGCGTTCTCCAAAGAGGTTTCTCGTACTATTTCCCATATTTGTTAACACCGTTAAAAACCCTTCGTTTCCCTTCCAATCATGCGCAAGATACGCGTGGCATTCGGGCTGGAGGACGAGCTAACACTGACGGGGGAGCACTTCGGCGACGCTAAGTTCTTCCGAATCTATGACGTCTATGAGAATGGGCGGGTTGAGTTCGTGGAGGACAGGGCGAACAAGACACCCGAAGAGGAAGAACACGAGGAACATCATGGCGATCCGAGGAAGTTCAGGGCAGTAATTGAAGCGCTGAGCGACTGTGACGTCCTTGCAGGCTTCCGCATGGGTCCAAACTTCCTGCGGATCCGTGACAACAGCGACAAAGTGCCATACATCACCGGAACGCAGAAGCTCCGCGAGGCGGTGGCTAAAATACTCACGGACTTTGACAAGCTCTGGGAACAGCTGCAGGAGAAGCGTTCATAGCCTCTCCGCCGTCGTCTCACCCAGTCCAAACGCAACCACTGTTTTCAGGATGCTTTGTTTCGTCTTTTCCCGTTCGGCTTGCCTAAATCGTTCGTATTTTTCAGCTAAGTAGTGTAGATCGTGAATGGGCATATCCACTGCGCGTAATATCGCTACGGCTCGCTTTTGGGAATATCTGGCAATTCTATAGAACGCAGAAACCTCCATGTCAATCGTCGCTACTCCCACGTCTCTCAGATATTCCAAGAAATCTCGAGTTTCCTGGTAAAACAGCGTCACCGTTGCGTGTAGGGCGTTGTGTACTTGCGTGCTCGCATACCGTTTTGCATATTTCATGATCTCTCTGTGCAGATGTTGGTTTGCGAGGGGTACTGCGCGTGTGGCGTCCACGTGAATATTGCTTATCGACTCGAATGGAATTACTACCTCGGGGAGGTTGATATCTTCTTTTAGAACCTGCTCTGTAAGCGATGCTGCTGTCCCGATGAGTAGGATGTCCTTAGCGCGCTCGGACGTGGCAAGGATATACATCCTGTCAGTGAACTCTACAAGCCCGCGGCCGAGAATATGGAGCGAAAACGAACGCGCGCCATCTGATACGAGATAGTTCTTTCCCAATTTTTTCAATATGTGGTCGCCAGGCTCGTACTCTTCCACGTTCAATCCTGCGCTTTGGAGAGTTTCCGTAAAATCCGCGGGCAGGACGCTCTCATACCCTGTAGGTGTAATCACCACGCGTTCAGGCATTTCTGTTTCAGGGATCCCGAGTTCTTCGACAAAGTAATTCCCTCGTGTCTCGGGGTCGTGCAGCAGGTCTTTGTACGTCATGGCGATTAATATTCTGTTCTTTCCAGATTTTAACCATGCGCAAGCAGGGCATCATCGTCTCATCTACTCGCGTGAACGGCGGGACTGAGTACCTTATCTTCGACGGGGAGAAATACCATCGAAGAACAACCCGAAAGCGTCTGCGCGGCGGCGTGGAGTTTGACGAGAAGGGCGTGTATCCATCCGACTCTGCGTGGAAAGCGGTGCATGATCGCTTTGTTGCTGGGCTAAAGCCAAAGCTCGAGTTGCCCGACGAGATTGCATTTATACGCGGGCAAATGGAAGTTCTTTGGAAGGAGCTTGCGTTTCTGAAGGTTGCCGGGGTAAAACCGATGGTATTCTTCGACGGAGACGCGGACGGTCTTATCTCCACCATGCTTATCAGTGAGGCAATAGGTCCTCTCAAGATGTGGCAGGAGGCAAGAGCAATTTCGCATTGGGCACTGGCCGATGCCTTTGCGCTAGCCCCCGTTGAGGCTCCTCTCGTTCTGCTCCTGGATCTTGGGAGCGACTGGAACGACGCGCCGGGTGTTTGTCTGCTGAATCACTTTGCACCGACCTTTATTGTTGACCACCATTACGCCGAGCGCAAGCACAACTGCGGTGTTATGATCAATCCGGCGCTGGACCGTCCTGAGCTCTCCAAGTATAACACGGCGTATCTCGTTTCCCTTCTCGTCCAGAACTGGGTGAAGAAAGACGACTGGGTGCGAATAGCAGCAGCGGGCGATCGAAGCCCAGTGGTGGAATGGACGAAGGAGGATAGGAAGAAGGCGCTGGCGTTGGAGATGGCGTTCAACACGAGTAGAGATTACCGTATTATGGCCCTTGGGAAGAAGATTCTGGAGACGGATCTCTGGAAAGCGTTTTGGGACCTGTTTGAGCTGATAATAGAACGTACCCTCGAACAGGCGGAGTTCGAGGAGCGCGGGGTTGACGGAAAGCGCGTGCTCGTTGTGTGGCTGGAGAGCACGCCCCGATATCCGCACAAGGGCAAGATCGCCTCTTACCTCATGGATGAGAAGGGCTACGACGTCGTGATCGTCGCAGACAAGCCATTTGTCCCAAAGTACACGGTAACTCTTCGCGGGAATGCCAACTTCCTTGAAATAGTGAAGAGCCTTGGGGTAAAGGAATACTGGGGACACCCGAACGCCGTGACCATAAGAACAACGGATCCGAAGACCAGCGTCGAGGATATCCTGCGCAAACTCTGATCCTTTTTTATTTTCCACCTCGCAGTTTCTTTCGGTGAGTGAGATGGGTGATGGACTTCACTAAGCGTGTTAGGGGAACGCGTGATTTTCTGCCGCCTCTGAGCGTGAAGCGCGCTGAATTCTTGAGGATCATTGAAGATACGTACCGTGAGTTCGGCTTCATCCCGTGGGATACGCCTGCCCTTGAGATGGCAGAACTTCTCACGTCGAAGGGCGGGGAGGAAATCCGGGACGAGCTGTATCTCTTCAAGGACAAGGCGGGAAGAGAGATTGGGCTGCGCTTTGATCTGACGCTGCCAACGGCTCGCGTTCTGGCGGAGAACAAGACTTTGCCCCTACCCATCAAGCGCTACATGATCGGAAAGGTCTGGCGGTACGACAGGCCGCAGGCCGGAAGGTTTAGAGAGTTCACCCAGGCGGACGTAGATATCTTTGGCACCGCGAATCCGCTGGCAGATGCCGAGGTCATCGCGGCACCCTGGACGGCGCTGAGGCGCGCCGGTTTAGAGGGTACGGTGCAGCTGAACGACCGAAGACTGCTCGATGCGATTGCTGATTATATAGGACTGCCGGCGGAGCGAAGGGCAGAGTTCTATCGCGCGATTGACAAGTGGTATAAGATCGGGGAAGATGGAGTTCGAGAGGAACTCAAGGATCTTGCACCTTTCCTCGATCGATTCTTGGAGTTCAATGTGGATCTCTCCGAACTGCCAGAAAGGAGCGATGAGATCAGAACGGCAAAAGATGGCCTGCTGAAACTGGGGGAATACCTGGACGACTTCGGCGTGCTCTGGACGTTTAATTTGTTTATTGTTCGCGGACTGGACTACTACACGGGGCCCATATTCGAGACGTTCGCGGACAGACCAACGAGCATACTCTCCGGCGGACGTTACGACGAACTTATCGGTCTGCTTGGAGGGAAGAGCATTCCGGCAACGGGCGGAAGTATCGGCGTTGATCGCGTCCTCGATCTCTACGTGGATTCCATGAATCTGAGCGCGAAGGAAGCGGATATCTACGTTGCAATCATTCCTGGTTACGAGAAAAAGGGCATTCGGATCGCAAGGGAACTCAGGGGCGCAGGTAAGAGCATATTTATGGACGTGACAGGGAGAAAACTGGGAAAGCAACTGGCGGATGCAGAGAGAAGAGGAATCAGAACAGTGGTGATCGTCGGCAGGGAAACGGAGAATGGTAAGATTGTTGTGAAGGATATGGAAACAGGAGAGCAGAGAACTGTCGATATTGCGGATCTTTCCAGAGCAATCTGACAGGTTTTTATTTCACAATCTTCTTCTTCATCGGTGGAAGAGCGTATTAAGATTCCACTGAGAACGGCACACGAGATTCTCTGGGATGTATATAACAGAGGGCTCGGTCCACGCGGCGTTACCCGAGAGCCGTGGGTGCGGAACATATCGTATTTTGACCGTATTCCCAGTTTACGCACCGTTAGATTGTTCCGCGCGGCCCTGGAGGAAGGGCTACCGGGAATTCTGAAACAGTTGCCGCGGGACAAACCAATCACGTTCGTTGGTACCGGCGCATCATCCCGCCGCGCGTTCTACATACTCGAAGCAACAATGAAACATATCCCAGAACCGTTCGAAGATGTTAAACTGGCAAAAATCGCACATCTCTCCCTTCCCTTTAGCACACACCACATTGCAAGGGATTGGAGGGAGCTTGATTCCTTCGGGATCCTGTACAGCAAAAGCGACTACCTGCCAAAGTATCTACCCGAAATCACCGCGGATCTCCTGGGAAGGAAGGAGCATACAGTCGTGAGGGACTCTAAGGGCAAGGAGTACTATGTCGTCGGAGATGACCTGCGAAACAGCATGGAAAAGGTGCGGACTATACTCCCAGATGCCAGAGAGGTTATCACACGCAGGAATCCGTACTTTGCACTCTACAGAGACGTGCTGCGATCCGCTGCAGAGGATAGGACCGCACTAGTTCATCTTGATTCGTCACTCTTCACGCCCCCTGCAACTGTCGGCGGCACTGCGTGGTATGCCGAGAATGCTCTGCGTATGCTGTCTAAGATGCACGGCCTCGATTTCCCGGGGATTTTACACAAGGCGTGGGTGGAGATCTACAAGGGGACACCCCTGCGCAGGGCGCTGGATCTGGCGAACAATGGAAAATACAAGCCCACGGAGCATGAGGACCTCGTAATAACATCTGCCATTTATGGGCCGGTTGATTCTAGCGGACCCGGCGGCACGATTCCGACGCATATGCGGCGGGCTCATAACCTAGAGGCCATGCGCGTCGTACACCGCAGTGGAGTGATGTATCTGGCGCACATGCTGCCTGTCAAGCGCAAATAGTGTCCAATTGCTACGGAGTGATTCTCGCCGTCGGGCGTTGCATCAGCACCTTTCATAAATTCTTTCCCGCTTCCTCCTTCGGGTGATTCTTTTTGAGCGCCGAGGCCATGCGTCGGAGAGTTCTAGAAGGTGACGTTCGAAAAACGCTGCTGGTGCTATCTGCGCCGCTCATTTTAAACCAGATCGTCCAGGTGCTATACAATCTTGTGGATACGTTTTGGCTGGGCAGATTGGGTCGTGCCGCAATCTCTGCGCCCGCCGTTGCCTGGCCCGTGATGATGATCGCCATTTTCTTCGCCTCTGGCTTTACCGCCGCAGGAACCGCACTCATCTCGCAGCTCGTCGGTGCTCGGCGGTACGAGGCGGTGGATACGGTTCTTGGCCAGTTGCTCCTCGTTGAGTTGTTGATCGGTGCGTTTTTTGGCGTGCTGGGATACGTCTTTGCCCCGCAGATACTCTCTCTGCTCCGCGCACCGGCAGACGTCCTGCCACTCGCCGCCGCATATATGCGCACGCTTGCAGTAATCTTTCCGATCACCGCTGCTGGTTTCGCATTCTCCACCGCAATGCGCGCCGTCGGAGATACTAAGACGCCCACATACCTCAGCATAGCCACGCTCATACTCAATGCGATCCTTGATCCGATCCTCATCTTTGGCTGGTTTGGGCTTCCCGCCATGGGCGTCGTGGGTGCTGCCCTTGCTACCGCCATTTCTAACGTAGTATATTCCCTAGCACTTTGGGTGGTTTTTGCTCGTGGCTATCGCGGGATTACGA